>CAVCAV010000021.1:0-14683 GCA_963600165.1 Christensenella sp. UBA1685 | reverse complement strand
CCGGAGATTGTTGCTCTTTGGAAGGCAATTCCCGGAACTGTAACTTCCAAGTTGGATGACGAGCATGTTGAAGTGTATATGGCCGACAAGCGCGATGCTTCAACCGGCATTGTTGACATCGATAAGATTGTGCTTAAGTATACCACAGAAGAAAGCGAAGGGGAACAAATTTCTACCATCGACGACGCCACCGTTGGCATGGGCGGCGACCTCAACAAGGCCCTCGGCGTTCAGGACATCACCTGCTACAAAGGCGGTATGGCTTACTACCCCATCCGCATCAAGCACTTCGGTGACGACCTCACTCCCTGGAACTCTTGGGAACAAGGCAACGATAAACCCTCTGCAGGCAACATCTACCCCGACAACAGCGCCGCTAACTACCTCGGCCGTTACGGCGTAGTCCGCAACAACTGGTACGACCTCAGCGTTGCAAGCATCAGCGGCATCGGTTCGGCTGTCGTTCCCAGCCTCAACCCCAGCCAGAATCCCAAGCCCAACCCCGGACCCGACGACGAACTCTACAACTACATCGCCGTTCGCATCAACGTCCTCTCTTGGGCTAAGCGTACCCAGAGCGAAAACCTCTAATATACTCTAAGTTACGAATTTGCGCCCCTTTATGGGGGCGAAGTTTATCCGCTTATCTGAGCGATGTTTATCCGCTTATGGAGGCGACGTTTTAAACGTCGCGCTCTATACGATTTGCACATTGGCTCAGCGCCGTGTAGAACGCGACGTTTTAAACGTCGCCCCCATAGAGGGCGCAAATTCGCAACTTTTCATTTTAAACATCCCAAAGACAACAAGCCTCCAAGGCATCCCCATTTGCACATCTGCACATTTGCACATTTGCATATTTGCACATTCGCACATTCGCGAAGCGCAGCATTTGCACATTCGCGAAGCGCAGCATTTGCACATTCGCGAAGCGCAGCATCCCCATTTGCACATTTGCATATTTGCACATTTGCACATTTAAAAAATCTCATTTTTTATGTCGTCTCACCTCATCCCATCGCTCCTGCTCACAGCAGCCCTTGGCCTCGCCGCCTGTTCAAGCGACCAAGCCATCAGCGACGGCAGCAAATCGCCATTAGCCCAAGGAGGCTATCTCAAGCTGGCGGTAAACCTGCCCGTGCAGCGCAGCGCGCGTGCCCTCAACAGCGTCTTCGACGACGGAAAGGCCGACGAATACAAGGTGAACACCGCAAAACTCTTCCTCTTTACCGGAAACACTGAACAAAGCGCCGTATTCCATTCCGCATACGACCTCCTCTACAAAGCAGAGATCGAGGACTACACCAACAACCAGATCACCTGCATCCTTCCTATCGAAAGCAACGTACCTGAAGAAATTCAGGGAACCGGCATATACGCCTTCGTCGTGCTCAACGACAACGGCAACATCTACATCTCCAACGACAACAAAACCGCCGTACTCTACCTCAACGAGCACGACGAGTTCAACTTCAAAGGCCACACCGTAAAGGAATTCCAAACCCTTACGTTCAACACCTCCGTGGCGCAGGCCACCTCCAACGGCATCGTCATGATGAACGCCCCCCTCGCCACCGTGAAGGGAGGCACCGACGAACCCACGGACGCAGCGTACATCACCTGTCCCGAAACCTCCGCCACCTTCTACACCACCCTCGACGAGGCCCGCCAAAAGCCCGCCACCGAAATCTTCGTGGAGCGCCTCGTGGCAAAGGTCACCGTACAGGGCACCCAGGGCACCGTGGCCAACAACAACATTGTGCAGGCCGGCGACGACGGCACCACCACCGTTTCCACCGACCCCCTTGCGTGGAAAGTGCTCGGATGGAAACTCGACATCACCAACACCAAGAGCCACTTCATCCGCAACACCGTGGACCACGCCACGTGGGACGCACTCAAGACCAACGACGCCTCCGTTTCCGCACCCTACCGCTTCATCGAAAGCGAACCCGTGAGGACCGGAATGACCGTACCTCTCTACCGCACCTACTGGGCCAAGGACCCCAACTACGACACCTACTCCTACGACGACTTCTACCGCCTCAAGGCCGGCGACGTCATCAACAACGGCGCCCTCGGCGACGACAACCCCCAGTACTGCTTCGACAACACCTTCAACGTGGACAACATGAACCAGGACCGCACCACGCGCGCCGTGGTGAAGGTGCAGATAGGCAACGGAGAGACCCTCTACACCATGCACTCCGACAACAACCACGTCTACAACGAAGCCTCGCTGAAGGAACACGTGAAGTTCCACATTGCCCGCTACGCTCCCGTCGTCAACCTCTGGACGAAGCACTATGCCGGCAAGACCGCTCCCCACGCCGCCCCCACCACCGCCGACGTGGACTACACGTTCTACTACGCTGCCGAAGGCGAAGAGCACGCAGGTTACATCACCTCCCTCATCGTCAACTACACCGAAGCCGACGGCACAGTCACCTCCGAGAGAATAGAGAACACCACCGACGACAAACTCTACCTCAACAACCAGCTCGGCATTGGCGGCGTGCTGCGCTACGTCAACGGCGTTTCCTACTACGGCGTGCGCATCAAGCACTTCGGCGACGAGCTCACCCCCTGGCGTGCCGGAGAGACCCCCGAGGTAACCCCCGACCACATCTACCCCGCCGCCAACGCCGACGCCAACTACCTCGGACGCTACTCCGTGCTCCGCAACAACTGGTACGACATCAAGGTGACGGGCATCCGCCAGATGGGTTCCACCATCATCCCGCCCCCTTCACCCAACATCCCCGACGACGAGTACCTCCAGTACATCGAAGTCACCGGCAAAGTACGCCACTGGATTCGCCGCGACCAGGGCGCCGACCTCTAAAGCCTATGTGGCTAAGCGCATGCGGGCGAGCTCTCCCGCCTATGGGGGCGACGTCTCCCGCCTATGGGGGCGACGATTAAATCGTCGCGCTCTATACGGCTTCGCCGCAGTTTCGCCCTTTATGCATCGTGTAGAGCGCGACGATTTAATCGTCGCCCCCATAGAGGGCCCCATTGCTCGCTCAGAGCATCCCTCATTTGCACATTTGCACATCTGCACATTAGCGAAGCCCCTCATCCCCCATTTGCACATTCGCACATCTGCACATTTACACATTAGATATATGAACCTCTGGAAATCAATCAACCGCATCGCAGCCTGCCTCACCCTCGGCTCGCTCATGGCATCATGCTCGCTCATCGAAGACGACCTGCCCGAGTGCGGACTTGACCTCTACTTCCGCTACGACTATAACCTCGAGCGCGCCAATATGTTCGCCGACCACATCGGTGGACTCCGCGCCTATGTCTACGACGAGAACGGGAAGTTCCTCACCTCCCAGACCGACATGCGCACCGCCGCCGACAACCCCTTCAAGAAAGACGGCTACCACATGCACTTCGCACTGCCCAAAGGCAAATACCGCGTAGTGGCCGTAGCCTACCAGACCGACTATGCCGCCACCCTCGCCACCGCCGGTGCCAAGCAGCGCTACACCGAACCCAAGGTGGGCGACGACATCACCGCCCTGCGCTTTGACCTCGACCACAGCGCCACCGCCGACGCCGACGGACGCTTCGCCGTGGAGAACGCCTCAGCTCCCCTCGACACCCTCTGGTACGGCATGAGCGGAAACGAACTCACCGCAAAATCCTACGTCGCAGTGCCCCAGGCACAGGTCATCGACCTCAACGGCGACAAAGCCTCCTCGAGCGACACCATCTCACTCGTGCGCGACACGAAGCAGATCAACATCACCCTCCGCGACGTGGAACGTCCTGAGGAGATGGACGTCAACAACTTCGACTTCCGCATTCTCGACCGCAACAGCGCCATCCTCTGGAACAACGCCGTAGACGAGAGCAAGAACCTCCTCTACACCCCTTACCACACCTGGAACACTGAGGACCGCACCGCCAGCACGTCTGCAGCCTCCATCCTCGCCGATGCCGCCGCCTCGACCGGCATAGGCCGCATTGCCCACGCCGACTTCATGACCTCGCGCATCCTTTACCACGACAATGCCGCCGACGACGCCGTGCTCAGCGTGACCAACCGCAACACCCAGCAGGAAGTAATCCGCGTGGACCTCGCAGACCTCCTCAGCCGTCTGCGCACCTCTGCCGACATCTACCGCTATACCCCCCAGCAGTTCCTCGACCGCGGTTACGACTACCGCCTATCCTTCTTCCTCCAGGGCGACCGCTGGCTTTACGTAAACATAGAAATTTCCGTTCTCGGCTGGAGCGTACGCTACCAGCGCGAACAACTCTAACCGACGCACAGTAACGTCCGTTTGAGAGAAGAGATGTAGATAATTAGGAACGAATCTTCTGCAACCTTTAGAGCGATGCATTGCGCACCGCTCTCTCCCTTGCAGCCTTTTCGAAAACAAAAAATAGATTTTCAACACCTTGATATGAAGCGTCTTACCCTGTTCAGACTTTCGCTATTTGCCCTGCTCTGCTGCACCCTGGCCCTTGCCGCCTGCAGCGACTCCGACGTGCCCGCCACCGACGGCACCAACGGCGAAGGCAGCGCAGCCGGCAAGTACATCAGCATCAGCGTTTCGGCGGGAGGCACCATGGCATCCCGCGGCACTCTGCGCGACGGCACGCCCAATCCGCCCAACGGCGGCGAGGACGGCGACGGCAACGAGCACGGCAATGCCAACGAAAGCAACGTGAGCAAGGTGTCCATTCTCCTCTACAAAGCTCCCGAGGGCGTGACGTCGCTTCCCACCGAAGGCGTCATCAACGTGGCCGACGACGTGGCAGAGAACATCCCCGTCACCGTGTTCTGCTGGAGCACCTACCTCAAGGAAACCACCACTTCGGGTTCCGACACCGAAGAAATCTACACCACGGGTTCGCGCGCCATCAACGCCGACATCGCCGTAGGCACTTACAAAATACTCGTTGTGGCAAACACCGACCTCAGCGGTCTCAACGGCCGCAGTCTTGCCTTCGTGCGCCAATACGTCATTGAGAACGAACCCTTCGACCGCGGCAACACCGACTTCACCTCCAACTTCGACCCCGCTTCGTGCAAGGACTTCATCATGTCGTCCTACAAAGAGCAGACCCTCGTCATCGGCAACGGCACAGGCCACTGCGGCAGCGGTTCGCAGGCCGACCCCTACGTCGTAGCCTCCGGCGCCATAGAGCTTGAACGCCTCGCCGCCCGCATCGACTACGCCACCAACGTGACGAACGACGACATGACCATCGACCCCAACTGCCAGTGGAACGAAACCGACCAGACCTACGACTATGCCGTGTGGAAAGAGGAAAGATATTATGATGATGATGAACAAGAGTTCTATACAGAACCCGTGCATGTAGCCACCTTCAAACTCAAGTACGTCGTGCCCTTCAACCTCACCCAGGTGTCGTACCTCTTCAAGCACACCACCACGGGAACCGACCTCACCACCTGCAACTACATGGGCCGCGAGACCGACGAGACGAAGACTTCTGGCAGTTGGAACATGCACTACAACACCAACTACGTGCTCGACCCCTTCACCCTCCTTAAGGGCAAGACCGAAAATCTTTCCAACTTCTACATTCCCCTCGTCTACCACCACTCCCTCACCGATCACGCCGAAGACCTGTCGAACACCTTCAAGAACTCCTTCAGGGTGAAACCCGTTTCCCAGATGAGCTACGACGTCGCCAACGGCCGAAACTACTACACCCTCGGCTACTCTGCCGAGAACACCCTCACCGTGGCTACCCAGCAGAGCTCAGATCCCGGTATCGCCACTTTCGTGGCGGGCATCCGTTTCTTCGGATACTATGTGCCCGACAGCAACCCCGACAAGGCAGAGTGGATAGCCTACGACTACTACATCCGCCACTCCTCACCCGAAGAGGCGGTGGACCTCTCCAAGCCCATGACCTACGGACTCGTCCGCAACAACATCTACCGCGTATACATCAACAAAATCTCCGCCATCGCCGGCAAGCTCGACTTCAACATCAAGCTCCACAGCGTGCCCTGGCAGAAATACGAACACGAAGAAATCGTGATGTAATGCGCTGCAAAATGCATCGCTTCGCAAATGCATTGCTTCGCAAATGCATTGCTTCGCAAATGTGCAAATGTGCAAATATGCAAATGTGCAAATGCGAGGCGCCTTGCACCGCCTATGGAGGCGACGTTTGGAACGTCGCGTTCTACACGGCTCACCCCTCTCTATGAGCGCGACCTTCCCCTCCTATGGGGGCGACGTTTGAAACGTCGCGTTCTACACGGCAAAACAATCTTTCACTACATGCGCAAAGCACTCTTCGTGTAGAGCGCGACGATTTAATCGTCGTCCCCATACGCAAGTCAAAGCGTCCCCTCATCCCCCATTTGCACATTTGCACATTTGCACATTAACCAACTTTCCTCTCTCATGAAACATCTCTTCCTCGCTGCTTCCCTCTTCCTCGCCACCCTTCTCGTGGCAGGTTGTGCCGACGAGGCTTCCGATAGCCGCCACGGCACCGACACACCCAAGCCCATCACCCTCCGCCTCGCCATGGCAAGCAACAACCCCGCGCAGCTTCGCAACTCGCGTTCGTGGAGTTACGATGAAACTGCTGACGAAGGCGAACAGATACAGACCGGCTTCGTCATCATGCTCAATGCCAACCGCACCGTGGAACAGATTTTCTATACCGTTGACGACGAAGAGCATGCCGACAAAAACATCCTCTCCCTCCGCACCGCAACAGGCGACAGCGTAATCACCACCCCGGGCCTTAAAACCTTCGTGTCGTTTGCCAACATCACCCTCGACCAAGTAAACCAAATCATCGCCGACCGCGTCGACGACCAAAGTTTCTCAATATACGTCGGCAAGGAGATGCCCACAGCCCAGGACTCCATCATCATCATGAACCTCGGCATTCCCGTAAGAGCCGGAAAGTTCAATACCGAAAAACCCTCCAAGACCAACGGCATACCCATGACGGGATTCCACTCCGTCGTGCTCCGTGAACAGGACGACAACATCACCCGTTACCTCTACGTAGAACGCATGGTGGCCAAGTTGCAGTTCGACTTTACCAACGCCCTCGGTTCCGACGTCACCATCGACGCCATCGACGTGGACCGTCTCACCGACGACGCCGCCGACGACACCGAGACCACCCGTGCCGCCGCCAACCTCAAGGCATTCCCTTACCCCGAAACGCCGATGCCCCCCGCGCAGGTGACCGTCACCCCCAACCTCACCACCGCAGCCACGCAGAGTGTACACACTTACGAAATAAAAAAAGCCCTCAAGAACGGCGAGAAATATACCCACACCGTCTACGTCAACGAGACCGACGTGCCCGCCAACGACTTCCATCAGTTTGGCATCAACGTGCATCTCACCCTTGCCGACGGCACCACCAAGCAGCAGCGCTACGCCCTCGTGACCAACACCAACGGCGAGTGGGACTACATTGCCCGCAACGACTGGCGCATCATACCCATCACCCTCCAGGACTACCACCTCCAGCTCGTGCCGCGCGACTTTCCCCCCATCGGCGTGCTCCCTTCTTCCGTGAAGGAACAGGACGGCCGCTACGTCTGCACCTTCTATGCCGACGGCGACTTCCACCTCATGCCCCAGCTCGTGCGCTACGACAACGGCGCACTCGTGCAGAACTGGACAGGATCGAACGCCGTGTGGGACACCACGGACGACAACACCTACCTTTATGAGGACCGTCCCTCATGGTACTCCCTCGGCGGTTACATCCACGGCACCTTTGCCAAAAATACCACCGGCCAGACCACCCATTTCCTCACCCTCACCTGCAAACCCGAGAACGGCGTGGCCCGCCGCTACGTCGCTCCCGTCATTATAAAGAAAGAATAGCGATGGGGCCCCTCTATGGGGGCGACGTTTGAAACGTCGCGCTCTACACGTCAAAACAATCTTTCACGACTTGCGCGAAGCACTCATCGTGTAGAGCGCGACGATTTAATCGTCGCCCCCATAGAGGGCGCACTTCCCCGCCATAAAGCAATCCACATTTGCACATTCACACATTTGCACATTCGCACATTCGCGAAGCGACACATTTGCACATTATCACATATGACACCGCGTTTTACTCTTCACACCAGCTCACTGCGCTTCGCCCTGCCGAAGCTTATGCTCTGTGTGGCATGCCTACTTGCCAGCCTCTCTGCCGCACGCGCCGCTGACTTCAAAGTGAACGAAACCCTTCCCGCACAGGCCAACACCACCAACCTCACCGCCTCGGGAACGTCGGTTGCTATACGCTTGAACAGCGTCGGTAAGTTGTATGGTTCTGTCTATACTCGCATTGTCCTTGTGGATATCAATACGCTTCAGCCCCTGTATGAAGCGTCCAAAACGTGCTTTTCTTTTAACAGTAATAAGTCCAATCTCTTCCAACAGACAGACTACGGACTCATTCAGTTTCCCCGTTATGGCTATACCAGAGACCGCCAGAATGTGACCTTCAAACTTCCTGACGGAAAGCAGTGGACCGACGTGGCTGTGGCAGTGCTCTATCGCTCTTTGAGTTTCAGTACTACTAACGACGACCGTTTATACTATAGAGAACAAGAAGCAGCCCACGAAACCGGCATCCAGGGAACGACCTATACCGCTAAGGCAGATGGCTATACGTACTCTTCTTCCGTGATGAATATCGAGTCCGACCCCACCTCCTTCGAGGGCGTCTACTACTATACCTTCAACTACACCAACACCAGCAAAACCTACCTCCCCTATGAGGGCATAGTATCTTCCGCCGGCGATTTCGAAACCAACGAGAGCGGCGTGAAGCGACAGCATGCCCACAAATGGGAATATACCCTCTATGTAAAACGCACCGCCGGCAACACCGTGCAGCTCAAAGTGCCTGTAGACGCGGGTTCGGGCGGCGGTAACTCCCTCGAATACGGTACCTACTGGCGATGGTACGACAACAACACGTTCCGCGCCAACGCCCAGCTCTCCAAACCTTCCACCTCCACGCCCTCCCTCTCCGAACTCTACAAAGACGAGAACGGCGAGTCGGTGGGTTTGATGTACGTGCAAACAGGCTCCGGCGCACCCAAGCCTACCTTCAACACCCTCGCCTCCACCATCTACACCCTCCCCGACGACGTGGCAGACTGGACGGGAGCCGACATCGCCGTGGACTGCGGACGTTACTGCGACTGGCACGACGCTCCCGCCACCTGGCGCGAGCCGACCATTTCCATGCGCTACATCTTCCACATCCGGCCCGCCGAGGAAATTGCGGAAAACATCAAGGCTTCGCTCAAAAAGGGAAACGTCTACGAAGACAACAGAAGCATCACCATCCCCCTCCTCCAGACCGGTACGGACAGCCAGGGCAACCCGACCTATTCCACCAACACCTATGCCACGCTCCGCCTGCAGGTGCGCAGCCTCGGCAACTACTGGTTCTACCCCTTCACGGGTTACGACTACAGCAAACCCGCCCTCGACTCCTACTTCGGATCCACGATGGAGAAGTGCCAGAGCGTGACGTGGGTGGTGATGACCACCATCAACGGCAAGATTTACTACCACAACGTCGCTGCCCGACAGTATGAAGAAAACGGTTGGCAGCAGAGCGACCTGAAGTATGCCTTCCACGACCTCAAGTACAGCGAGGTGCTCGGTACGTACACCTGCGTCACCGACGAAACCGACACCTACACCCTCTCCAACGTGGAAACGGGGCGCTGCTACACCCTCATCGTCTATGCCAACGGCTTCAACGCCGACTATTATGACGCGCAGACCAACACTTCGTACAACTCCACCACGGCACACCTGCACACCTCGCCGCTCGCCCGCTTCGACGTCTATTTCGTTTCCGCCTCCGAACCCCAGAGCGACGCAACCCTCGCCGAGCACCGTACGCTCGAACACTTGGAAAGCAACTACACCCGCGTGGGTGCCGTCACCTTCGACGACTTCAAGGGCATGACCTACGATGCACCGACCACCGTTTACAAAAAAGGAAGCGCCACGAGCAACTCCTACGACGGCCACCTCACTTGGGACAACACCTACTACGGTCTCGTTTCGCCCGAACTCGCCAGCCAGAATCTGCAGAAACTGGACTGGAACGCCATGAAGTATGCGCCCTTCCACGGCGAGTATGTCCTCGTGAAGAGTGCCGGTCTGACGAACGTGTCCACCAACAGCGAGGGCTACCAGTGGTGGAGCCTCGGCGGACATACGCTCTACGACCGCACCTACGTCAACTCCGGCGGTAAGCGCTACGGCTACTTCATGTACATCGACGCCTCCGACGAAGCGCGACCCATCGCCTCGCTCGACTTCGAAGCCAACCTCTGCGCCGGCGCAACCCTCATGTTCACCGCCAACGTGGCGGACGTCACCTCCGCCAGCGAAAGGCCCCAGCTCATCTTCCGCCTCTACGGACTCAAGACCGATGCCGACGGCAACGTCACCTCACGCAACCTCATACAGAGTTTTGCCTCCGGCGACTTCAGCAGTTTCGGCGTGGGCGGCAATGCCGGCGTGTGGTACCAGGTGTTTGCCAAAACCTTCGTGCAGCCCGGCCTGCAGGCCGACGAGTACCAGCACTTCAGCGTGAGCGTGGAGAATGCCTGTAAGAACACTTCCGGCGCCGACTACTGCATCGACGACGTGCGCTTCTACGTGGCCAACGACCAGGTGGAAGTGCTGCAGACCTCCTCGCAGACCGACGTCTGCGAGAAGAAGTCCAACGGCGCCTACCTCAAGTTCCGCATGGACTACAACATGGTGAAGACCTTCATGGACGTTACCGACCGCGGCAAACCCATCTTCTACCGCATCTGCGACGAGAAGGGCAATCCCGTGGAGACCGACTATCCCGAGGACGACAGACACGCCGTCTACACCGACGCCGAAGGCCACAAATACGCTTCGTTCTTCCTCTCCAAGAACGATGCCGAAAACACCGCCTACTTCGAAAACGACGTGTACGGCTATCGCCGACTCATCCTCGCCGAAGCCTTCTTCAACCTCGACCCCTCGAAGAACTACTACATCAGCGTGGCGCTCCCCGTGGAAACGTTCAACGGCACAGGCTATTACTACAGTCCCGACACCTGGGGCGCACCCAGCACGCCCTGTTCCATCTACTCCAAAATTGTGAGCATCGCCTACGAGGACTTCGCCATCACTTCCACCAATGGTTCTGCCACGGGTACCTACTTCGCCGAGTGTGGCGAATCGACGCTCGACCTCAACCTCTCCGCCAAACTCTCCATCCCCGATGCCGTATATGGCGGACGAAAGACCATCGACTGGAAGTTCGACTGGTTGTTTGCCGATCCTGAAAGTTTCGAGACCACAAAAGCAGAAGTTCTGCCGGCCCTGCAGCATTTCCGCGAGGCTTACCCCAACGACACCATCTTTGACAGTACATTTGATTTTGATGAAGACGGGAACTGTGTTTATGGAAAAGGAACGTGTCCGATGGACGTCAACGGAAAGAAGTATACCACGGTGACGTCAGAAGAGAATGTGAATGTTGACTGGAAATTCTCGCCAGACGACTGGCTTTACATTAGCGCATATAGTACCAACCAACAGGTGGAAGTGGGTACGTCCCTCTGGATTTTGAACAGCAACACCTTCAAGAGAACGATAGACGTGCCTTCAGAGGGCGACATCAAGATCAATCTCTACCTTATCCCCGTTCCCGGCATCTACACCGACCCCAAGACGGGAGTGGTATATCACATCTGTACCGATGCCCTTCCGTCGTCCGTCACCCTCGCACACAACAGTCCGAAACTCGACCTCGGTTTCCCCGAAGTGGCTTACCCCGACGACTGGGACGGACAGGCAAAGAACGTGCGTCTCGGACTCCATCACCTCAACGACTTCAAGCAGGGAAAACTCCTCCGCATTCCCGTACACGGTTTCCGCGACGGTAAGAAGAACGAGGCAGCCTCGCGCAACAACCTCTCCTTCGAAGAAGACAACGGTGCCAACCAGGCCCTCGCCTCTTGCGTGCGTCTCTACTACACCAACGACCCCACGCTCGCCGATAAGGTGCAGGAGGTGCAAAACGACTACAACGTGGACGGCCCCAAAGTGGGCGAAGTGGTCAACTCGCTCAACGGCAAACCCGAACTCTCCGCTACGGACCCCTACGTGGTGATTGACTTCAGCAAGAACACCGAGGACGTGGACTACACCGGCTACGACGACGACGGCAACACCACGACCACGCGCAAGACCTACACCAACGACTTCACCTTCCACGAAGGTTACGAATATCGCTTCCGCCTCATCTACCACGATGCCACCGACGTCATCGGCGACGACGTGGTCTGCTACGGCAAGACCGACCTCAACTTCAAGGTAGTGCCCGAATATGTCACCTGGACCGACAACGTGGCATACAACACCAACTGGAACAACGACGGAAACTGGCGGCGCTCCAGCAAAGCCGAACTCAACAAGGACACCGAAGGCCAGAACTCCGACAACTACCAGGACTACGGCACCGACGTGGCCGACGTGCAGCAGGAACCGGGCGACGACGCCTCGACCACTCCGCAGACTTTCGTGCCCATGAAGTTTACAAAGGTGACCATCCTGCCCGGAACGAACGCTCCGCTCCTCGGTAACTTCACCTACGACCAGCACGAGGGCATAATCACCACCGAAAGCCTTATCAACCCCAACCTCGAAAAGGCTACCGACAACATCAACTACGACCTCATGGTCACCGAGGACATCGCCTCGGAGAACGGCAAGGAATACTACGACGTGGAACGCTTCTACGGCAACACGTGCAAGGAGGTCTACTTCCGCAACACCACCGCCGACGCCACCAGTACCGAAGGTCAGCTCCGCAACCAGCACTACCTCTACTACAACCAGGCGTGGGTGGACTTCGCCCTTCCCGCCGACCGCTGGAGCATCTTCTCCGCTCCCCTCCACAACGTCTACGCCGGCGACTTCTACGCTCCCCACGCCACCGCCAGCCAGACCACGGAGGCTTTCCAGCCCATCAACTTCGGTGACGGCACGGGAGCTTATAACCGCGTGAAGTTGCCCGTCTACCAGCGCACTTGGTACGACACCGACGCCAAGGTGGTCACCGCCGACGGCAACGACTACACCGCCAACGTGCCTTACTCGCCCGACTCCACGGCAGTCAACTACGTGCTCTCCGAATGGAGCCACGCCTACAACGACGTGGAACAGCTCTACGGCGCCGGCGAAGGTTTCTCCCTCCGTCCCGTGCCCGCCGACGAAGACCTTACGTGGACGCTCTTCCGCCTTCCCAAGGCCGACACCACCTTCGACTACTACGACCGCAAGGGCGTGAAGAAGGACGGCAAGACGGGTACGCCCGCCGACCGCTCGCTCAACGGAAAACTCGTCACCACGCTCACCACGGCCGACGATCCGCAGACGCTCAACGGCGTTATCCAGATTTCGCCCTCCGAAGCGCAGCGCACGCAGGACTACTACCTCATAGGTAACCCCTACATGGCTTCGCTCGACATGCAGCGCTTCCTCAACGACAACGTGCAGCTCTTGCAGAAGTACTGGACCATAGAGAACGGCGAACTTAAAGCCTACGGCGCTTCGGAACTCGGACAGATTGCTCCCCTCCAGGCTTTCTTCGTGAAGGCTTCCACGGGTACATTGCTCGCCGACGTGACGTTCCTGCCGAGCCAGTGCACCACGTCGTTCTCCACCGCCAGAACCACGGCTTCGGCCGACGTGCCCCTCACGCTTACCGTAGAAGGACAGCACGGCAAATCGTCCGCCAAGGTGGTGCTCAGCCCCACGGCTACGGACGACTACAGCGAAACGGAGGATGTGGAGTCTATCTTCGACTCCAACCTCATCACTGCGCCGCAGATTTACACCGTGAGCGGTCAGCGTGCCGCCGCCATTAACCGCCGCGCTTCGCTCCGCAACGTGCCTTTCGGCGTGGAGGCTGAAGACGACAGCGAGGTGAAGTTCACGCTCTCGGGCCTTGCCAAACTTTCCGCTCCGCTCTATCTCTACGATGCGAAGACGGACAAGACGCAACTGCTCACCGACTCCACCGCCGTGACAATCTGCACGAATGCCGCCGGCCGCTATTTCCTCACTTCTTCCATCAAGGAGAAGGACGCTACGGCCACCGCGCTCCGCTGCTACTCTGTCAATCCCGGCCACGTGGTGCTCGCCACTTCCGCCGGCGACCGCCTGACGAACGTCGACGTCTACGACATGACGGGCCGCTTCATTTCTTCAAAGGAACTGAACGCAACGACCCACGAGCTTCTCCTCTCCCGCGGCGTCTACCTCATCACACTCACCTCCGAACAAGTGACCGAAGGACGCACCTTCAAGATTATTGTGAAGTAATCCCTCTATGGAGGCGAGCTCTCCCGAGCTCGCATGAGCGATAAAAAAAGACTGCAACAATCCGCTTGTTGCAGTCTTTTTTGCTTTTATCGTCTATGCGAGCTCGGGAGAGCTCGCCTCCATAGAGGGTTGCAGTCTTTTTGTTTATGCGTCTATGCGAAGTCAGGAGACTTCGCCCCCATTGTTCGCCCCCATCGTTCACTCCATCGTTCACCCACAAAACGTCTCCAGCGCTTCAAACCCTTCCTCCGGCACAAAGCGTATCTTCTTGTTTGTGGCAGGAAGCAGCACGCTCTCGCCGG
>CAVCAV010000020.1:0-21704 GCA_963600165.1 Christensenella sp. UBA1685 | reverse complement strand
GCTTTTGCGCATCGGGCGCTTAGCGGCTGCGGAAACGGCCGCCGGTGATTTCCGAGAGGTCGAGGGCGGTGTAGACCATCTGGTAATAGCCGGGTTCTTCTTCGTAGAAGAAAGCGATGCGGCCGTCGGCCTGCTGGATCATGGTGCTGTAGGCCGAACCGCGGTGCGACACTTCAAACGAGCCGTCCCAGTCCGAGGCAAAGGCTTCGGCGGAGGCGTAGTCTTCGGCGGCGGCGAGTTCTTTATAGTAGATGGTCACGTGCGAGCGTGCCGGACCGGCAGGAATGCTCTGCAAGGCGAGCGTGGTGCGGCGGCCCGAAGCGGTGCGGGCGGGCACGATGAGAATTTCGCCGTTGCACGGCGTGCCCTGGTTGGCAATGCCGCCCTTGGCGACACGGCTGTCGACGGGAGCGTCCCACTGGCCTTCGCCACGGCGCACGTCGGTGAAGCGGTATACGTTGAAATAGCGACCGCCGTCCTTGCGCGAACTGAGCACAACGCTGCCGTCTGGCAGTTCTTCACACTTGGGTTCGTCGCCCTTGGGGGCCGGGCTCTGCGACACGTTGCCGAGCAAACTCCATTTGTGGCCGAAGTCGTCGGAATAGATCACGTAGTTACCCTTGTGGGTGCAGAGTGCGGCATAGAGGCGGTAGTAGTTGCCCGTCTTTACCTTGCGGCTTTGGCAAATGCGGCCCGACCCCATGAAGAGTCCGTTGATTTGGCCTTCAAGCAATTCGTCGTAAACGTGGCGGGTGAGGTCGGCGGGCCGTTCGTCCCATTTCCACGAAGAAGACTTTTTGTCGAACGAGGCGTGGAGCGTGACGATGCGCTGACGGTTTTCGGGCGAACTTTTCCAGTAAGGCACGTTGCCCGAAACGCACACGAGCAGCAACTCGTTGCGGTTGCGGTCGGCCACGAGGCAGGCGTCGCCGTAGCCGGCATCTTCGCCCTCGCCCGAACCTACGAGCACGTTTGCAGCCTTCGTCCAGGTGAGGCCGTTGTCGTGGCTCACGCGGGAAAGGATGTCCACGCGTCCGTAACCGATGTCGCTGCCGCAGGGGCGTCGGTCGGAAAGGGCAATGAGGTCGCCGTTCTTCGCACAGGCAATGGCGGGAATGCGGTAGGGATAGTGGCTGTCGTCGCCCGTATGAAAAAGCCATGTGGAGTACGGGCGCTTATTGCTCGCAGCGGCTGCGTCCGTTGAGGCTGTTTGGGCAAAAGCGGGCATGGCACAAAGGGCGGCGAGCGCCACGGCGAGGAGATGTTTCTTCATAGATAGGGGATGATAGGGGTTAGCGTTTTGATGTGTTGAAAAGGTGTGCGTCTATGGTTTGTAAATTGAAACATATAAGTTACACAGTTCCGGTAGTTGGATTTGCGCGGCGAGCGGCCTTAAAGGATTTGTGTAAGTTGTTACATTATTCAATTCATTCCGCCTCTTCCGCATACTTCACCACGTTGGCACATTTCTCTGCCACTTCGCGGAGCGTATCGCCTTTGGCGGCCCACTTGGGGCGGAAGGGCGCATAAGCGTTGTCGCTCATTCCATCGAGCATGTTCACGATGAACCAGTCGAGGTCGGCACTGTCGATGTGCATCGGCGCGGTTTTCCAGTCGGCATTGACGTAGCGGTTGAGGTAGTAGTAACACTTTTCCTGCACCGTGGTGAGCCGGATGGTGTCTTCGGCGGCCTGAAGGTCGATAATCTGGCGGAAAAGCTTGCTCTTGTTGGCGTAAGCCTCCGAGGCGGGGCGGCAACTTGTGGCCACTTTCCAGTTGTCTATCAGGTTGGCCTGCGAGAAGCCCGTCAGTTCGTAGTCGAGCGCCATCTGGTTGCCGCCGGCAGTGTTGCCGTTTTCGTAACAACCGAGAAGTCCTTCAAGCAGGAAGGCAATGGTGCCCGTGCGGTCGGCGCCCTGTCGGCAGTTGAAATAGACGGGGCGGCCGCGGCGCAGTTCGTAGATAATCCAAGCCACATCGCTCACCACGGACATGTCCTCGTTGTAGGCTCCATAGTCGGTCATGGTGTTGTTGAAGTCCATCGTGGGCATCGGTGCTGCGGCGGCGCTGTAGGAGTGCAGACTACCTTCGCCGGTATACTTTCCGCTGTCGGTGGCGGCACGTAGGTCGAGCTGGGCCTTGATGCCGAGACGTGAAAGTTCGGCTTTGCCCTCGGCGGTGATGTCGCTGCGGTTGCCGTCCATGTCTGTTCCGCCCAGACTTCCGCCGCGGTAGAGCCAGGAGTATTTCACGCGGTGTCTGCCGAGCCCTTTCCATCCGCCAAGGTCGCGGATGTTGAAGCCGCCGTCGATGGCTATCATGCGCAGCTGTCCTGCGGTGGCGAATGTGCCGCGGGTAATGAGCCGTTCGCCGTCCTTTACGGTGTAGCGGTACGTTTCGTCGGGCAGCAGGTTGGTAAACGTGTATCGGCCCTTCCTGTCGGTGAGCTGAACGGTGGCGGTAAGCACGATGGCCGGTGTTTTCTTTCCTTGTGACAGCGTGACGGTTACTTGCTTTGCCGTGGCATCGGCAAACGCGACGGTCTTTCCTGCGGGCTGGTCGGGCCGGTAGGCGAGCGAGTCGTCGAAGAAGGCCTGCGTGAAGCGGCTGGTGTGTTCGTCGAAGCGGGCGTCGGAAGCCGAGAGGAAGAAGCGTGCTGCGGGGTTTTCAATGAAGCAGACGTCGTTGTCCTTGCTGGGGAAATAGGTGGAAGGCCGGCATGCCAGCACATCCCGCTCGCAGGAGATGGTCAGGAAGCAGGTCATCAGGACGAAAAGGTAGTTGAACGGTCGCATAGCAAGAGGGGAAAAGGGAATTTAAAAGGAGAAAATTGTAATACGCTGAATATCAACCATGTGCAGTTTCAAATCAAATTCCACGTTTTGAAACAAAAATTCCAAGCCTTGGAATTTAAATTTCAAGCCTTGGAATTTTTGTTTCAAGCCTTGGAATTTCTGCAGAAAGCGATGAAGGAAGGCGGAATGAGCGGCTTGTTTATTCGCCCCAGTCGCCTCGGTCGAGGTTGCGGTAATTGATGGCTTCGGCAAGGTGTTGCGGTTGGATTTCGGGCGAAGCGTCGAGGTCGGCAATGGTTCGCGACACGCGCAGAATGCGGTCGAAGGCGCGGGCCGAAAGGTTGAGGCGCTTCATGGCCCGTTGAAGGAGGGAGGAACAGGCGTCGTTGAGCTGGGCAAACGTTTCGAGGTGGCGGCGCGACATTTGTGCGTTGCAGTGCACGTCGGCGATGTTTTTGAAACGCTCCGTCTGAATGGCGCGCGCCTTTACCACACGCTCGCGGATGGAGGCGCTCGACTCGCCCGCGGGAGCGTGGGAAAGTTCTTCCACGGGCACGGGCGTCACCTCTATCTGAATGTCTATACGGTCGAGCAGCGGGCCGGAAATCTTGCCCATGTAGTTTTTGCGCTGGTTGGGCGTACAGGTGCATTCGCGCGTGGGGTGGGTATAGTAGCCGCACGGGCAGGGGTTCATGCTTGCCACAAGCATGAAGGAACAGGGAAGCGTGGCGGTGTATTTTGCTCTTGATATCGTGATGCAACGGTCTTCCAAGGGCTGGCGCAGCGTTTCAAGCGCCTTGCGGCTGAACTCGGGAAGCTCGTCGAGGAAGAGAATGCCGTTGTGTGCCAAACTTATTTCGCCCGGCTGGCATTGTGTGCCTCCGCCTATGAGCGCCACGTCGCTGATGGTGTGGTGGGGCGAGCGGAAGGGACGCTGTGTGACGAGCGACGTTTCCGAACCGAGTTTGCCGGCCACGGAGTGGATTTGCGTCGTTTCAAGGCTCTCCGAGAGCGTGAGTTGGGGGAGGATGGACGGGATGCGCTTCGCCATCATGCTCTTGCCGCAACCGGGCGAACCGATGAGCAGCACGTTGTGGCCTCCGGCTGCCGCCACTTCGAAGGCACGTTTCACGTTTTCCTGACCTTTCACGTCGGAGAAGTCCAATGCGTCGCACTGTTGCGCAGCATAAAATTCCTCGCGCGTGTTGACAATGGTCTGTTGCAACGCATTCTCGTCGCCGCGGAGGAAGTCGATGACCTGTGTGAGGTGTTCCGCCCCGTAGACCTTCAGTTTGTTCACCACAGCGGCTTCCCTTTCGTTGGCTTTCGGCACGATGAGTCCCTCGTAGCCGTCGGCGCGGGCACGGATGGCAATGGAAAGTCCGCCGCGCACCGGACGGATGCTTCCGTCGAGCCCCAGTTCTCCCACGAAAACAAAGCGGCTGAGCTTTTCCGTCGGCACCATCTTGTTTACGGCAAGCAGACCGATGGCGAGCGGGAGGTCGTAGCCCGATCCTTCCTTGCGCACGTCGGCCGGAGCGAAGTTGATGGTGTAGAGCTGGTTGGGCCTGAGGTTGTTCTTCGTGTTGCACAAAGCACTCGTCACGCGCATGCGGCTTTCCTTCACGGCATTGTCGGGCAGTCCCACCATGAAGTAGGAGGGCGTGTCGGCCGATGTGCGGTTGGTGGAATTTACTTCAAGCACCACGGGCATGGCCACCATACCGTTCAGTGCGGAGGAATATACTTTGACTAACATGTGCAACTGGGGGTTAATGTGTAGGTATTTACTTGGAGTTTGGATTTGGTCGATGGCGGGCTGTAAGCCCAATGACAACATAGCCCAGGGCAAGCGAAGCGACACCCTGGGTTAAGATGTCAATAATGGAAAGGCGCCCTGAAAGGGCAGCATCATGTCTATTGTCTATAAAATTACCGCGCTTGTGTAGCCATTGTGCTGCCCTTTCAGGGCGTACAATCAGGGCGGTTGCGGTAACCCAGGGTGTCGCTTCGCTTGCCCTGGGCTATGTTGTCATTGGGCTTTCAGCCCGCCCTTGCTCACATCGAAAAGTAAAATAATAGAAATGCCGCACCGCCTTATTGCCGCAGCTTGGTGCGGAGCACGTTCATGTCCGTCACGTCGCGCGCCACGATGCGGCCTTGCGTGTCGGTGAGGATAAACGAGGGCACATACTGCACGCCGAAGGTTTTCACCAAAGGTGTGTTGAACACCTTGCCGTCGCAGAGTGTGGGATAGGCTATGGAGTCGTTTTTCATGGCGCGCTTCCACGCATTCTTGTCGGCATCGAGCGAAACGACGAGGCATTCGCAGGGCTGCATGCCTGTTTCCTTGAGCAGATTGCGGGCGGAACGGAGCATGGAGAGCGAAGTGTATTGCCACGAGGCGCAGAAGGCAATGAGCAGTCGCTTGCCGGTGTAGTCGGAGGTGCGCACGGTTTTGCCCGCAAGGGTGGTGGCGGTAAAGTCGGGCAACTTCTGCCCTACGCTGGTCTGCAGACGGGGCTCGAACTGCACGGAGAGGGCGCGCACCACGTTGTTTTTGGGTTGTGCCTTCTGCAAGTCCTTGAGCAGGGCGAGGGCCTGGCGCACGTCGGGCGATTCGGTTTGGAGAAAATATTTCTTGTAAACGGCCACTGCGGCGAGCGTGGCAGCGTGCGAACGCACGAAGTCGGCGGCGGCAAGGCGCATGTTTGCCGCATTGGTGGTCAGGTGTGCCTGACGGAATTCGCTGAGCAGGTCGTTGTCGTCGGTGCCGCTGATGGAGGCTTCGCCGATTTTTGCCGCGTCGCCTTTCATCTTCACCGTCTTGCCGGGCTCGAGCACCACGTAGGTCTGCGTGAAGTTGGGGTAGAGAAGCGTGAGCAGCACCGGTTCGGTGAGGGTGCGCTCGTAGGTAAACTTTCCGTCGGAAATCTTTATCGTGTCCACTCCGCCGGAAAGTCCGTCGTCGCTGTAGGCGTAAAACTCGGCATCGGAGATGTTGGTGAGGCTGCCCTCGAAGCGCGCCTTGTCCTTCCCCGGACCGCAGGCGGCGAGGAGTAGCAGTGAGGCGAAAAGCGTGGCGAGGGGAAGAAGGGATGGACGTGACATGATGAAAAATGGAAAAACAAATCAAAAGCGGGCCTACAACCGCAAGAAGTCCGCTGCGGCGCGTTGCCGTCGGGGAGATTCTTGTGCTTGTAGGCCCGCCGTGTGTGCTGGTTGGTGCGGGAAGCGGATTACTTCACGAGGTTCTGGAAAGCCGTGTCGTTGAAGAGGTTAACGAACTCGAGGTCTTTCGCTGCACGCTGCTTGAGGCTGCTGTCTTTGGCAATGGCATCCTTGAGGTTGCTCACTACGCTGGCATCCTGGTTGGTGCGGGCGGCCACGATGGCTTTGAGGTAGGAAGTGAGCGCATCGGGACGGGCCACGTTGCTGAGCGTGTTGGAGGCGGAAGTGTAGTCCTTGTTGAGAATCTGTGCCAGTGCGGCGCTGTTGGTCTTCACGCCCTTGAGGCTCTGTGCGGCCTGGGCATAGTTGCCGGCGGCAACCTGCAGATTGCCGAGCACTTCGTTGTAGTTGGGGGCAGCGGTGGCTTTTGCCAGATAGTTCTGGGCGTCGGTGGCGTTGCCTTCGGAGAGAGCCACGAGCGCTTTGTTGGCGTTCACTTCGGCCGACGTGCCGTTTTTGGCTTCAGCCTGTGCAAGATATTCCTTTGCGGCTTTCGTGTCGCCCTGTTCGAAGGCAATCTGTGCCAGGTTGTTGTAGGCGCGGTAGTCAGAGGGGTACTGCTTTGTGGTCGTCGTGTAGATGTCCTTCTGCTCGTTTACGTTTTCCGTAAGGGTGGCGGCGTAGAGGAGCTCTTCTACGGAAAGCTTGGAAGCGTCGGTCTTGTACTGTTCCTCAATTTCGTCGTCGCTGCGGCCAATGAGGTTGTAGTTGATGGTCAGACGGGCGCGGCGGAGTTCGGGAAGAATTTCGTCGGCGAGTTCCTTGAAACCGGCGGAAAGGTTGCGTATTTGCTTTTCACGCTCTTCGGGGTCGGGATACATGGAGAGCACGCGGAGAATGACGTCCTTGTCCTGGATGTTTGAGGCGCTGACGAGCTGCTGGAAGCCTTCCCAGTCCTCAGCAGTGTATTTCGTGTCGACGTCGGCGTCGAGTTTTGCGTTTTTGAGCTGTTGGTCTACGTAGCCCTTCGACGACTTTTCGCGCTTCTGCGCCAAGTCGGTGTTGAACTTGAGGTTACCCTCGGGCGAAGCGTAGGCCGAGACTTCGATGTTGTCGAGCATGAAGCCCTTCTGGTCGGCCTTGATGTCGCGGAGCGTCTTCACGAAGTCCTGAACGGAAGTGCCTTTGAGTTCGCTGTTGCGGATGTTGGCCTGATTGATGAGATATTTGATCTGGGCCTGCTTCGTCTGCTTGATGGCATACTGGTAGGCATCGGGAGCTACGGCAGCGTTGGACGAGGCGGCGGTCTGGTTGATGAGGTCGGAGGTAGCGACCACACCGTTGGCCACCTTCACTTCGGGCACCTTCACTTCCTTCTTGCCCACGAGGGCCTTGAAGGTGAGGTAGAGTTCGCTCTGCTGCATGGCGGGCACATAGGTGAAGGTATTCTTCATGGTGTAGTTGCCGCCGAGCTTGTAGGAGATTTCCTGGTCGTTGCCCTGCACCTTTTCGCCTTGGAAAGTGGCGCTCTGTCCGTTGGCCTGTCCGCCGTTGTAGCGGAGCACGGGAGTGACGGTGACGGTGGCGTTGCGCTTCATGTATTTTTCGGGGAAACGTCCGTTGATGGTCACGGGAACTTGTCCGCCCACGGCTTCAAGGGGCGAAGGGGTGACGGTGAAATTGTCGGCGGAGAGTTGTCCGAGCTTGTTGCACGAAGTGAGCACGAGGGTGCCTGCAAGTGCCAACGAAAGATAGAGTTTGCTTTGCATATTCGGTGAAAGGATTGTGTTTTTGTTGCGGTTGTGCGGACTGTTTAAGGAGAAAAGTTCCGCATGTGTTGGGCGCAAAGGTAGCGCAAACACGTTTAACCGCAAAAGGAAACAATCAAAGTTTTGGTTTATTATGCTTCGTTGGAAGCGTAAAACGACGTTCAAAAGGTTATTCGCTCTTGGCTTCGCCCAGCCGGCGGCTCCATTTGCCGCCCAGCATGCAGTAGAGGCCGATGACGACGAAGGGAATGCTCAGCAGCTGTCCCTGGTCCATGCCGATGGCGTGCTGCATGGCAAGTTCCCACGGCTCCTGCACCTCTTTGAGGAATTCTACCGCGAAGCGGAACACGAAAATGGTGGTCAGGCAGTAGCCGAAGAAGAAGCCGGTGCCCACCTTGGCTTTGTATTTTTTATAGAGAAAGAGGCCGACGAAGAATATAATAAGGTAGGCGACGGCCTCGAAGAGCTGTGCGGGATAGCGAGGCAGCGTTTCGCTGGCGTGGGTGACGGGGTCGCGCAGGGCGGCGAAAACGAAGCCCGTGCCGTTGCCGGTGTATTTGCCTACTATTTCGGAGTTCATCAGATTTCCCAAACGGATGAAGCAGGCGCAGACGGGCGTGGCAACGGCAATGTTATCGAGCACGCGCATGAGGTTGACCTTCGTCTTGCGCACGTAGAGCCAAAGGGCTATCATCAGGCCGAGCGTTCCGCCGTGCGAGGCGAGTCCGGCATAGCCCGTATATTTCCACGAGCCGTCGGGCATCTGCCGCATGGGCAGCAGCATTTCAAGAGGATGGGAAAGGAAATAGCCCGGTTCGTAGAGCAGGCAGTGACCGAGACGTGCCCCGAGGAGAATGCCTACGAAGCAATAGAGGAAAAGCGGGTCGAACTTTTCCTGCGGAATCTGCTGCTGGCGGTAGAGCTTGTATACTACTACATAGCCGAGCAGCAGGCCGATACACCAACAGAGGGCGTACCAGCGTACGGCCACGGGGCCGAGCGAGAAGGCTATTTCGGATGGATTCCAGATGACCATGGCGGGATTTTGCTAAAGTTGCGGAGATGAGGGCGAACGATGGGGGCGAACGATGGAGGCGAAGTCTCCTGACTTCGCATGGGCGTATGTGCTTTTTTGAGCCGTGTAAGCCGTGTAGAACGCGACGTTTCAAACGTCGCCTCCATAGAAGGGGCAAGCCGTGTAGAGCGCGAAGTCAGGAAGCGAACGATGGGGCGTCTTTTTCTATTCTTATACGTTGAAGCGGAAGTGCATGATGTCGCCGTCCTGCACTTCGTATTCCTTGCCTTCCACGTGGAGAAGTCCGGCTTCGCGCACGGCAGCTTCGGAGCCGAGGCGGATGTAGTCGTCGTATTTGATGACTTCGGCACGGATGAAGCCTTTCTCGAAGTCGGTGTGGATGACGCCGGCACACTGCGGGGCCTTCCATCCGCGGCGGTAGGTCCAAGCCTTCACTTCCATCTCGCCGGCGGTGATGAACGTTTCGAGGTTGAGCATTTTGTAGGCGGCTTTGATGAGGCGGTTGCATCCGCTCTCTTCAAGACCCACGTCCTGAAGGAACATCTGGCGCTCTTCGTAAGTTTCGAGTTCGGCAATGTCGGCTTCGGTCTGTGCTGCCAACACGAGCACTTCGGCACCCTCTTCCTTCACGGCTTCGCGCACTTCTTCCACGTAGTGGTTGCCGGTGGCGGCAGAACCCTCGTCTACGTTGCACACGTAGAGCACGGGCTTGGAGGTGAGGAGGAAAAGTCCCTTTGCGGCTTTCTCCTCTTCCTGGCTTTCAAACGAAACGCTGCGGGCGCTCTTGCCGGCTTCGAGGGCGGCTTTGTAGGCGAGGAGCACGTCGTACTCCACCTTGGCGCTCTTGTCGCCGCCCACCTTGGCTACCTTCTCCACGCGCTTGATGCGGTTTTCCACCGTTTCGAGGTCCTTGAGCTGGAGCTCGGTGTCGATGATTTCCTTGTCGCGCACGGGATTTACGCTGCCGTCAACGTGCACCACGTTGCCGTCGTCGAAGCAGCGGAGCACGTGGATGATGGCGTCAGTTTCGCGGATGTTGCCGAGGAACTGGTTGCCGAGACCTTCGCCTTTGGAGGCGCCCTTTACGAGACCTGCGATGTCGACGATTTCCACCGTGGTGGGAACGATGCGTCCGGGATGGACGAGTTCGGCCAACTTGGTGAGGCGTTCGTCGGGCACGGTGATGACACCCACGTTGGGCTCAATGGTGCAGAAAGGGAAATTGGCAGACTGTGCCTTGGCGTTGCTGAGGCAGTTGAAGAGGGTTGACTTTCCCACGTTGGGAAGTCCTACGATGCCGCACTGTAAACTCATATGATTTGTTGCGTTGTTATCTTTTTTCTATTTGTTTGACCCGCAAAATTACGAATTAATATGAGGGATTGGCGGTTTTTCATTGCGGAATGTGCAAAAAGCACATGCTGTGGGTGTGGCGGAAGACAAAGGGGGAGGAAAGTGGCGGTGGGGAGAGGGAGTGCGTGTTTCGTTTTTCGCGCAAGCGAGCTCGGGAGAGCTCGCCCATAAAAGGCGGCCAATCAAGGAAACGAAATACGGCCAACCAAGGAAACGAAATACAGCCAACTAAGGAAATTCAAAAACAAATCCATATCTTTGCACTTGAACTACAAGCAATTAAAACATGGAGTACAAAAACAGAATTGCAGACCGAATACTTGCCAAAAAACTAGCAAGCAAAGGAGCCATATTGATAGAAGGCCCGAAGTGGTGCGGCAAAACGACCACGGCCGAACAACAAGCGAACAGCATCCTGTATATGGACAATCCCGCTTCGTTGGAAACCAACTTGCAAATGGCAGAGATTGACGCGTCCGTTTTGCTGGACGGCGATACACCCCGTTTGATAGACGAATGGCAGTTGGCGCCGAAACTGTGGGATGCGATACGTTTTGAGGTTGACCACCGTCATGAGGTAGGACAGTTTGTGCTGACAGGTTCGGCAGTCCCAGCGGAGGAAAAAGACATGCACCATTCCGGCACAGGGAGGTTCTGTTGGCTGACCATGCGCCCGATGAGCCTGTATGAGTCCGGCGAATCGAACGGTAAGGTAAGCCTGGCACAATTGTTTGAAACGCCGGAAAAGATTGTTGCTGCAAACAAACTCAAGATTGACGACCTTGCCTACCTGATTTGTCGCGGCGGATGGCCCTTCGCCTGTGGGCTTCAAGGCGAAGCAGCATTGGCGCAGGCCTTCGATTATGTCGACGCCGTCATCAAAAAAGACGTTTCAAGGGTAGATGCGGTGAACCGCAACACGACGACTACCCGACTGTTGCTGCGTTCATACGCCCGCAACCAAGGTTCGCAGGCAACGATAGGAACCATTGTAGCTGACATGATGACAAACGACGAAAACGAAATCAGCGTAAAGACAGCGGGCAGTTACTTGGACGCGCTTCGCAAAATATTCGTCATTGAGGACTCCGAGGCATGGAATCCCAATCTGCGTTCAAAGACGGCTATCCGAACGGCCAACACCCGATACTTCATAGACCCCTCCATCGGCACAGCCGTACTGGGCCTTGGCCCGAAAGACCTTATCAGCGACCTAAACACCATGGGGCTTTTCTTCGAAACGCTTTGTGTGCGCGACCTTCGCGTCTTTGCGGACGCTTTGGACGGAGAGGTTTACCACTACCGCGACAAGAACGGCTTGGAGTGCGACGCCGTTGTACATCTTCGCAACGGCAAGTATGGACTTGTGGAAGTGAAGCTGGGCGGAGACCGGCTGATTAACGAAGGTGCGGCAAACCTTATAACGCTTGCAGGTAAAATAAATACAGAAAAGATGAACGAGCCTTCATTTATGATGGTGCTTACAGGAACGGGCGACTATGCATTCCGACGGAAAGACGGTGTGTATGTGGTTCCCATCGGATGCCTGAAAGACTGAAGGGTGCGTTGTCTGAATCTTCGTTCTTTTTTTTAGGGTGGTTCTATAAATTAGCTTTGTCAGATTTCGGTGCTATTTTTCGTCCAATTTGTTTGTGAACGAAGGAGCATAGCGGGCTATGCGACTGAGCGAACAGACAATTTGAAGGACTTCAATATCGGCTGCACTCGGCAAACTAAAACAAGTTTTGTTTGCTCTCGCTTGCACGATATTTGGACGGAAAAGAGCACGAAAGATGACAAAACGCTACTTGAGCGAACTTGCCCTAATTCGGTGGTAATTTATAGAACCTCCCTTTAATAATTCATGGCCCAATTTATGGCGATTCATGTTTTTGCTTTTTGAACATGAATGGCCATAAATTGGGCCATGAATTGTATTTTGCTATTTCGCACAAAGTTCGCGCAAAAGCCGCGCAAGCGAGCTCGGGAGAGCTCGCCCCCATCGTCCGCCCCATAGAGGGCACCGTCACGTATGGTTTTACTTACGCCATACTTATATACTATGCGCGCAAATGCTTCGCAGCCTCAGCACAGCCTTGCGTTTCTAAGGAATTTCTGCGGAGTCATGCCGTACTTTTTGGTGAAGAGGCGGTAGAGCGTGGTGGAGGAGATGAACGAGCATTCCTTCAGCAGGTCTTCCACACTGGCGTATTTGCCGGAAAGCAGGAGTTCTGCCACATATTCTATGCGCAGGTCGTTGATGTATTCGCTGAAAGTCTTGCCGGTATATTGTCGGAAGAGTCCGGCAAACTTGTTGGCGGGAATGTTGAACTCGTTCATGAGGGTCTTGCGCGAGAACGTGTTGTCGACGAAGAACTTCTGGTTCTTTATCTTCTCCTCTATTTGCCTGAAGAGCAGTTCGTCGGGATTGGCCTCCATGCTGGCCGTAAAGGCTTCGGGCAGTGCGCTGCGGTTCGCCTTTTCCAGTTCGTCCTTGTATTTCATGGCCTCTTTCACGGAAGCGACCAACGAGATGTTCTTCTTGCGCATGGTGCGGTTGATGAACACAAGCACGCAGCCGACCACTATGAGCGAAAGGATGATGCCGACGGCAATGGCAAGTCCCCAACGCTGGTGGTAGATTTGCGCTTCCTTGTCCTTCACGTCGTAGATGAGCGACAATTCTTGCGAAGAACTGCACAAGTCCCTGATGCGCAGGCTGTCGCGCAGCACGCCGAGGCGCTCAAAGCATTCTGCCGCCTTGTCGTACTGCCCCAGACCGCGATAGGCCATGCCGTAGAATTTCAGTGTGGACGACATATAAAGGTTGATGGTGTCGCCACGGTCTTTCATCTCGCGCTCACGCTGGCGGCACATTGCCAAAATCTCTTGATATTGCTTGCAGTCGAAGAGATAAGGCACTATCAAATAGGCGTAGCGCCGGTTGACGCGGCCCATTCGCTTGAATTCGCCGTAAGCCTCAGCCGCTTCGTTCTCCTTTCCAAGTTTGGAAAAAACCACAGCACGGTGTGCGAACCATTTGCATTTTTCCTGTTCGTAGAGTCCTGCCATCTCCGTTTCGCCGGGCGTTTTGGCGTTCAGGTATTTTTCCAGTTTGTCAAGCATATGCCGTGCGTCGTCGTAACGTTTGTCGCGCTCGTAACAGATGAGCAGGTCGTTGCAGTCGGCGCGAAGGTTGTCGTACTTGCAGTCGTAGTTGGCCTTTTCCATCATGTCCACGGCTTGTAGCATGAAGGCATATCCGCGCTCCTTCGCCCCCTGTTCGTGCAGACTTTTGCCGAGATAAAACAAGGCTATGGACTCCATGCCCTTGTCGCCGGCCTGTTTGGCGTTGCGCAAGAGGAGCCTTACGGTCTTGGCCTTTTGCCCTTCATCGTAGAGGCCGTCGTAGCACGAAATCAGGCGGTTGAGCACTTTCATGGTCTTCTGCACGTCTTTCTTCACGGCTTTGGCGTCGAGTGCACTCTTGTAGAAACGGGTGGCCAGGATGAAGCGTCCGGTGTTGTAATACAAGTCGCCTTCGGTGATGTCGAGTTCGTGACTTGGCTGTTTGCCTCTTTTGCGGAGTTCCGCCATAATCTTTTCTGCCAGCGGAGTGTCGGAAAAGGTATTTTCGTATACCATATCTTCCGTCACCATGCTGTCGGGCAACGTGGCATCGGCGGCAAACAGGGGCAATGCACACCATAGCAAAGCGAGCAGACATACACAGGTCCGCGCCTTTTTGAGGAAAATTCTTTTCATTGTTCAGTACATCATTTGTGATTCAAATGTACTCGTTTTTGTTCATTGCGCCGTATGTACGTTCTCTTTTGGTGATTTTTGGGCAAAATAATGAAAATGTGGTAGAGATGTGAACATTCGGGAGCGCGAAGTGAACACATGAAACAAGCAGAGAGCCGTAGAGACATGCGCACCCTTTACTTTTGCAAGCAGAGAAGATTTCGTGCTTTCAATCACCATCAAAATAAACATCACCCTAAATTCATCTTATCATGGATTACAAAAGAAAGAGTTTGCGGGCCTTGACGCTCGCTTTAGTCACCGTGCTTTGCACAGGTTTCACAAGTTGCGGCGACGGAGACGATTCCCCGTCTGTTATACCGCCTACAACCCCGTCGGTACCCGTTACGGGACGCATGGAGTGCGACTTCGTTCCCGCAGAGGGCGATTTGGCACTATTCGACATCACGGCGGAGTACACCGACTCTACCGGCATCGCCAAAACAGAGACGGTTACCGGAGAATGGAAAAAGACCGTCACCTACACCAAGCTGCCGGTAGAAGCCAAGTTCGTCATCAAACACACGCTAAAGCCCGACGTTGAAATTTCTGCCGACGAGAAATACCGCATGGGCTATGAGTTGACCTATGCTTTCTATGCCTACGACGCAAAAGGCGACATGGTTGCCAAGAGAGGCGGAACGGGCATTCCCGACCGTTTCCATTTCAATGGCGACCAGGCCAAGATAGAGAAATGGGCGGCCAAGGACATCGTCGGCTATTCTTATACCATCAGCAACGAAGCCAAGGACGGCAGCTACATGTATTAGTATTAAGGGTTTAAAAATTTCCCCCTTATTAATATTAATCTCACCCAAAACCCATCCATAATGAACAAGAAACCTCTTCAACGCATTTCAGCCCTTTTCTGCCCCTTTGTGGCAGTGGCATTGGCTTCTGCCACCATCGCAGGTTGCTCAAAACAGGAAAACGGAGTGGCAGCACTCACGCATGAGGGCCACGAATATGTCGACCTCGGTTTGCCGTCGGGCACGAAGTGGGCAACCGTTAACATTGGCGGAGAAAACGACTCTTTGGCAAGCGACTACTTTTCGTGGGGCGAAACGGAGACCAAAGCGCTCTATTCGCCCGACAACTACAAATGGGCCGACGGATATGAAAGCACCGACGGCCTGCTGCGGGAAGCAGACGACGTGGCCCACGTGAAATGGGGCGGCAAATGGCGGCTCCCGACCAAGGAGCAGTTTGACGAACTGGCCGATACGGTCCACCACACGACGTGGACGGTGAGTCAGGTCGGAGGAAGGTTGAGCTGCATTGTCAAAAGCAAGCACAACGGCAAGAGCATCCGCCTCACCTCATGGGGCTATCGCATTAACGACAAGTTTGAGCAGGACTCCATCGGCTTCTACCTCGGTTCCACGATAGGAACAAAGAGAGAGAACACCTTCTGGTGTCTGGGCTTCTGCCGAGACACCATGAGAAACGACGTTTCCGGCAGATATTACGGATTCAGTGCACGTCCCGTGTTCAAATAAGATTTACGCCTTGTTATAACCTAACCAATCCATTATGAAAAAGACTACACGTTTACTTCTTCTGGCCCTGCTGTTCTTCATGGGCCTGACGGCATGGGCCGGTCCGCGTTCCTACACGCAGGCTCTGCAGATTGCCGAGGCCAAGGCCAAAAGCCTGGGCATCACCATCGACAATGCGGCCAAAGCGAAGGCGAAAGCCCTTCACCTAGCTGCCACGAGAAAACAAGCGGACGCCGCCTACTACATCTTCCCCTTCGGCACGGAGAAAGGCTTTGCCATTGTGTCGGCCGACGACCGCATGCCCGAAATCGTAGGCTATTCCGACAAAGGCACCCTCGACGAAACCCACATGTCCTCTGCCCTGAAAGGCTATCTTAAGGGTTACAAGGCTGTAACAGACTCGGCTAAAGCGGGAAACAAACAAATTCTGCGCAAACTTGAAGAGTACAGCCGCTACAAGGCTTCGGCCACACAAAGCGCCGTGGCTGTAAGTCCGTTGCTGGGCAACATTGCGTGGGGCCAGGGCAGTCCCTACAACAACCTCTGCCCCCTCTACGACGGCACCAACACAGCCTATGCAGGATGCGTTGCCACTGCCGTGGGCCAGGTGATGGCTTATTGGAAGTATCCTACCGAGCTGAAAGCCGACATTCCCGCCTACACGACAAGAACCCACAAAATCAGCATGCCGGCTATAAAAGCCGGAGAGACCTTCGACTGGAACAACATGCTGGACGACTACTCCAACGGCTACACCGACGAACAGGCCAATGCTGTGGCCAGGTTTATGCTCCTTTGCGGCTCGGCTCTTAAGATGGACTATGCCGATGGGTCTGGAGCCGACGTGTTTGCCAGTCAAATGGCAAAATATTTCGGATACGACGCCGACCTTATGGTCTCCGTGCCACGTTCATCGGTAAGCGTTGTCAAATGGACAGAACTGATCGACAACGAACTTAAAGCAAAGCGCCCGCTACTCATTGCCGGGTTCTCCGCCGAGTCGTCGGGACACGAATTTGTCTGCGACGGCAGCGACGGAGAGGGCCTCTACCACATCAACTGGGGATGGGACGGATGGTACAACGGTTATTTCGACATCACCATTCTCGACTATATGGAGGAAGGATTAGGTGCGGGCGACATCTACTACGGATTCTGCCGTAACGAGGTTATGCTTATCGGCATACAGCCAGACAACGGAGTGAAAGACAGTCCGCTTATAGAGGTTCCGGATATTATTGTGGAGAATTTCAAAAGCGATATGCCCGGTTGGAGCACATTGACCATAACGCGCGGAACCCGCGCACAGGAAACCGACAGCTTCGAACTGAACGTCAAGGATTGCTTCTGGTGCATTTCTACCGATTCGTTGATGGCCAAGATAGGTTTCGGCATCAGCGACGACAAGGGCGGATACACCATATTGACCCAGTCGGACGTTCAACGCTTCAACAAAGACAACTACGAGACATTCGATTTTGAAGACACGCTCAAATTTGCCCCCAAGCCCGGTACCTATACCATCTATGCCCTCTACTGCAAAGAAGGGGAAACCACATGGCACAAATGCGCATACGACGACGGCTTGAGTCCGTACATCGTCAATGCCACAGCCACAGAACTTACACTTACTCCTGAAAGTACGGGGCTGACCGCTACATTCGAACCCCAAGGCGAGCTGCACGGCATGGAGAAAAACACGTTTGACATGACGATAGCCAACAACGGCGGGAAAGACTTCATCGGCAACATCAATGTCTACTTCAACACGAGCAAGGAGTGTCCCGAAGAGGCTGCAAGCAACTACTACCTGACCTTGGCTTCGCAGTCAACCTTCACGCAAGCAATCACCCTGCGCACAACCACTTGTGAGCCCGGCGACACAATCTTTGTATGGGTAAAAAACGACAGGGACGAAGAGCTGATTTCTGCAAAGGAATTCATCATCGGTGCAATCGTCCATCCTGTGATGCTCCTCGTTAGTGTGGAAACCAACGCCACGCCTGGAGACTTCGAAACGGAGAATGCTTATTACTGGGACTACCTGGTAAAGGCTCCAAAGGTCAACGACGACTGCCTGAAGGTACGCTACGGATTCAAGAACATTGGCACTGAAGGCAAAATCAGATACCGAATCCCGGCAATGGACGCACGCAAGCGCGACTATTATTACAAAGATGATGAAGCATACAAAACCATCGACTTTCCTGCCGACACGTCTTCTGTAGTCTATCTGGAAGAAACATGGACGCCTGAGGAGGTCAACGGTGCAAGAACAATGCAGACCAGCATACATGCCCGTCTGATCGATTCCGACGACCAGCCCACCATGTTGACCTATCTCGACAGATATTACTTCTTGTATATGGCGGAAGAGGATTTGGGATTTGACGTTGAAGTTGAAAATCCTATCGCATACGTGGCCGGCAAGCCCTCTGGTGTAGAGGACATGCAAATTGCCGACGGACTTGCCGTAACGGCAGGCAAGGGCGCGATTGTCGTCCGTGCCGACAAGGCCGGGCTTCTTGTGGTGTACGGCATCGACGGACGGGCGGCAGCGCAAGTTGCCGTTGAAGCCGGCACTGAAAAGAGCGTCAGCCTGCCCACCGGCGTTTATGTGGTGGAAGGCCGCAAGGTTGTGGTAAGATAAAGCAGGCAGGCGATATGCACCGCTCATGGAGGCGACGATTATCGTCGTGTTCTACACGGCAAGCATATGTGGGCGATTCTTTTCCGTGTAGAGCGCGACGATTTAATCGTCGCCCCCATAAAAGGCGCGAGCCGCGCAAGCGAGCTCGGGAGAGCTCGCCCCCATAGGGCTTATTGCTCCCTGTACTCTTTCGGGGAAACGCCGACGAGGCGTTTGAAGAAGCGGCTGAAGTGCTGCGGATACTGAAAGCCGAGGTGCACGGCTATCTGGTTCAGTGCATACTCGTCGTCCATAATCATCGCCTTGCTCAAGGCGATGATTTTTTGTTGGATGTACTGCTGCGCGCTGAGCCCCGTTTCCTTCTTTATGAGGTCGCCGAAGTAGCCGGCAGAGAGGCAGGCCTTGTCGGCGAAGTAGGCCACGGAAGGAAGGCCGTGCTTCTCGGCCTGTCCGCTGCGGAAATAGAGGCTGAGCTCGTTGTCGAACCTCGTCAGCACGTCGGAGTTGACCTTGTGGCGCGTGATGAACTGGCGCTCGTAGAACCGCCGGCAATAGTCGAGAATGAGTTTTATGCGGTCCACAATGATGGTCTGCGAGTGGTTGTCCACGGGCTGGCTTATTTCGTAGCGGATGCTCTCGAGCGTGCTGATGAACATGTCCTGTTCGGGCGTGGAGAGGTGGAGGGCTTCGGCTGAGTCGTAGTCGAAGAAATGGTAGTCGCCGATGTGGCGCGCCAGGGGGGTGCCGTGGATGAGGTCGGGGTGGAACAAAATGCCCTGCACGTCGGCGTTGGGGATGGGTTCGGGGTTGTCCACTTCCACCATTTGCCCGGGGGCATGGCTCACCACAGTGCCGCGCTGGTAGTCGTAGCGCTGCCGGCCGTATTTTATGGAACATTGCACGCCGTGCTTGAGCCACAGGCAGTAGAGGCCGTAGCGGAAACGGAAATGTCCGGCCTTGATGGTGTGGTGGCGAAAATCAACCACCTGCACAAGGGGGTGGAACGTTTCAAGTCCGTTGAGCTCGTTGTAAGTGGCAATGCTGTTGACGTCTATAATGGGTGTGTTGCGGTTGGTGTCCATACGGTTCGGTTTTTTTATGGGGCAAAGATAATGGGTTTCGGGCTACGCACCGCGGCCGTCGGCACGCATTCAGCAATAGGGGTTACAATTGCCACGATTCCGATAGGTTGCCGACGAGGGGAAAGGCCCTATCTTTGCAACCGTAAATGCGGAAATGTATGGATTGGGCGAAGGCGGGCTGAAAGCCCAGCACAGCATAGCCCAGGGCAAGCGAAGCGACACCCTGGGTTAGACGTCACAAATGTCATTGCGCCCTGAAAGGGCAGCACAATATCTATTACGGATAAAAATCCGCGCATGTGTAGCCAATGTGTTGCCCTTTCAGGGCGTGTAAACGGAGGGGCTGCGTCCACCCAGGGTGTCGCTTCGCTTGCCCTGGGCTATGTTGTCTTTGGCCCTTCAGGCCGCCCTCGTTTAATCCAAAAAACTATAAATACTCCCCCATCATGTACATAGAAAAAATCCACACCCCCAACGACCTCAAGCAGCTCTCGCTTGAGCAACTCAACGCGCTGGCCGACGAAGTGCGCCAGGGCGTGCTGAACAGAGTGAGCCTCCACGGCGGACACGTCGGCCCCAACTTGGGATTCGTTGAAGCCACCGTAGCGCTCCACTACGTTTTCGACGCTCCGAAGGACAAGTTCGTGTTCGACGTCAGCCACCAAGCCTATCCCCACAAGATGCTCACGGGCAGAGCGGCGGGATTTGTCGACGCCCGCGAGATGGACGCCATCTCGGGCTACTCCTCGCCCGCCGAGAGCCCGGACTACGACATGTTCGAGATAGGCCACACGTCCACCTCCATTGCCCTTGCCTCCGGTCTGCAGAAAGGGCGCGACCTGCTGGGCGGCACGGAAAACGTGGTGGCCGTCATCGGCGACGGTTCGCTCTCGGGCGGCGAAGCCTTTGAGGGGCTCGACACGGCAGGCGAAACGGGCACGAACATCATCGTTGTGGTCAACGACAACGAGATGAGCATAGCCGAAAACCACGGCAGCCTCTACCGCGACCTCGCGCTCCTGCGCGAAACGCAGGGCAAGGCGGAGTGCAACTTCTTCAAGGCGATGGGCTTCGACTACCTTTACCTTGAAGAGGGCAACGACATCGGGCGACTCATCGAAACGTTCCGCAGCGTGAAGGACACCGACCACCCCGTGGTGGTACACGTCCACACGGAGAAGGGCCACGGCTACCGTCCGGCCACGGACAACAAGGAGCGCTGGCACTGGTCCATGCCGTTCCACATCGAAGACGGTACGCTGCGGCAGCCCTTCGAGGGCAAGAGCATGGACGCACTGCTGGGCGACTGGATTTTCGAGGAAATGAAGCGCGACCCGAAACTGGTGAACATCACTGCGGGCACGCCGTCGGTCATCGGGTTCAACAAGGAGCGGCGCGAAGCCGCCGGCCGTCAGTTCATCGACGTGGGCATAGCCGAAGAAGAGGCCGTGGCGCTGGCTTCGGGCCTTGCCAAGCGCGGCGCGCGTCCGGTGTTCAGCGACTATGCCACTTTCTTCCAGCGCACCTACGACCAACTCTGCCAGGACGTGGCGGTGAACGGCAATGCGGCGGTGTTCAACGTCATAGGGTCTACCATATTCGGCATGAACGACATCACGCACATCTGCTTCTTCGACATTCCGCTCTTCTCCCACATTCCCAACCTCCACTATCTGGCACCGACGACCTACGAGGAACTCATCGCCATGGAACGCTGGGCCATCCGTCAGGACCGCTACTCCGTGGCCATCCGTGTGCCGGAAGGCGAGGTGTGCCACAGCCGGGGCGAGGTGGCGACGGACTACAGCGACCTCAACCGCTACCTCGTGGCGCACGAGGGAAAGGACGTGGCGGTCATTGCCGTAGGCAATTTCTTCCAGAAGGGCGAGCGCGTGTGCGCAATGCTGAAAGAGAAGGGCATCGACGCCACACTGATCAATCCGCGTTGGCTTTCGGGCGAGGACACGGAGCTGCTCGAGAAACTGAAGGCCACGCACCGTGTGGTGGCAACGCTCGAGGACGGCTGCCTCGACGGCGGCTTCGGCGAACGCATTGCGCGCTTCTACGGAAACAGCCCGACGAAGGTGCTCTGCTTCGGTGTGGAAAAGAAGCTCTACGACCGCTACGACGTCGGCGAACTCCTCCTTGCCAACCGCCTTACGGACAATCAGATTGTGGAGGACATTGTGGAGGCTGTGAAGCTCTAAATGCTCGCACAATAGTTTTGTATTTGGGGCGAACAAAGGAGCGAACGATGGGGGCGAGCTCTCCCGAGCTCGCTTGCGCGAGGGTGCTCGCCCTCTATGGGGGCGACGTTTGAAACGTCGCGTTCTACACGGATTATGGCCGATGTTTTGAGGGCGCGAGCGATGGGGGCGAAGTCTCCCGACTTCGCGTTCTACACGGCACATGTGCAACTTCGTGTAGAGCGCGACGTTTCAAACGTCGCCTCCATAGCGCGTGTAAGGGCCGCGCAAGCCGTGTAAGGGCCGCGCAAGCGAGCTCGGGAGAGCTCGCCCCCATCGTTCGCTCCATGCGCTTGCGC
>CAVCAV010000019.1:0-21753 GCA_963600165.1 Christensenella sp. UBA1685 | reverse complement strand
GGCGAAGCAGCCAATCGGTTGCTTCGCCCTTTGTGTTTCTATCTATGGAGGCGAGGTCTCCCGACCTCGCTTGCGCGGCCCTTACACGCGCTCTACACGACAAATGAGGGCGCTAGCGCATGGGGGCGAAGTCTCCTGACTTCGCGCTCTACACGATAACACCTTACCTCGCCCCCATCGTTCGCTACCTATGCAGCGTGAAGAGAAACTCAAGTCCGCCTTCCTTGCGGTTGCGCACGGAAATGTCGCCGCTGTGGAAGCGCACGGCATTGCGCACGATGGAGAGGCCGAGGCCTGTGCCGCCGTTCTCGCGAGTGCGGCCTTCCGTCACGCGGTAGAAGCGTTCGAAGAGGCGCGAGAGATGTTCTTCGGGCACACCGCAACCGTTGTCCGATACGCTGAAGTAGCAGAACTCGTCGGTCACGTTGTAGCAGTTTACGGTAATCTGCGTGTGGCTGCCGGCATAGCGCATGCTATTTTCCATCAGGTTGCGGAAGATGGAGTAGATGAGCGTATAGTTGCCGTTGAGGTGCAGTCCGTCGGGAAGGTCTACGGCCACCGTCATGCATTGTTCCTTCAGGCCGGTGGCGAGGTCCTCCTGCACGTCGGCGATGACTTTCGCGATGGAAACGTCTTCGCGCGGCATCAGTTCGGCGGCCTGTTCCGTCTTGGTGATGAGCGCCACGTCGCGGATGAGGTCGGTGAGGCGAATCACCTGCGCGTGTGCCTTTTGAAGGAAATACATCTTGCGCTCGTCGCTGAGCGTGGGGCAGTTGATGATGGTTTCGAGATAGCCGCGTATGCTGCTCACGGGAGTGCGCAGCTCGTGGGTGATGTTGTTGCTCATCTGCTGCTTCAGTTCCTTGTTCTTCTCTGCGCGCGTAACGTCGCAGAGCGTCACTTCGAAACTTCCGTCGCTGTAGACCAGCACTTGCACGCTGAAGTGCGTGCCGCCGCTCTTCGTGTTGTAGCGGAAAATGGGGGCTTCTTCTGTGAGCGGACGGCTGCCGCCGTGGAGCGAGATGAACTCCAGCACGGGGGCGAAGGCCTTGGACTGCCACATAGCGTTGACGTCCGCCGTGGGATGGTCGAGAATCACGTTGACATACTGCATGAAGCGCGTGTTGGCGTAGCGGTTGTGGCGTTCGGGGTCGAAGATGCCCACGCCCTCTTCAAAGTAGTGGAAGTGGCGCATGAGACGTTCGCGCTCCGTGGCGATGACGCGCGAGGAGTCCTCGAGCTGGCGGTATTTCTGCATGATTTTTTCGCCCAAACGTCCCAGTTCGGAGGAAGGGAAGGTGATGTGCTCGTAGTCCACCAGTCCGCGGTCGGCCGAATTCATGAAGTTGCGCAGGCTCGACACGGCTTTGCCGAAGCGGTCGGATATGTAGATGAGCACCACGAGGGCGATGGGGAAGAGCATCAACACGAACCAGAGGAACACGTTGTCGGCCTTCATGAAGTTTTGCACCTCGGAATTGTAGGGAAGTGCCACACGCACGATGAACGTGGGGAAACTTTTGGCAAAGTAGAAATACTCGCGGTTGAAGGTGGCCGAAGAGCGTATGTTGCTTCCCTCGCCGTGGTTCGTTTCGAGCGCCATGCCCACTTCGGGGCGGTCGAGATGGTTGCCCATTTCGTTGATGCCGTGTTCCTTCGACTCGTAGAGCACTTTGCCCCGTCGGCTGATGACGGTGAGGCGGAGGTCGGCGGGCATTTCCTGTCCGAGGTGTGCCAGTTGGAGCGAGTCGGTCGTGACGTAGTCTGTGCCGATGGCGCCTGCCACTACGTCGGCGTAGCTCCTCAACCGTGTTTCAAGCAGTTCGCGCTTGTACTGCTTCTCGCGGTTGTACTGAAACATGACGAGCAGCAGGGTGAAAACGGCAAAGAGCGCGGTGAAGTTTACCAGTAGTTTCGATTTGTAGGTCATAGGCCGACGATGATTATATTATCATGTTCCAAACTTGTCAGAACATACAACGGGTATTGGGGTGGTTTATGAAAATAAAACCTTCAAAACAAATAAAACGCGGCTGCGCCTTTGAGGAATAACCACGAGCCTACGAACAAAACTGTAGGTGTTTTACATGTTAGTTCGCGCAGCTTTGAGGCGTAGCCTCGTTTTATTTGTTTTGAATGTTTTATTCCCTAAATCCACGTTTTTTTTGTGACTCTTCAAGTGTTATTCCTCAAAGCAGTAGCCGTAGCCTTGGCGGTTCTGTATGTGGTAGGCCTTGGTGCCGAGCTTGCGGCGCACGCGGGCAATGTGTACGTCGACGGTGCGGTCGAGCACGTAGCTGTCGCCGTGCCACACCTCGGCGAGAATCTCCTCGCGCGAGAACACGCGGCCAGGACTTTTGGCCAATATGCTGAGAATGCCGAATTCCTTCGGCGAAAGGCGCACGTCCTTGCCGTCGGCCATCACTATTTTCTTTGCAAAGTTGATGACGAGTTCGCCGGCGCGGAGTTCCTTCTGCTGCGGTTCGGTGTGGACGCGGCGCAGGATGGCCTTGACGCGTGCCAGCACCTCGTGGAGCGAGAAGGGCTTGCTGATGTAGTCGTCGCCGCCGGTGGAAAAGCCGGTGAGCATGTCGTTCTCCGTGTCTTTTGCCGTAAGGAAAATGATGGGCGTCTGGTTGTGGAGTTCCTTGCGGAGGCGTTCGGCCATTTTAAAACCCGACATGCCGCCGAGCATCACGTCGAGGAGGATGAGGTGGTGTTCGGGGGTGAGAATGTCGAGCGCTTCTTCGGCCGACTCTGCCGTGTCCACTTCGTAGCCGGCATTTTCGAGGTTGCACTGAAGAATTTCGCGAAGGTCGGGTTCGTCGTCTACAACGAGAATCCTGTGGGTGGTTTGCTCCGTCATGGGGGATTTTGTTTGTTTTTGCGCTGCAATATTACGCCTTTTTATGCGCAGCCCGCCTCCGAAAGCGGTTAAATTTCTGTGAAGACTTTATGCAACCCCCGTCTTACTCCTTATAATACAACCGTTTACCTGAAAAATAAATCAGCCGCTCCACACCACGCGCAGCAGCGCCTCATGGGCCGTAACACTTTCTTAACCGCGTTGTAACATCCTCGCTACATGCGCTCCATACTTTTGCACCGTGAACGGAACACCTTTCCGCAAGCGCCTTATTATTGCAATCAATAAAACAATCCACAAATAAAAACATCAACTAACGTATGGAATGGATGTATTTGGGAATGGTCATATTCCTCTTCCTTCTTGCCGCCTTTGACCTCTGGGTAGGTGTCAGCAACGACGCGGTAAACTTCCTCAACTCTGCCATCGGTTCGCGCGCTGCAAAGTTCCGTTCGCTCGTGGTCATTGCGGGCATCGGCGTGTTCTGCGGCTGCGTGCTCAGCAACGGCATGATGGACATTGCGCGCCATGGCATTTTCACCCCGCAGTACTTCAGCTTCAAGGATGTGATGTACATCTATATGGCTGTGATGGTGACCGACATCGTGCTGCTCGACATTTTCAACTCGTTCGGCATGCCCACGTCGACCACCGTGTCGATGGTGTTTGAACTCCTCGGCGCTGCCTTCGCCTTCACCATGCTGAAGATTGCCGGCGGCGACACCACTCTCGCCATGGCCGACTATCTCAACACGTCAAAGGCCCTCGAAGTGATTATGGGCATCTTCATGAGTGTGCCTATCGCCTTCGTGTTCGGTTCGCTCATCCAGTACATCACGCGTATCATCTTTACCTTCAGCATTACCAAAAAACTTCGCTTCAAAATCGGCATCTTCGGCGGCATTGCCATCACCGCCATTCTCTACTTCATGCTCTTCAAGGGACTTAAGGACCTTTCGTTCATGAACGCCGACGTGAAAGCCTATCTCAACGAGCACATCCTCACCATCCTCGGCCTGATCTTCGTTGTGGCCACCGTAGTGATGCAGCTGCTCCATATGATGAAGGTCAACGTGTTCCGCGTCATCGTGCTCATCGGCACGTTTGCCCTCTCCACCGCATTTGCCGGCAACGACCTTGTCAACTTCATCGGTGTGCCCCTCGCCGGTTACTCCTCCTTCCTCGACTTTTCCGCCAACGGTGCCGGCATGGCTCCCGACAGCTTCATGATGGCTTCGCTCCACGAGTCGGCCACCACGCCTATCTACTTCCTTGCCGCAGCTGGCGCAATCATGGTGTTTGCCCTTGCCACTTCAAAGAAGGCACGCAAGGTGACCGAAACCGAAGTGGGCCTTTCCCGCAAGAACGAGGGCGACGAAATGTTCGGTTCCTCAAAAGTAGCCCGTAGCCTTGTGCGTTGGGGCAATTCCGTAGCAACCGCCGTGGTCAGCGTAACGCCCGAAAGCGTACGCCGCTACGTCGACCGCCGCTTCCAGACTCCCGAAGAAGGTGTGGACAACCTTGCCGCCTACGACATGTGCCGTGCTTCCGTGAACCTCGTGGTTTCTTCCCTCCTCATTGCCCTCGGCACCTCCCTCAAACTTCCCCTTTCCACCACGTTCGTCACCTTCATGGTGGCCATGGGTTCTTCGCTCGCCGACCGCGCCTGGAGCCGCGAAAGCGCCGTGTTCCGCATCACGGGTGTGCTCACCGTCATCGGCGGTTGGTTCATCACTGCCGGCGTGGCCTTCACCGCTTGCTTCTGTGTGGCACTGGCTATGAACTTCGGCGGTGTGGTAGCTGTGGTGGTTATCGTGGCAGCCGGCATTTACAGCATCATCCACAGCCAGCAGCGCTTTGCCAAGAAGCAGAAAGAAGTGCAGAAAGGCGACGTGCTCTTCCAGCAGATGCTCACCGCCAAGGACCGCACAGCCATCGTGCCGATGCTTTCGCGCCATATGGACGTGAGCGTGGCTGAGGAACTGGAGAAATATGCCGAAATACTCAAGACTTCCACCGACGGACTCTTCAGCGAAAGCCTCCGCCCCATGCGCCACGCCATGCGCGACCTCAAACTCAACAAGCGAGAACTGAAAAACCTCCGCCGCCGCGAGACCATCTGCATGCGACGCGCCCTTCCGCCCATTGCCGGCGTGCGCTTGAGCACCAGTTTCCACCTCGTCCACAATGCGCTCCGACAGATTCTCTACGGACTCATCCGTATTGTGGAACCGGCCTACGAACACATCGACAACAACTTCGTGCCCATCGACAGCACACTCGCCGAACGCTACTGCCGGCTCCGCAACACCTTCACGGCTTTGCTCAACGAAACGGCCGCCAACCTCCACAACCTCCGTTCGGAAGACAACGAGGCCGCGCTCTCGCGTTGCGACGTGCTCTACAAAGACCTTGAACACTTCGCCGAAGAACTCGGCGTGCACATCCAGCAGACTGAAACCAATATCAATGCGTCGACCCTTCTCCTCCACATCGTGCAGGAAACCCAACAGCTCGTTGTGGAACTCTCAGGACTTATACGCACCGAGAAGGACTTCCACGCACAGGTCTGACACCTCAAAGGGAGATGAGCGACAGCGACACATGTTGCAGGTAAAAAATAGGACATAGCGATGTCAAGGGTTCTTTGTCGCTGACGTTCTCTCTCACCCATCACGGATGCCGTCCTGCAGGCCGTAACGCTCGCAGTGCGGCATCCGTTTTTACTTGTAAAAAAAATACTCTCCAATTCTCCACCATATGATTTCAGCAAAACCTTTCGCTGCTTGCCTCCTGGCCTTTTCGGCTTTTGCCGCCCCTGTTGCCGCCCAAGCACAGGAGCAGACCGATGCTCCCCAAACCGACGTACAGCCTACGAAGACCGTGAAACTTCCCGAATGGTTCCCCAACGTGAGCGGTACCATCCGCGGAAAGTGGGAATACCAGACGAACGAGAAGGAAAGCCGCTTTGAAGTGCGCACCGCCCGCATCGCCCTCGACGGCAAGATAACTCCCATCGTCGACTACAAAGCCGAGATAGACCTTTCGGACGAAGGTTCGATAAAGATGCTCGACGCCTATGCCGGCGTCAATCCCGTGAAGGGACTCGCCTTCCGCATTGGCCAGATGCGCGTGCCGTTTACCATCGACGCACACCGCTCGCCGCACAAGCAGTACTTTGCCAACCGCTCCTTCATTGCCAAACAGGTGGGTAATGTGCGCGACGTGGGTTTCTACACCGGCTACACGTTTGACGGCATGCCGCTCATCGTTGAAGCCGGTGCGTTCAACGGTTCTGGCCTTACGAACCAAAAGAACTACTGGACCAAGAAGTTCAACTTCTCCGCCAAGGTGCAGGTTCCCCTTCAGTGCGGCCTGACGCTCGAAGGTTCCGTTCAGAAAATTTCGCCCAACGGTACGGAGGTTTATCTCTACGACGGAGGCGCAACCTATCAGCACGGACGTTTCACGCTCGAAGCCGAATATCTGCGCAAGCACTACACCCACAATGCCTTCTCCAACGTCAATTCCGTCGACGCTTTCGTTTGCTACGACCAGCCGCTCAAGAAGGCTTTCCGCAAAATCAGTTTCCTCTTCCGCTACGATATGATGGACGACCACTCCGACGGTACGCTCGACGACACCGGCCGTTTCCTCCTCACCGATGCCAAGCGCCACCGCATCACTCCGGGCATCACGCTCAGCCTCGGCAAGAAGATGAATGCCGACATCCGCATCAACTACGAGAAGTATTTCTACGACGACACTTCCCTCGCCAAAACTTCCGAGCGCGACAAGTTCGTCACCGAGCTCGTCATCCATTTCCCCAACAAGTAAAACAAAAGTTTCCCATCCCTATATTATTAGGGGTGGGAAACTTTGGATATTAACCATCAAAAGGTTCTTTGCAATATGCGGATTAAGGCATCCACATTTGCACATTTGTGAAGCCACGCATTCGTGCAACTACGCTTTCAGTTCGCTTCAATCCATCGCACAATCCATTCGCCCACTTCGCGTGTGCCGTAGTGGGCACCGCCTTCGGCCTGGATTTCCGGTGTGCGCACGTTTTCGTCGAGACTTGCATCTACGGCGCGGCGAACGAAAGCGCCTTCTTCCGTAAGGTCGAAGTGTTCGAGCAGCATGGCCACGGAGAGAATCTGCGCCAGCGGGTTGGCAATGTTCTTGCCCTTCGCTTGCGGCCACGAACCGTGGATGGGTTCAAACACCGGCGTGCTCTCGCCCGTTGAGGCTGAGGGGAGAATGCCCATGGAACCCGTGATGCACGAACCTTCGTCAGTGAGAATGTCGCCGAAAGTGTTTTCCGTCACCATTACATCGAAGAACGTCGGTTCCTGAATCATGCGCATGGCGGCATTGTCGACATACATATAGTCCGTCGTCACGTCGGGATATTCCGGTGCCATTTCTTGCGCTACTTTTCGCCAAAGGCGCGACGAGGCCAGCACGTTGGCTTTGTCCACCACCGTGAGGTGCTTGCGACGGCGTCGGGCATAGGTGAAAGCCACGCGCAGAATGCGTTCCACTTCGGCGCGCGAGTAGGCGTTGGTGTCGTAGGCGTAGTCGTCGCCCTCTTTCTTTTCGCCGAAATACATGCCGCCCGTGAGTTCACGGATGCACACGAAGTCGGCACCCTTCACAAGGTCGGCACGGAGCGGCGACTTGTGGAGCAGACAGGCAAACGTCTGCACGGGGCGTATGTTGGCAAAAAGTCCGAGCTTCTTGCGCATGGCGAGCAGACCTTGCTCAGGACGTACTTTCGCCGTGGGGGCGTTGTCGTATTTGGGGTCGCCAACGGCGGAAAAGAGCACGGCGTCGGCTTCGCTGCAAATGCGGAAAGTTTCTTCGGGAAACGGGTCGCCCACGGCGTCGATGGCTGCGGCGCCCACAAGGGCATTGGTGTAGTTCACTTCATGGCCGAACTTGCGGCAAACGGCGCTCAGCACGTTCACGCCCTGCTCGGAAATTTCGGGGCCGATGCCGTCACCGGCAAGCACTGCAATGTTGAGTTTCATAGGATTCTATTTTTTGTTTGTTTTCAAGGAGGAAGTCAATGTCGTCGAGGCCGTTCTCGAAACAGTATTTCTTGTAGGCACTGATGTCGATGTGCTCGCTGCGCTGCGTGGCGAGGTTCGTCACTTGCTGTGCGGGCAGGTCGATGCGTACTTTGGTGGACGGGTCGGCTTTGATGGAAGAGAAAAGTTCTGCGAGGAACGCTTCGCTTACGGTCACGGGCAGCACAAAGTTGTTGAGCTCGTTCTGCTTGTGGATGTCGGCAAAGAACGAACTGATGACCACGCGGAACCCGTAGCCGGCAATGGCCCAAGCAGCATGTTCGCGGCTCGAACCGCAACCGAAGTTTTTGCCCGCCACGAGAATGCAGCCGGAGTAAGTGGAGTCGTTGAGCACAAAGTCCTTTTTCGTGCCGTCGGGAGCGTAGCGCCAGTCGCGGAAAAGGTTGTCGCCGAAGCCCGCCTTGTCGGTGGCTTTGAGGAAACGTGCGGGAATGATTTGGTCGGTGTCGACGTTCTCGAGCGGAAGCGGCACGCAGGTGCTTTCCACAATGCCGAACTTCAGATGCTGCTCTTTCTGCGCGGCTTCGGCATCGGCTGCGGAAGCGGCATCGGCGGCTGTGCCGGCCGTTTCGTTTCCTTTATTTATAATAAGTACTTCTTTTGAAGCAGGTGCATAAAGGTCTGCGGGCGTTTCGGCGAGCAACTTTCGCGGATCGGTGATGACGCCCGTTACGGCAGCTGCGGCAGCGGTAAGCGGCGAGGCGAGGCAAGTGCGCGAACCGGGACCCTGGCGGCCTTGGAAGTTGCGGTTGGAAGTGGAAACGCAGAGCTTGCCGGCGGGAATCTTGTCGTCGTTCATAGCCAGGCAGGCCGAGCAACCCGGCTGGCGAATCTCGAAGCCGGCTTCTTCAAGCACGCGGTCGATGCCTTCGGCCTTGATTTGCCGCATGACGGGCCACGAACCCGGCACGAGCCATGCCGTGACGCCCGCTGCCTTGTGGCGACCTCGCACCACGGCGGCAAAAGCGCGGAAGTCTTCAATGCGGCCGTTGGTGCAGGCGCCGAGGAAGACGTAGTCGACGGGACGGCCTTCCATCTTCTCGCCTTCGGCAAACTGCATGTATTGCAACGCTTTTTCATCCGAAACGTTCTGCGAGGCGGGGATTGTGCCGTCGATGGCCATGCCCATTCCGGGATTTGTGCCGTAGGTAATCATGGGCGTGATGTCGGCGGCAGCGAAGTGCACCTCCTTGTCGAAGTGTGCGCCCTCGTCGGTAGCGAGTGCGCGCCAGCGTGCCACGGCTTCGTCCCATGCCGCTCCCTTGGGGGCGTAGGGACGGTCCTTGAGGTAGTTGAACGTCACGTCGTCGGGGGCGATGAGTCCTCCGCGCGCACCCATTTCTATAGAAAGGTTGCAGAGTGTGAGGCGGCCCTCCATGCTGAGCGAACGGATGGCTTCGCCGGCATATTCCACAAAGTGGCCCGTGGCGCCGCTCGTGGTGAGGCGGCTCATGAGAAAGAGTGCCACGTCCTTTGCCGTAACGCACGGGCCGAGCTGGCCGTCGATGGTGATGCGCATGGTGCGCGGCTTGTTTTGCAGAATGCATTGCGAAGCCATCACCATTTCCACTTCCGACGTGCCGATGCCGAAGGCCACTGCGCCCACGGCTCCGTGGGTGGAGGTGTGCGAGTCGCCGCAAACGATGGTCATGCCGGGCAGCGAGAGCCCCTGTTCAGGACCGACCACGTGGATGATGCCGTTGTTGGGATGCATCATGCCCCAATGGCTAAGGCCGAAGTGGCGCGTGTTGGCCGTGAGTGTGTCCACCTGGTGGCGCGACACGGGTTCGGCAATGGGTTTGTCCTGGTCGTGCGTCGGCGTGTTGTGGTCGGGCATGCAGAAAATCTGCGACGGACGGAAGCAACGCAGTCCGCGCGCCTTCAGTCCGGCAAAGGCTTGTGGACTGGTCACCTCGTGGGCGTAGAGGCGGTCGATGTAGAGCTGGCAGAGCGGCTGCGGATTGGCCGGCGCCTGGTCGGCCGAGGAGGGAAACTCGTCGAGATACTGCACGACGTGGGCGTCCCATATTTTGTCGATGATTGTTTTCGGTTCTTGCATGAGAGAGAGGTAGCTTATCTGAAATTGTTGATGGCGTCGATGTAGGCTTCCACGCTGGCGGCGATGATGTCGGTGTTGGCACCGAAACCGTAGTAGACGTTGCCGTCGTATTCCACTTGCATGTGCACTTTGCCCACGTCGTCCGAGCCGCGGTTGATGGCCTGGATGGTAAACTCCTTGAGCACCATTTTGCGTTTGATGATGGACTTGAGGGCGTTGATGGCCGCGTCGACTGGACCGTTGCCTTCAGCTGCTGCGCTGAACTTTTCGCCTGCAATGTCGAGGATAAGTGCGGCCACAGGACGGATGCCGGCCCCTGAAGTCACTTGCAGATAGTCGAGCTTGATGCTGTGCGAAGCGGCACGTTCGGCGCCGGCAAGCACTAGAATGTCGTCGTCCGTCACCTCCTTCTTCTTGTCGGCCAGCATGAGGAAGCGTTGGTAAATGTCGTTGAGCTTTTCCTTGTCCACTTCTATGCCGAGCGTTTCGAGGCGGTGCTTCAGTGCAGCGTGGCCGGAGCGTGCGGTGAGGATGATGGAGTTGTCGTCTATGCCCACGTCCTTGGGATTGATAATCTCGTAGGTTTCGGCGTTTTTCAGCACACCGTCCTGGTGGATGCCGCTCGAGTGGGCGAAGGCGTTGCGGCCCACGATGGCCTTGTTGGCCTGCACGGGCATGTTCATGAGCGAACTTACCATGCGGCTCGTGGCGGCAATGCGTTGCGTGTTGATGTTCGTCTGGATGTCGAGGTGGTGGCATTTGATGATCATGGCAATCTCCTCTTCGGAAGTGTTGCCGGCACGCTCGCCGATGCCGTTTATCGTCACTTCCACCTGACGTGCACCGTTGAGCACGCCCTCGAGTGTGCAGGCGGTGGCCATGCCGAGATCGTTGTGGCAGTGGGTGGAAAGGATGGCGCGGTCAATGCAGTCGACGTGCTCCATGAGATATTTTATTTTAGCACCGTACTCGCGCGGCAGACAGTAGCCGGTGGTGTCGGGAATGTTCACTACGGTGGCTCCGGCCTTAATGACGGCTTCCACAACGCGGGCAAGGTATTCGTTGTCGGTGCGTCCGGCGTCTTCGGCGTAGAATTCCACGTCTTCCACGTAGCGCTTGGCGTACTTCACGGCGGCCACGGCGCGCTCAATGATTTCCTCGCGTGTGGAGTTGAACTTGTAGCGTATGTGGCTGTCGCTCGTGCCGATGCCGGTGTGGATGCGCTTGTGCTTGGCAAACTTCAGGGCTTCTGCCGCGCAGTCGATGTCCTTTTCCACGGCTCGCGTGAGGGCGCAGATAGTGGGCCAGGTGACGGCTTTCGATATTTCTATCACAGAGTTGAAATCGCCCGGACTTGAAATGGGGAATCCGGCTTCTATCACGTCCACTCCGAGCGCTTCGAGTTGTTTGGCCACTTGGATTTTCTCCACAGTGTTCAACTGGCAACCGGGCACTTGCTCACCGTCGCGCAGCGTGGTGTCAAAGATGTAGAGTCTGTCGCTCATAATTATGTAGTTTTTGTATTTGTTCTTGGAAAGATGAACGGGAAAAAACGAATCCTCACTCTCGCAGAGGCGGAAGTGAGGATTTCAATCAGTTAAATCTCTTGGCTGGCGTCGGCTTGGGGCATTGCTGCGTCCCGCATTGACGTAACCTTGTGCACGTGCACGAATCTCACTCCCGCGTACCCGATGTACGCAAGCTAAGCAAGGTGCTAAGTCGGAAGAAGGTGAGAGGATTCATGTTTTGTGTCTTTTTGCAAGGGCAAAGTTATAAATAAAATGCAATGCGCAAGCGTAGGCTGCTATATTTTTGCCGTTTTGATAGCGTAAAGCGCCTTTTCTTGTACTGTGATGCGCCTCTGAAAGTACGTCGCAAGAGTTCTTCGATACCGAAAAGTGCAAATTTTGCGGGTTTTCCGATACCGAAAAGTGCAAAAAATGGGCATTTTCCGATACCGAAAACATCAAAAATCAAGGATTTTCCGATACCGAAAAGATAAAAATGCGCCCCCGATGGAGGCGAGTTCTCCCGAGCTCGTTTGAGCGAAGAATGAAGGCGAAGCCACTAAAACGTCCTTAATGCGAACACGGGATATAGCAAAAAGCAATCCCCTTGAAAAAGTGTCGAAACTTCTTCAAGGGGATTCTTTGTGCGGAAAGTAAGGAGCGTCACTTCAGTGCGGCTTCAATCTCTTCCACTTCTTTGCGGAAAGCCTTGTCGGTGGCAATGCGGCGGCCCATCTGGTTGCAGGCGTGGAGCACGGTGCTGTGGTCGCGCTTGCCGAAGTCGCGGCCGAGCTGCGAATAGTTGACGTCGGTGTATTTTCGGCAGAGATACATGGCGAGCTGGCGCGACTGCACGATGGCCTGCTTGCGGCTCTTGCCCTGCAGGTCGCTTTTCTTCACGCTGTAGTGTTTGCACACGGCGGCCACGATGTCGTCGGTCGAGAGTTCTTTCTTTTCAAGGTTCACGGCGCGCGCCACCACACGTTGCGTAAGCTGGAGGTCTATTTCGCAGTTGTCCACCACGCTGTAGGCCATGATGGAGTTGACAATGCCTTCGAGCTCGCGCACGCTGCTTTCCACGTTCTGTGCAATGTACTGCACCACTTCTGCGGGAATGTCGAGGCCGTCGCGGCGTATTTTGGAAATGAGAATGTCGCGGCGGAGCTTCGTGTCGGGTTTTTCCATTTCTGCCACCATGCCCCACTTGAAGCGCGTGAGCATGCGCTCCTGTATGCCCTCGAAGAGCACGGGCGGACGGTCGCAGGTGATGATGATCTGGCGGTTGTTGTGCTGCAGCTGGTTGAATATCTGGAAAAAAGCCATCTGCGTGTTGGAGGTGGTTATTTCCTGAATGTCGTCGATGATGAGCACGTCAATCGTCTGGTAGAAATTGATGAAGTCGTTGCGCGTGTTGTGGATGACAGAGTCGGTATACTGCGTCTTGAACACGTAGGCCGAGACGAAAAGCACGCGCAGTTCGGGGTAGAGCTCGCGTATGCGCACGCCGATGGCGTTGACGAGGTGCGTCTTGCCCACACCGCTGGGGCCGTAAAGGAAAAATGGGTTGAAGGCGCTGCGCCCCGGCGTTTCGGCAATGCTCAGCGCCACGCTGAGGGAGAGCTTGTTGCTTTCGCCTTTCACGAAGTTCTCAAACGTGTAGCACTTGTTGAGCTGCGGGTCGATGGGCGGGCGGTTTGTTTTTCCTCCTCCGTTCACACCGTACGGACTGCTCGCGGGCGTCGTTGCGTCGGCGTTGTTCTCGGGCGCTTTGGGCTTCGCAATGCAGTAGCGCAGACGGAACGAAGGGCCGAATTCGCTGACGAGTGCTTCGCGGAACTCGTTGAGAAAGTGTTCTTCCACGTAGCCCGGCAGGTACTTGTTGGGCACACCGAGGGTAAGCACGTCGGCTTCGTAGTTGACGTACTTGATAGGCTCAAACCATGTGGCAAAAAGCTGACGTGGAAGCTTTTCGCTTATTTTCTTCAGGCAGTTTTGCCATCTTGTTTCCGCTGGGGTGTCCATGTGTCGGTGTGGGCTTGGTGGTTAAGGGAATTACAAAAGTACAAAAAAGGAACAAATGTGCGGGACTTGCGTGTGCGCTTTTCGCAACGGGCGGCGCAAAGGATGCCTGGCGAGATGAGTACGCAATGCGCATCATTTGAAGACCCGTTTATAGCCATTTGCCGGCAAAAAGTTGCAGAAACGGTGCCGAAAAGCTGGCAAAAAGTTGCAGAAATGGTGCTTGAAAGCTGGAAAAAAGTTGCAATTTTGCCATCGAAAACTTGGAAAAAAGTTGCAGAAATATGCTTAGAAGAAAGATAATCAGCGAGTTAGTAAAATGGAAGAATGAGACTGTAAACAAGGCTCTTCTTATTAAAGGTGCGCGCCAAGTGGGAAAGACCACCGTTGTGCGTCAATTTGCACGTGAAAATTACAAGAATTTCATTGAAATCAATTTTGAACAAATGCCTTTGGCCAAACAGGCGTTTGAGGGAAATCTTGATGCTCGCACCATTTTGATAAACCTCTCGGCCATGGGTTTCGGACCTTTGGATCCGGGTCAGACTTTGATATTCTTTGATGAAGTACAGTCGTGTCCCAATGCTCGAACCGCAATCAAGTTTTTGGTCGAAGACGGACAATATGACTACATAGAGTCCGGCTCTTTGCTTGGCATCAACTACAAGGATGTGTCGTCCTATCCTGTTGGTTTTGAACATCAGGTAGAAATGTTCCCTCTTGACTTTGAAGAATTTCTGTGGGCATGCAATGTTAGTGCAGACGTTGTCGGCCTGTTGAAGGATTGTTATGAGAATGTGCGCTGTGTTCCCGACTTTCTTCATCAGCAAATGATGGAACGCTACCGTCAGTATCTGATAGTGGGAGGTATGCCTGAAGTTGTTGTTACCTATCTTGCCAATGAGGATTTCAGCAAAACCATCGCAAACCAAAAGGACATTCTTACCGGCTATCGCAACGACATATCCAAGTATGCCGACAAAGACCGGATGCTCGTAAAGACCATATTTGATGCCATCCCAGGGCAGTTGAGCAAACAGGACAAGCGTTTCCTTCTTGCTTCCATTGAGAAAAATGCTTCGCGTCGCAAATACGGCGCTCCTACCCAGTGGTTGATAGACGCGGGCATGGCTTATTACTCCTTTAACGTCGGTTCTTTTGAACTTCCGTTTCCAAGTCACGAAAATCTAAAGTTGTACAAACTCTTTTTTGTGGACAACGGACTGTTGTGTGCCATGATGCTCAATAATATACAAGCAAAGGTGTTGTCGGGCGACATATTTGTGAACGAGGGCGCTCTTGCAGAAAACTATATTGCGGGCGAATTGGTCAAGCACGGCGTTTCGTTGAACTATTATGACAGGAAGAGTAAGCATGAACTTGACTTTGTGTTTCCCGAGGGCAACAAGATTTCTGTTATAGAGGTTAAGTCGGGCAAAGATTATAAGAAACATACGTCGCTCGATATGGCGCAAACCCTTTTTGCCGACAAGATAAACCGAAGAATGGTATTTAGCGGTAACAATGTGGAATGTGAATACGGAACGTTATACTTTCCTTTTTATATGAGTATGTTTATATGTGGCGAACAATAGGCCGGTTACTTTCTGGCCCTCCAAAAGTTTTACGCACAACACCATTTGCAAATATGCCGAAAGGCGGGTTTGCAAATGGTGTTGTGCGTTTTTTGTTTGCTAAATTCAAGAGGGGCAAATACATACCCCTTAGAACATCAATCCATGTCAGTTCTCTTGCGGTGCAACGGTGCGGATGTGTATGTCGCGCTGCGGGTAGGGAATTTCGATGTGGTTTTCGTTGAGCGTGTTGTAGATGACTTCCTTCACGCGGCCGGTCATCATGAACTTCTGTTCCACGAGCACCCAGTAGGTGACGTAAAGGTTCACGCTGTTGTCGCCGAAACTGTCGAAGACCACGCTGATGGGCTTCTTGCGGCTGATGATGTCGCGTCCGTCGGGGAGTTTGTCGTCGAGCGCGTTGACGGCCTTCACGAGCATGCCGCGCACTTCGTCCACGTTGGCGCCGTAAGCCACGCCTACGGGCACGGCCACCATTTCGTAGGAGTGGTTGCGCGTGATGTTCTTGAAGTTTTTGGTGAAGAGCGAGGAGTTGAGGAAGGCGATGACGCAGCCGTCGGCGGTGACAACCTGGGTCGACTGGTAGGTGATGCTTTCCACCTTTCCGCGCACGCCGTCGCACTCGATGTAGTCGCCCACTCGCACGCGGCCCGTCATGAGCGAGATGCCGTAGAAGAAGTTCTCCAGCAAGTCCTTCATGGCGAAGCCGACACCCGTTGCCAAACCGGCTGAGATGACGGAGATGGCGGTGGAGGGAATCTTCAGCATCTTGATGGAGATGATGAAGTAGGTGCCCCACACGCAGATGCTGATGATGTTGTTGGCAAGGGTGAAGTTGGGCTTGCCGTTGACCACCACCTTCGACTTGTGGTACTTGTGGTAGAGGGCGCGGATGAGGTAGTTGAGGTAGCGGAACGCGAAGTACTGCGAACCCACGAGTACAATCTTCAAGAGCGAGAGCTGCACCACGTCGGGCACGTTGAGGAAGTTGTACATGAAGATGTTGATTACCGTGGCGGTGAGGTCGAACACGTCGGCGGCCCACCAAACGGAGAGCAGTACGGAGAACACGCCGAGCGCGGGCACGATCACCATGGCCACGAGGTCGTAACCCCAAGTGACGTTGATGTGCTTCTCGTGGCGCGTGCGGATGGACTCGAGAATGTTGATGTGGAGTTTGCCGGGCTTCACGGCCACTTTCTCACCGATTTTTTTGGAGAGATGGCGCTCTTCATACACGGCGAGGAGGTCGTAGATGCAGGTGACGGTCTGAATGCAGGTGAGCTGGAACATCCACCAGATGAGGAGCTGCACGGAGAGCAGCGTGTAGCCGTACCATGCGGCTGCGGTGGAGAGCACCATGATGGTGAGCGAAACCCAGGTGTAGAAGATGTCGGTGCGCGGAATGTTGGAGTTGAGGCGCACGATGACGTTCCACTGCCAAAGCGTGAAAAGGAGCAGGATGGGCGGGAAGATGAGCTGCACCAGGTTGTTGGGGATGAAGATGATGCGGAACGTGATGACGATGAGCGACATCAGCATGATGGGCGTGTAGATGCGGAAACCGCTCTTTATCTGGTCGCCGTTGAGGCGGATGAGCAGCGAAACGAAGATGGCGCAGAGCAGCCAGGCGTACTCGATGAGCAGGCGCGAAGCCATGAGGAAGAAGTTGTGGTCCATGAAGTTACGCACAATCATCACGCTCACGGCGAAGATGAACATGGCGGCGGCGAGGATGAGGCAGACCTTCTTCTTCATGAACTCTTCCGTGCGGAAACGCTTCGGCACGATGAAGCGCACCAGCACGTTGCTGAGCAGTCCCGCCACGATGACGTAGAAGATGACGAAGAGCGTGAGCGACGTGACGATGGGGCCGCGCCACTGCGAGTGTATCTCGTGGCTCTTTCCGTCTTTCGTCTTGATGTGTTCCGTGTCGTACTTTTCGTTGACGTCGGCCTTGGCGTTGTCGAGATACATGCCTATGGTGGAGAGCACTTCAAGGTAGTTGGCGTCGCCGTTGACGAAGATGGTGTTCTGTATGGACGTGTAGCGCTGGAGTGCGTAGTCGTTGAGGGCTTTGAGCTTGGTGGCAGTCTGCTGGTAGTGCTCGTTGTCGCTTACTATGTTGGCCTTCATCTGGGCGAGGTTCGTGCGCAGCTTTACGGCATATTTCAGGCAGGAGTCGCGGTCGGCGAGACTTTCCTTGCTGAGGTCGAAACTCTTGGAGGAAGCGGGGCTCGGCTGTTGGGCAGCGCCTTGGGGTGCGGGAGGCGTAGCCACGGGTGTGCCGTCGGTGTTCACGCGGGGCGGAATGGTGCAGAGGGCGGAGATGAGCTTGTCGTAGCGGCTGATTTCCGTGTCGATACGCTGTGAGATTTGCGTATAGGGCATGCGGTGTGTGTTGAACTCGCGGTAGAGCGTGGTGGCTTCGTGGCAGGCGTAGGTCATGTCGAAGGTGAAGTCCTGCTTCTGCGAGTAGAGCATGAGGCTGACGAGGTCGCTTTTCTGCATGAGGTTCACGATGTGGCGGTGCTGCATGTTGGTCATCGTGTTGAAGCGTGCTATGTTTTGCTTCTGCTCCTCGTAGGAGTTCTGCAGTTCGGCGCGCAGCACGGCCAGCGTGGTGGCGAGGTTCTTCTCCTTGAGCACGGCGTGCGAGGGCACGGCCAGCGTGATGAGCGCAAAGAGGAGAACGAAGAGTCTGTTTAGTTTCATGTGGGGAGAGAATGAGATATGCTTTGTGGGGAAATTTCAGCTGTTGCGCCGTGTGAAGATGATGATGATGACGGCGGGGATGATGAGGGCTATGCCCAAGCCCACTTGCGCCGTGAAGGCTTCGCCGAAAACGAGGCAGCCGATGAGCACGGCGGTGAGCGGTTCGAGGGCGCCGATGACGGCGGCCATGGTGCTGCCAATGCGCTTCACGGCTACAACGAGACACACGTTGGTCACTACGGTGCACACGAGCGCCAGCGAGGCGAGGTCCTTGAACTGCAGCGCCGACTGAATGGGCGTGAACGAGTCCTGCCTCAGGGCTTCCGCGCCGAAGATGAGCGCGCCGAGAAACATGACGTAAAACACGAGTTTGGCGCTGTCCATTGTGGCTGCGCGCGAACGGTTCACGCGGATGATGTAGAGCGCGTAGCAAACGGCCGAGATGAGCACGATAATCACGCCGCGCAGCGATGTGTTGCCCGAGCCGTCCCACGAGAGGATGGCCACGCCGCCCACGGCCATCGCGATGGCGGCGATGGTGGCTGGCTTGCGTGCTTCGTGGTAGAAGAGCATCATGATGAGCGCCGTCACCACGGGATACATGAAGTGGAGCGTGGTGGCCACGCCCGACGACATGTAGTGGTAGCCGTCTATGAGGAAGAGGGCTGAGCCGTCGCTCACGGCGGCGAGATAGATGAGTGTGACGAGTTCGCCGCGCGTGATTTTGAAGCTCGTGCGCCTCACAACCATGTAGAGCGCCACCACGATGGAGGCCAACCCGAAGCGATAGAAGAGAATGGCGGGGTCGCTCATGAAGTTGGCCGAGCCTTCCACCTTGAGCGGGAGGGTGAAGTAGGGGATGAAGCCGTAGCACACGGCGGCAAGCAGACCTGCTACGATGCCCGTGGCTACGCGCATGTCGTTTTTCATGATATTGTTATTCATAGAAATATCGTCCGTTACGGCGCGTTACCATTGGTTGTAGTGCACGTTGGCGGCGTCGTATTTGTCCTTCGGTTGCGGGTCGCCTTTCGGGTAACCGATGGGGATGAGGTTGAGCGGCACGATGTCGTCGGGCAGACCGAGGGCTTCCTTCACGGGCTGCAGGCGCTCGTCGTAGGGATACACTGCTGTCCACACGGCGCCGAGTCCCATGGCCTCTGCGGCGAGCAGGAGGTTTTCGGTGGCTGCGGAGCAGTCGAAGGCCCAGTTGGTCGAGGGTTTGCCCTCTTTGTCCTTCACGCTGAGGTCGCCGCAGACGGCAATGGCGCACTGCGCTTCGCCGAGCATTTTGGCGTAGGGGAGCTTTTCGGCAAGCGCCTTCATGGCATCGTGGTCGTTGATGACGATGAATTTCCACGGACGCATGTCGCGGCCTGTGGGGGCGGCCATGGCGGCGCGAACGAGCGTGTCGAGCTGTTCCTTGCTCACGGGGCGGTCGGTGTAGCTGCGCACGCTCTTGCGCGAAAGGATGTTTTGCATTACTATTTCCGCCTTGGCTTGCGGAGCGGCTTCGTCGGCCTGCTGCTTGTGGAGCACTACGACGAGGCGTGCCATGGTGGCGAGCAGGGCCACGGCGAGCACGAGCGATACAATCTTGTATTTGTTCATTGCGTGATATGTAAAAAACAGGTTGCGTAATGATACGTCAACCGATTTTTGTGGATTTAGGGAATAAAACGTTCAAAACGAATAAAACGAGGCTGCGCCTTTTGGGGAGTTGTGAACAAAACGGCTAACAACGTAAAACTTGGAAGCGCAGCACAGAGGCGCAGCCTCGTTTTATTCGTTTTGAAGGTTTTATTCTCACTCAAAGACTTGTCGTCAATTCAGTTTGTTTTCTTCTTTTTGTCAGAGTTGGAAATGAGCGTGTCTTCGCTGAGGTCGAGCGTGGAGCCCATGGGGCAGATGCATTTGCACCACACGTTGGGTACGAAGCAGCTGGCCACCGTGAAGGCGGCGGCGAGCACGATGACGGCGGGCGTGGCGGTGGTGACGAGGAAGGCCGTGAAGGGTTCGTAGTCGAGCACGGCGCTGCCCAGGCCGCACCAGAGCAGGAGCATCAAGGCGCAGAACACGCCGAGGCGGATGCGCGACATTGCGCGGTACGTCTTCTGCGAACAGTGGATTTTGGCCAACGGCAAACGGCCCGCCAGTTCCTGAAGGCTGCCGAAGGGACAAACCCACGAGCAGTAGTGGCGCTTGCGCTTGAAGAAGGGCATGGCTATGGCCACGAGCAGCATGAGGAGCGTGGGCAGGTAGGCTATGGGGTCGAGCGAGTTGGAGAGCCATCCGCGAAGCAGCGAAAGGGAGAGAAACTGTCCGCACCAGAAACCCAGCACGCCCACGTTGAGCAGCAGTTGCACAAGGCGCAGCGCCTTGTTGCCTCTGAACCACACGCTCAGCACGATGCCCAGAGCGAGCACCGCGATGACGGCAATGGTCTTCGTCCACCCGATGACGGGCTGTGCGGAAGCCGTGGCCGACTTTTGGTTGTAGGCTGCGAGTGTGTTTTGCACGTTGGCAATGATGGCCTTGCTCGAGAAGGTGGCGCCCGTCACGGCGTCAACCTGTGCAGCGGCGGCCTCTTGTGCGTCCTTGCCCTTCCAAGCATCGGTGAGCGTGGTGAAGGCGCGGTCGAAGAAGGAGGGCGTTTCGGAATTGTCGGCGGCGGCAATGGCGCTCACTTTCCCGCTGGCGTCGATGTAGACGTAGAGTGGGGTGGGGCCGGCAAAGCCCTGCACGTCGCCGGCATAGGCTGCGGAGTTGAGCACGGTGCCGAGGCTGTGGCCCTGCGCGTCGGTGACGGCCCACGAGGCGCTGTCGCGCGGGGTGAGTTTCACGGCAGAGGGTGTGAGCGAAAGGGCCTGCAGCTGCGCGTCGTCGGGCTGTGCATATTTGGTGGCTGTAGGTGTGTTCTTCTCCGTGGCGCCCAGGTTGTGGCCGAAGAGCCTTCCGGTCCATAGGGCCGTGGCGGTGAGGAGGAGAAACACCACGAGCAGCGAGAGCAGGTGCTCTACGGTTTTGCTTGCGTATTGTTTGTAGAGGTTGATGTAGTTCATTGGAAATTTCTAATGAGTAGATGTGACGGGCTATGGGGGCGAGCTCTCCTGAGCTCGCTTGCGCGAGTTGTGCAATCTTATAATCCGTGTAGAGCGCGACGTTTTAAACGTCGCCTCCATAGAGGGCGAAATGCCGTGTAGAGCGCGAAGTCAGGAGACTTCGCCCCAATCGTTCGCCCCATGCGCTTGCGCCCCCGTCGTTCGCTCCATCGTTCGCTCCACTTTTGCTTATAGCTCGCCTCCATCGTTTCCTTACCCTTCTCTGAAGAAGTCGAAGCTGTCGAACACCTGTTCTTTCGTGAGGTGCTGGTTGAGGAGAATGTTGCCTATGCCGCCGAGGAGCGTGAAGTTGATCTGTCCGTTGGAGTTCTTCTTGTCGTGGAGCATGAGTTCGTAGAGGTGCTCGTAGTCGTCGCAGGTGAAGGCGAAGGGGCCGTAGTTGTCGCGGATGAAGCGCACCGTCTGCTGCATGGTCTGTGTGGGGAAACCGCAGTGGCAGGCGCTGAGATAGAGTTCGCACAGCGTGCCCCAAGCCACGGCATATCCGTGCAGCACGGGACGCTCCTTCTCGAGCGCCATAGCCTCGAAGGCATGGCCCACGGTGTGCCCGAGGTTGAGCGCTTTGCGTATGCCCATTTCGTGACTGTCTTCTGCCACGATGCGCTGCTTGGTGGCAATGCTCTGGCGCACCAGTTCCTGAAGGTGGGCGTAGTCGGGACGGTCGAGGTCGAAGCGCATGTGGTCGGCCCACATGGCGGGCGTTTCGAGCAGCGAGTGCTTGAGCATTTCGGCGTAGCCCGAACGCAGGTTCTTGTCGTCGAGCGTGCGGAGAA
>CAVCAV010000018.1:1576-22432 GCA_963600165.1 Christensenella sp. UBA1685 | reverse complement strand
CTCCTGGAAGCTTGCCGCAACGCACAAGCCACCTTCATCATCGACGACCGCGTGGAACTCGCCAAACGCATTCAGGCCGACGGCGTACACCTCGGCAAAGAGGACATGCCCGTTGCCGAAGCGCGCGAACTGCTCGGCCACGAATTCATCATCGGCGGCACGGCCAACACGCTCGAAGACATCCGCCAGCTCAAGCGCTCCAGCGTGGACTACATCGGCTGCGGACCCTTCCGCTTTACCACAACGAAAGAGAAGCTCGCCCCCACCCTCGGCCTCGAAGGCTACCGCGACATCATGAACGCCTTACGCGAAGAGCATATCCGCATACCCGTCTGCGCCATCGGCGGCATCACGCTTGACGACGTCGTACCCCTCCTCGAAACCGGAGTACAAGGCATTGCCGTAAGCGGCGCCATAGTCCGCTGCGATAACCCAGCAGCCGCCATGCAAGCGTTCCTCAATGCCGACGAAGCATTGTAGCCAGAATCCCCATCTATTTCTATATATAAAGGATAACCGAAATGAAGATAACCTATCCCGCAAGCGAAAAAGTGTACCTCCAAGGTACGCTCTTCCCCGACGTGAGAGTCGGAATGCGGCAAATCAATCTCACGCCCACCGTTACAAAAGACGCAGAAGGCCACAAACACAGCAGAGAAAACGCACCCGTGCTCGTCTACGACACAAGCGGTCCGTTTTCCGACCCTCACATTGACATCGACCTTAAGGAAGGACTCCCCCGTCTGCGCGAAGCGTGGATACGCCAACGCGGCGGCGTGGAACAACTCAGCGAGTTCTCCTCGTCCTACTGCCGCGAGCGCCTGGCAGACAAGTCGCTCGACGCCCTGCGCTTCAACCACCACCACCTTCCCCTACGCGCGCTCCCCGGAGCCGGCATCACGCAGATGGCGCTTGCCAAGAAAGGCATCATCACTCCCGAAATGGAGTACGTGGCCATACGCGAGAACATGAACTGCGAGGCCCTGGGCATACAGTCACACATCACGCCCGAATTCGTCCGCTCGGAAGTGGCAGCCGGACGCGCCGTCATCCCGGCCAACATCAACCATCCCGAAGCGGAACCGATGATTATCGGCCGCAACTTCCTCGTGAAGATAAACACCAACATCGGCAACTCAGCCACCACTTCGTCCATCGACGAAGAAGTGGAGAAAGCCGTGTGGAGCTGCAAGTGGGGAGGCGACACGATAATGGACCTGTCCACAGGAAAGAACATCCATGAAACGCGCGAGTGGATTGTGCGCAACAGTCCCGTTCCCGTCGGCACGGTGCCTATGTACCAGGCCATGGAGAAGGTGCACGGCATAGCAAAGGACCTGACATGGGAACTTTACCGCGACACGCTCATCGAACAGTGCGAGCAAGGCGTCGACTACTTTACCATCCACTGCGGCATAAGGCGGAAAAACATCCACCTCTCCCAGGGCCGCATGACGGGCATGGTGAGCCGCGGCGGAAGCATCATCTCCGAATGGTGCCTCAAGAACGACAGGGAAAGTTTCCTCTACGAACACTTCGATGACATCTGCGACATTTGCGCTCAGTACGACGTAGCCATCTCGCTCGGCGACGGTCTGCGTCCCGGCTCCATATACGATGCCAACGACAAGGCACAGTTTGCAGAACTCGACACGATGGGCGAACTCGTCACGCGGGCCTGGGACAAGGGCGTGCAAGCGTTTATCGAAGGTCCGGGTCATGTGCCCATGCACAAGATACGCGAGAACATGGAGCGGCAAGTGGAGAAGTGCCACAACGCTCCGTTCTATACGCTCGGGCCGCTTGTGACGGACGTCGCACCGGGCTACGACCACATCACCTCTGCCATCGGCGCCTCCATCATTGGCTGGCTCGGCACGGCCATGCTTTGCTACGTCACACCTAAGGAACATCTCGCCTTGCCCAATCGCGACGACGTACGGACGGGAGTTGTGACGTACAAGATTGCTGCCCATGCCGCCGACCTGGCAAAGGGCCATCCCGGAGCGCAGGTGCGCGACGACGCGCTGTCCAAGGCGCGTTACGAATTCCGCTGGAAGGACCAGTTCAACCTCAGTCTCGATCCCGACCTCGCCTTGAAGTACTACAAGGACGCGCACTTCGAAAACGGAGAGTTCTGCACCATGTGCGGTCCGAACTTCTGCGCCATGCGAATCTCCCACCGTCTCGGAGAAGACTGCGGGGAAAACGCTTGACGAAGCCGCCGTATTATTGCAAGATAAGGAAGAGTGACGAATCCGTCCTTTCCGCTTCCGGTTCCAACCTATCCGATTCCGGTTCCGCCCTTTTCCCTTCTTTAACCGACCTGCCCTTTTCCACATACAACAATTGTCGCCAATGCAAAGCGCTTGAGCCTTGCATTGGCGACAATTGTTTTTACGTTACGCAGCAGCCTTATCGCTACGAAAGCATTTCTTCGGTGACGACGAAGCGTTCGTTGCGCCACTCCGTGAAGGGCTCTTCTTTTTCCAAAGGATAGGAGCAGACCACCTTGCCGGCTTTGTCCGAAACGATGACATGGCGCTGCTGCACGCTGCCGTCGGAAAATTCCACCTCGGCATAACACACGAAGCGGTAAAGGGGATGAGGGAAGCGGTCCCGTGCGGTGTTGGGTTTCATCGTAACGATAGAATAAAAGGAATGGGTTATCTGAAATGGTTGCGCGTTTCGCGAACGGTGTCGAGGTGGAGCAGACTGTCGCGGATACGCAGTCGCGGATCAACGACCGTAGCTTTTGCACTGTCGTTTGCTGCAGCTTCCGATTCCTTGGCTTCGGCTGCCTTTTTCTCCTCTTCCTTTTCTTTGTGCGGACGGACACGCAGCAACTGGATGCCGGCTACGGAAAGAATTCTTGGGCGTTCGGTCCAGCCGACGCACTGGTAGAGAATCACTTCCACGCTCTTGAGTTTGCACTCGCCTATGCGTGCTGAAATGATCTGCGCACCGCTGGAATAGACCATATTGGAATAGACTTCCGTAGAATCGTTGTCGTAATGCAGCACGATGAGGGCCGAAGCGCTACGCTCGCCTTCGTGGTAATGCCAATCGGTGAGGAAACGCCACTCAAGCACGTCGCCGGCCTGCAGACTGGTGTCGGCTTTCTGCTCGTAGGAATAATGGGTGGTGGCCTGTGAGCTTAGCAAAAGGGCCTGTGCTCCCTTCCAAATGTTGAGCGTATCGCCTTTCAAGCCGCCTGAGGCCACGGCTGAAGAGCCGGAGTCGCCGAAACGCTTGGACAGACGGTCGTAGATTTTTACGAGGTCGTCGGTATGCCGTTCGTACCAACGGAGCGAATTGTCGAAGGTCTGTGCGTCGATACCGTGTTTCTGGAACACAGCCTCCTCATTGAAGCGAGCGGAATAGGCGAAGCTGTCTGCCGTTTCCTGTTGGGCCAAAGCCTGGGCTAGGTGCATGTCGTAGAGTACGTCCTCCATCTTGCCGCTTGAAAGCACGTCGGAGGGACGGTCCGTCGTACACGAAGCAAGGAGTACGAGCACAACGAGCCAAAGCCCGTTCCTCAAAGCGGAACAGGCTTTCCTTGCGCTTCGCCACGGGGCGGAAAAGCAAGCAGCCACGTTTGGTTCACTTGAATATGCCACTGCGGTTGAGAAGTTTATAGTAGAACAACACGAGCGCTACTGCGCCGCAACTGATGGCGGCATCGGCAAAGTTGAAGATGGCACCGAAGAACACGCCGCCGCCCACTACGGGCACCCAGTCCGGCCAGGTGAAAAGCGGGAAATAGAACATGTCTATCACGCGCCCTTCCATGAAGCTTCCGTAACCATGGCCGAACGACACAAGCTGCGCCGGAGCGTCGTAGGGAAGGCTCTCGGTGTATACGAGCCCGTTGAACATGTTGTCGAGAATGTTTCCGCTCGCGCCTGCCACGATGAGCGACAGGCAGACGATGAGTCCTATGGGTGCACCGCGCTTCACCTGACGTACGAGCACGTAGATGAAGAAGCCGATGGCTACGATGCGAAACACGGCGAGCGCCAGTGTGCCGACGAAATCCATGCCGAATGCCATTCCGCGGTTTTCCGTAAAGACGAGCTGGAACCACGGCGTGACGGTAAGGCTCTCATGGAGAGAGAATTGGGTCTTCACTGCATACTTGATGCACTGGTCGGCCACGATGACGAAGAGTATGATGAGGAAAGCCCACAATCCTCTTTTTCTCACCTCACCGGCGGGAACGGGGGACTGTGGGTTTTCGTTTTGTTCGTTGTTCATTCTGAATATTGTACGTTGTCGGAACGGGACGGTCGTATTGTCTGAATAGACGATTGCGTTGTCTGAGCAGACGGTCCCGTTGTCTGAAAAGCGTGTTGCTGCCGCTTTATTTGCGGCCTTGCTGTTGTTTGGCTTCGATGCTGAGTGTGGCGTGGGGCACTGCGCGGAGACGTTCCTTCGGGATGAGTTTGCCGGTTACGCGGCATATTCCGTAGGTTTTGTTCTCGATACGCACGAGGGCGGCCTGCAAGCCTTGGATGAACTTCTGCTGACGGGCAGCCATCGTAGTGAGTTCTTCTTTGGTCTGCGTCATGGAGCCTTCTTCGAGCACTTTGTAGGTGGGCATGGTGTCGTCCACATCGTTGCCGCTGCGGTTGCTGAGCGTGTCCATCATCTGGTTGTAGTCACGCTTGGCAAGTTCCAGCTTCTTGAGAATGATTTCCTTGAATTCATTCAGTTCTTCGTCGGTATAGCGCGTTTTCTCTGCCATAATTGATTGAGGTTAGAGGAGTGAGTAAATGACTGGCTGCGCCGGGAGCGGTGCTTTGCCAGTATACTTTATTGTAATGAAAAAAGGAAGGAAGGTGCGTGCCGTCGGCGCACACCTTCCCTCTGTGTTTTATTGCTTTTTGCTGATGGCTATGTGTACCTTAAAGTCTTCAAAGTCGAACTCAGGCGCATCGGCGGGGAGCGAATCTACGGTTTTCACACTGTCGGCAAGCACTTGCTTTGCAATGTAGTCGGCGAAGGTGTCGACTGCTTCGGAGAGCGTCTCGTGGCGCTCCACTTCCACAGTGATGCGGTCGGTGATTTCGAAGCCGGTGTCCTTGCGGAAAGCCTGGATTCGCTTCACCACCTCACGGGCGAGACCTTCGAGATGGAGTTCTTTGGAGATTTCCAAATCGAGGGCCACGGTGAGGGAGCCTTCGTTGGCCACGGTCCATCCGGGCATGTCTTCGCTGATAATCTCCACGTCGGCACGCTCTACGGTGATGTCCTGACCGGCTACGTTGAGCGCCAACTGTCCTTCACTGTCGAGACGGTTGATATCGTCCTGCGAAAGGGCCGTAACGGCAGCGTTGACGTCCTTCATGAGTTTGCCGAACTTCTTGCCCATGACGCGGAAGTTGCACTTCACTTTCTTCTCGAGCATATTGGCATCGGCATAGCGAATCTCCTTCACGTTGACTTCGTCGAGCACAAGCTGCTTGACGCTCTCGAGATCTTCGCGAAGCTGCGCATCGGTGACAGGAACGGAGATGCACTGCAAGGGCTGGCGCACGATTACGTGTTCCTTCTTGCGGAGCGAGAGCACCATGGACGATACCTTTTGTGCAAGTTCCATGCGGCGTTCGAGCACCTTGTCGACCATAGTGGCGTCGGCCTTGGGGAACGAGGCGAGGTGTACGCTGTCGGAAGCGCCCTTCACTCCCTGCGTGAGGTCGTGGTAGAGACGGTCGGCATAGAAGGGGGCAATGGGAGCCATAAGTTTGGCTACGGTGAGCAGACAGGTGTAGAGCGTCTGGTAGGCACTGAGTTTGTCGGTGCTCATGCCGCCGCCCCAGAAGCGCTTGCGGCTGAGGCGCACGTGCCAGTTGGAGAGGTTGTCGATGACGAACTGCTGTACGAGGCGTCCGGCTTTTGTGGGCTCGTAGTCCTCATAGTTTGCCGTCACTTCCGCAACGAGCGTGTTGAGTTCGGAAAGAATCCAACGGTCGATTTCGGGACGTTCTGCCAAGGGTACTTGTGCCACTTCGGGGTCGAAATTGTCGACGTTGGCGTACATGGCGAAGAACGAGTAGGTCTGGTAAAGTTTGCCGAAGAACGTGCGCGAAACTTCCTGCACGCCGTCGGCGTCGAACTTGAGGTTGTCCCAAGGCGAGGAGTTGGTGATCATGTACCAGCGCAAGGGGTCGGAACCGTACTTCTTGATGGCTCCGAAAGGCTCTACGGCATTGCCGAGGCGCTTGGACATTTTGTTGCCGTTCTTGTCGAGGACGAGTCCGTTGCTGATGACGGCCTTGAACGCTACGCTGTCGAACACCATCGTTGCGATGGCATGGAGCGTGAAGAACCATCCGCGGGTCTGGTCCACGCCTTCTGCAATGAAGTCGGCGGGATAGACGGTGCGTGAGTCGAGCAGTTCCTTGTTTTCGAACGGATAGTGAATCTGTGCATAGGGCATGGAGCCCGAGTCGAACCACACGTCGATGAGGTCGGTTTCGCGCTTCATGGGTTTGCCGGTAGGCGAAACGAGCACGATGTGGTCTACATAGGGACGGTGGAGGTCTATCTTGTGGTAGTTTTCTTCGCTGTAGTCGCCGGGCACGAAGCCTTTCGCCTTAAGCGGATTGGAGGACATGATGCCGGCAGCCACACTCTTCTCGATTTCGGAGTAGAGCTGTTCGAGCGACTCGATGCAGATTTCCTCACGCGTTTCGGCATTGCGCCAGATGGGGAGAGGAGTCCCCCAGTAGCGTGAGCGGCTGAGGTTCCAGTCGTTGAGGTTTTCGAGCCATTTGCCGAAGCGTCCCGTACCGGTGGAAGCGGGTTTCCAGAGGATGGTATCGTTGAGTTCCATCATGCGTTCCTTGAGTGCGGAACTGCGGATGAACCACGAGTCGAGGGGATAGTAGAGCACGGGCTTGTCGGTGCGCCAGCAGTGGGGATAGTTGTGGACGTGTTTCTCTATCTTGAATGCTTCGCCGGCCTGCTTCATCTCCATGCAGATGACGATGTTGAGGTCTTCGGCCTTGGCGGCAGCGGCTTCGTCGTACTTTCCGTCTTTGTTGAACTCGGGGGCATAGGCGTTCTTCACGTAGTCGCCGGCGTGGTGGCTGTATGCGTTGACGTCCACACAAGCCTTGATGAAAGCTTCGTCGAGTTCGTCCACGAGGTAATATTTACCCGTGAGGTCGACCATAGGACGCGTTTCGCCAGCCTTGTTGATAAGGAAGAGCGAGGGTATGCCTGCGTCTTTGGCCACCTTGGCGTCGTCGGCACCGAAGGTAGGTGCGATGTGTACGATACCCGTACCGTCTTCAGTGGTTACGTAGTCGCCGGGAATCACGCGGAAGGCTTCTTCCTCGAGTTCTACGAAACGGTCAATGCCTGAGTTGAAACACTTGTCGGGATGTGCAGCGGCATAGTCGGCTACGAACGCGGGAGAGTTTTCGTCTACCTTTTCGGTAGGTTTCACCCAGGGCATGAGCTGCTTGTAGTGCATACCCACGAGTTCGGAGCCTTTCCACTTTGCCACAATGCGGTAGGGAACCACTTTGTCGCCGGCCTTGTAGGCATTGAAGTCGGCATTTTCGGCTTCGGCCTTGAAGTAGGCGCTGACGCGGCTTTCTGCCACGATGGCGGTCATGGGTTCGCCGTTGTAGGGATTGAAGGTTTCAACGGCCACATAGTCGATGTTGGGACCGACGCAGAGTGCGGTGTTGGAAGGAAGCGTCCAGGGCGTGGTGGTCCATGCGAGGAAATAGGGCTTTCCCCACTTCGTCATCTCGTCCTTGGGGGCGAGGATGGCAAACTGGGCCGTGACGGTGGTGTCCTTCACATCGCGGTAGCAGCCCGGCTGATTGAGTTCGTGGGAACTGAGTCCGGTGCCTGCGGCGGGCGAATAGGGCTGAATGGTGTAGCCTTTATAAAGGAGTCCCTTTTTGTAAAGCTGGCCGAGAAGCCACCAAAGTGTTTCGATGTAGGAGTTTTCGTAGGTGATGTAGGGGTGTTCCATGTCGACCCAGTATCCCATGAGGTGACTGAGGTCTGTCCACTCCTGCGTGAACATCATCACGTTTTTGCGGCACTGTGCATTGTAGTCTTCAATGGAAATGCTCTTGCCTATATCTTCTTTTGTGATGCCGAGTTCTTTTTCTACGCCAAGTTCCACGGGGAGGCCGTGGGTGTCCCATCCGGCTTTGCGCTTCACCTGAAATCCCTGCATCGTCTTGTAGCGGCAGAACACGTCCTTTATGGTACGCGCCATGACGTGGTGTATGCCGGGATGTCCGTTGGCAGATGGGGGTCCTTCGAAGAATACAAACGAGGGACAGCCTTCGCGCTCGCTCATACTGCGGTGAAACAAGTCCTGCTTGTCCCATTCGTTGAGCACGTCCTCGTTCACCTCAAAGAGGTTCAGTCCAGTACGTTCGGTGAATTTCATGTTGTTCTTTATAGTAGTTCCAGCAAGCTACGTTTGCAGCGGGTGCAAAGCGTCTTGCTTATGTTGTTGTTTACTTATTTGATGTGCAAAGATAATGCAACGTGCCCGATGGACAAAATCCTAAAGGAAGTTTCAAATGCGTTTGCCCGCGTTCGTCAGGCGAGGAAACAAAGGCAATAGCCTATGGCCATGCCTATGCACCATACAATCAAGTGGGTGTTTTGGGCCGTTCCGCGCTGGCAGTGTTCGGACTTTTCCACCGTGATGGCCAGGAGACTTGCACTCGCCGTGGAGAGTCCTGCGGCAGAGAGGAACAGTGCTGCAAGGAGGCCGTAGAACGAAGCGGCAGTGAAGGCGTAAAGCACGAGGGAAACGACGGTCAGCAGATAACCGGTGCAGAGCTGCGTGAAACGGCGGTGCGGACATTTCTTCGTGCAGTCGGCGGCGAGTGCCACGAGACACCCGGCCAGCATGGCGACAAATTCCCACAGGTCTTTGGCATAGAAGAACATGCAGCCTGTGAGCAGTGCCACAGGAAGGAGCATGAGCATGCGGGGCCACGACGAGGGTAGGAAGAAACGGTCGAGCGTAAAGGCGGGCATCTTCACGGGAGCCTTGACGGGCACGGTGGTCTGCGCCACGAACACATAGGAGAGCGCCAGGGCGCAAAGTGACCATGCGAAACCTGACGTCGCGCCGAAGAACTCTACGAGCAACCAACCGGCCAAAAGTCCGGAGGGTATGCCCAAGCGGGTGGTCCAGCCGTACACGCAGTCGCCCTTGGTGCGCTGGGCCGAGAGGAGCATGTCGTTGACGATGGTTCCGCCCATGCTGATTTGCGAAATGCCGTATGCCACTCCTTCCGCCAGGGCAAGAAGGGGGATGACGCGCCGGTATTCGACAGAAAGGAGCATGATGCCGAGTGTGGCAAGCGCTATGATGAATACGGAATTGAGATAGAGCGTCTTGCGCTTATGCTTTTCAAGCAAATGTGCGCAAAACGGTCCTTGCAGAAGCATGCCTACGGCGAAAGCGGCTATGCAACTGAACGACAGTTGGCGGAAGTTTTCAAACGCTGCCTGCCGTTCCGCAAAGAGGGGAATCTGCGCAAAGACGTAGGCGTGGAGCAGCCAATTGGCCGTACACATGTTGACAAATCGCGTGCTCCGCAGCGGGTTGTGAACCTGTGCCATCGCGCTTAGTAGCTTTCGTTCTCGTTGGGAAAACTGCAGTCTTTCACGTCGCCCACGTACTGGCCGACGGCGTCGGTCATCACGTTGAAGAGGTCGGCGTATTTGCGGAGGAATTTGGGTGAGAAGCCGTTGTTCATGCCGAGCATGTCCTGCACCACGAGCACCTGTCCGTCAGCCTGACCGGCGCCGATGCCTATAATAGGCACGTCGACGCTTTGGACGGCTTGTGCGGTGAGTTGGGCGGGGATTTTCTCCAACACGATGGCGCTAACTCCTGCCTCAGCAAGGAGTTTGACGTCAGAGAGGAGTTTCTCTGCCTCGGCCTCTTCTTTGGCACGAAGGCCGAAGCCGCCGAATTTGTTGATGCTCTGGGGAGTGAGGCCAAGGTGTCCCACCACGGGAATACCGGCACGGAGAATGCCGCGTACGGAATCGATGATTTCTTCACCGCCTTCGAGCTTGACGGCGTCAACGCCCGTTTCCTTCATGATGCGTATGGCATTGCGCACGGACTCGTCGGCATTGACCTGATAGGTTCCGAAAGGCATGTCGCAAACGACGAATGCGCGTTTGGCGGCCTTTGCCACGGAACGGGCAAGGAATATCATTTCGTCGAGCGAAACGGGCACGGTGGTGGAGTTGCCGTATATCACATTGGAGGCGCTGTCGCCAATGAGGATGCTGTCCACGCCGGCTGCGTCGACGATGGATGCGGTGGTGTAGTCGTAGGAGGTGAGCATGGCAATCTTCTTGCCCTCTGCCTTCATTTGCTTCAAACGGGGAGCTGTAATCTTCTTTTTGTCTTCTACTAAATATCCAGCCATATGATTGTATATGTAGTGATTGTGTGCAAGTTAGGTTATTTATATTCGGACGCCCTCATGGGAAGGACGGTTCACGAGTTGTCGGTTAAATAATATGCAATAACAACTCACGCAGTTTCCGGGTGTGGATTTTATGCGGGGAGCGGCCTGAAAGGCCACCGCTCACCGCACAAATGATCTTGCGTAATTGATTTTTACGGATTTTCTCTCAAACCTGAAAAAACGTCTCGGGCGTCACGTCAAGGAAATTGGGAATCGCTTCGTCGCAGAGTTCACGGATGGCTTCTTCCGGATTGCTCGTGGTAAGTCCGACGACATAGGCGCCGCTGGCCTTTCCGGCACGCAGGCCGTTGAAGGAGTCTTCAAACACCACGCAGTTCCGTCCCACCAGACCGAACTTTGCAGCGGCTCCGATGTAGCAGTCGGGGAAAGGCTTGGAACGTTTGGTGTGTTCGGAAGTGAAAATGCGGTCGAAGTGGCTTCTGAAATCGGGATGCACACGATAGAGCGACTCCATCTTTTGTGCGTTGGAACTTGTGACGACGGCGGTTTTTATCCCCGCCATGCGCAGAGCGTCCACAAAGGTCAATGCACCGGGCACGTAGGGATAGTCCATATTTGCCTCATATTCGTCTAGCTCTTGCGTTACACGTTGCTGCGCCTCTTTGTTGCCAGGATAGTACTTGTCGAAGATTTGCACGAGGGTAGAACCTTTGACGTCCTGGGCAAAGGTCGGAATGTGCGGAAAGTCGCGTTGGCCAATACGTTCCCATAAAGTAGTGTACTGGGGTTCGGTATCGACGATTACTCCATCGAGGTCGAAAAGTGCAGCCAATAATTTGGGCATAAACTGGTTGATCTTAATGTTTGGTGACGCAAAAGTACAAAGTTTTTCCGTTATGGTGTAGGAATAAGTAGCGTATTGGCCGTTGACAGGGCGCTCGGAACAGCATCATCGCCCAATTTTTAACACTGAGAATCGCGTAAAACTGACCGACTTACCATCCGTTCGGAAATACGCGATTCTCAGCGTGCATAATCATACAATTTTCGCCTTGTTTATGCACATTTCTGCATAATTCCTCGCTTTTCACTGCATAAACGGCCTGTTTTTCAAAGAAACAGGAACGCATGCAGCGAAAATTCCAAGGCAGCAAGAATTTTTGGGATGCCTTGGAATTTTTACGGGATGCTTTGGTGTGAGAAGAACAAGCGTTCCGCAGTCAGTTTTGCGGCTTTTACGTTTCTATTTCATCGGGGCTTGCAGTGTTTTCAAGAGACTTGAAATTAAGAATTGAAAGGTTTGTTTGCAAAAGAGCCGACACGCGAGCTATGGGGCGAACAATGGAACGAGCGATGAGGGCGAACTATGGGTGCGAGCTCTCCCGAGCTCGCTTGCGCGGCCTTGCGCGACCTTGCGCCTTCCATGGAGGCGACGATTGAATCGTCGCGTTCTACACGGTGTTTACTTTTATTTTCAAAACATGAATTCTCATGAACACACCATGAATTGGACATAAATTTTCCATTGAACATAAATGTTCGTATATTGGTCATGAATTGATGTTCGTGTAGAGCGCGACGATTCAATCGTCGCCTCCATAGAGGGCGAACATTCTCGCGCAAGCTAGCTCATGAGAGCTCGCCCCATAGTTCGCTTTGCCCACAAAAAAGAGCCCGACACAAGCGGACTCTACACGTTCAATTAAAAAAGCAGTTTGCTGCTGCGGTCATTTTTTCTCATCAGAAGACGAATCGTCGAGGAACAAACCGGCAATGAGATTCAATATCGGACCTAAAATCCAGCGTTTGCGATTGGCATAGATTATCACCCCCAAAGCCACATAGAAGAGTGCGACAATGAGGTAGCCCATGGCTTCGCCGCCCACTACGGGCGCCAGAGCATAAACCAAGGTAAAGGAAAAGAATATGACGGCCACGGCCAGCAGCAAAGCAAGGGCCGCACCCAAGATGAGCGCGGAAAACAGGCGCGAAAGTTTCTGTATGAAGGAAATCTGTGCATCGCGAAGGCGCAAATCCACATAGTTGCGTATTTCGGCAATGAGCTGCGCGATGTTCTCTACGTTTTTGTCTGAGGAATACACGATATACCGTTTGTTAAGGGTGGTTCTGTTACAAAGAACAGGGATGGAACCAAAAGGCCGCCGTGCCGGGCACGGAGGAAAGTCCCGTCTGATTCCATCCCGTTTCTTCAAAGAGCGCAGACATGGCGTCTGCAAGTTCCCGCCACGTTCAGTCCCTATAATATATAAGGAACGCGCGCGGGAGAGCCAAAACGTTAGTCGTTGGCAGGCTGAAGTTCGTCGGCGATGTCGTCAACGAGCGAAGCCATCTCCTTGTGGTTGAGTTTGATGCCGCGTTTGCGGATAGCTTCAGCAATCTTTTCACGAGTGTCAGTACCCTTTTCAGGAGCAAAGAGGATGCCACAAGCAGCACCTACGGCTGCACCGCCCAAGAAAGCGGCCAAAATGCTTAAACCTTTCATTTCTATTGGTGTTTAAAGAGGTTGTTATTTAGTTTCAACGTTCCAAATGTACGCCTTTTCCACGAAACCGCAAGTGAGATGCGCATTATTTTTTCAAAACACGTTCCCTATCGGGCATACATTAATGTTGTTTAACTAAGCAAGGGCATTCCGACACGATTCGAGTTTGTAAATTTGCCACAAGTTATGCCAAACTGCCGATAAGGCAACGCAACAAACAACAAGTACCCCCGAAATCAAGTCATCCAATGAGAAAGAATCTGTTAGTAGTGCTGGGCATCGGATGCGCAGTACTTTTCACGAGCTGTAAGTCACAGCAAAGTGCATATCGCCAAGCATGGGAGAAGGCCCAGCAAGCCCAGAACAGCGGAGCTCAGAACGAGCAGCAGGTAACCACCACGACCACTACCGAGGCCGAGGCCGTGACCGTAACTCCCGTTACCCCCGCCCAGACCACCACGGTCGACAACAGCGACGTACGCACCATCGACGGCGAAACAAGCGTCATCAGCGGCAGCGCACTCAAGGCATACAGCGTAGTGGTAGGCAGCTTCGTGACGCAGGCCAACGCCGAAAGCCTCGCCAGCCGCCTCAAGAACGAAGGATACGACTCCCGCGTGCTGAAGACGAACGAAACGATCAACGGAAAGACTGGATGGTTCCGCGTCATCGCCTCTTCCTACGACGACAAGACGTCGTCCGTACAGTCGCGCAATTCACTCCGCAGCAAATTCCCCGGTGCATGGTTGCTCTACCGCAAATAATGCGCCAACCATAGTACATATTCCCCTCAGGCTGTGTCTTGACTCCATGTGCAGACGTTCTGCGCAGAGAGCCAAGGCATAGCCTTTTATTTAAGTTCCGGTTTTAAGGCACTCGGTTGAAGAAAAACAAAAACAGGAAGAAGACTCTAGCACCGTCATAGCCTCGCATATTTTTTCCATATAGCATATAGAATAATTACGATAGAGGCGAAGCGGTTTTTCTTGGTTTATCGCCCGAGGGTATTCTCTGGCGGTGAAGCCGCCTGCCGTGTGGTTATGCCGGCCGTGTTGAGAGCTTGCTCTCATAAGCGGGCGGCATAGCCACAGGGCAAAGCCCGAAGGGCAGAGAATGCCGTCGGGGGTTTTCACTCTGTTTTTGTCTAAAACAACCAACGGGAAAGCCAAGCCGAAACTCGCGGCCTTTTATTGTAGTTCGGGCGGAACCGCCCCGTCCACGCACCCCTATCCCACCCCAAGCCAACTCATGCAACCACTCTTAGGACTCACACTCGAAGAGCTCAAGCTGACCGCCACGAAGCTCGGTCTGCCTGCCTTCGTAGGCAAGCAAATGGCCGACTGGATATACCGCAAACACGTCCAAAGCATTGACGAGATGGCCAACATCTCCAAAGCGGCACGCGAAAAGCTCAAAGCAGAATACACCATAGGAGCCACCGCGCCCGTCGACGCCCAGCGCTCCGTGGACGGCACGGTGAAATATCTCTATGCCACCACGCAAGGCGACTTCATCGAAACCGTCTACATCCCCGACGGTGAGAGAGCCACACTCTGCGTAAGTTCGCAAGTGGGCTGCAAGATGCACTGCGCCTTCTGCATGACCGGCCGACAAGGTTACGTGGCCTCGCTCTCCGCCACCGACATACTCAACCAGATATATTCGCTCCCCGAACGCGACACGCTCACCAACATCGTGTTCATGGGACAGGGCGAACCGTTCGACAACCTCGACAACGTGTTGCGCACCACCGAAATACTCACCGCCCCCTGGGCATGGGCATGGAGCCCGAAGCGCATCACCGTTTCGAGCGTGGGGCTGGCGAAAGGCCTGCGCCGATTCCTCGACGAAAGCAGTTGCCACCTCGCCATCTCCCTCCACCACCCCATCCCGTCGGGCCGCGAAGCCATCATGCCCGCCGAAAAGGCCTTCGGCATAGAAGACGTGGTGCATCTGCTCGAGCAATACGATTTCTGCCGCAAAGACAACCGCGGCACCTTGCGCGAAACGAGCAAGCAGCGCCGTCTCTCATTCGAATACATCGTGTTTGCCGGACTCAACGACACGCTGCGCCACGCCGACGCCCTGCTGAAGTTGCTCCAGCACCTTGACTGCCGCATCAACCTCATCCGTTTCCACGACATCCCCGACACCAACCTCCACGGCGCTTCGGAGGAAAAGATGGTACGCTTCCGCGACTACCTCACCGCCCACGGACTCTTCACCACCATAAGGGCCTCGCGCGGACAGGACATCTTTGCCGCCTGCGGACTGCTCTCCACAGCCAAGCAGGAAGCGATGAAAAACGAAAAACAACCTACAACTACCCTTCACCATGACTGATAACAAAGAAAGAATACACGCCACCGAACCCGATATGCCCGCTGCCACACCCGACGTTGCACCCGTCCGTAAAAACGTGCGAGTAGGCATCACGCAAGGCGACACCAACGGCATAGGCTGGGAGCTCATTCTCCGCACCTTTGCCGACGCCGAACTGCTCACTCTCTTCACCCCCATCGTTTACGGCCATGCAAAAGTGGCCAACTTCAACCGCAAGGCGCTGGGCATCAACACACCGTTCCGCATCATCGCATCGGCCAGCGAGGCCGAAGAAGGCAAACTCAACCTGGTGAACCTTTCGGACGACGAGGTAAAGGTGGATTACGGCACACTCAGCGCCGAAGCCGGCCACGCCGCATTCCTTGCCCTTGAGCAAGCCGTGCTCGACCTCCAGGACGGACTCATCGACACACTCGTCACCTGTCCCATCAACAAGGCCAACATCCAAAGCAGCAACTTCCGCTTTGTGGGCCACACCGAATACCTCTCCAACCGTCTCTCACGCCACGGAGAAGAACCGCTCATGATTCTCTGCAACGACATCATGCGCGTGGCACTCGTCACCACCCACCTCCCCATCTCTGAAGTAAGCTTTGCCATCAGTCAGGAAAGCGTGGAACAGAAGGTGCGCATTCTCTTCGAGTCGCTCAAACAGGACTTCAACATCTCCGCCCCGCGCATCGCCGTGCTGGCGCTCAACCCCCATGCCGGCGACAACGGACTCATAGGCCGTGAGGAGATTGACAGCATTGCCCCCGCCGTGCAGTCGCTCGCCGAAGCCGGACTCGCCTGCTACGGCCCCTATGCCGCCGACGGTTTCTTCGGTTCGGGCCTTTACCGCCACTTCGACGGCATTCTGGCCATGTACCACGACCAGGGCCTCACTGCCTTCAAGGCACTCACCACCGAGGGCGGCGTAAACTTCACCGCCGGACTGCCCTACGTACGCACCTCCCCCGACCACGGCACGGCCTACGACATTGCAGGAAAAGGCATTGCCCAGACGCAGTCGTTCCGCAAAGCCATCTATTCGGCCATCGACATTTTCCGCAACCGGGAAAGCTACACCGAAGCCCATGCCAATCCGCTCCCCAAACTCTACCACGACCGCCGTGAAGACGAACGCGGACTGCCCAGCGAGCGCCGTGCTCCCCGCTCCCAGCAGCGTTCCAACGAGAACGCTTCGCAAGACAAAGAGTAATTTCGTCTCCATTACAAACCAACCGACATGAAATTTGCCATAATAGCCGCCGGCGAAGGTTCACGGCTGCAGCAAGAAGGCATCGCCCTCCCCAAGCCGCTCGTTGCCCTCAACGGCGAAGCCATGATAGACCGCCTCTTCCGCATTTTCCGTCAAAACGGGGCGGAAGAGATTGTGGTCATCGTCAACACGCTGAATCCTCAAACCGAGCAGCACATCCGCCAGCTCCAGGCTGAGGGCAAGGCCGACGACATACGCCTCGTCGTAAAGTCCACGCCGAGCTCCATGCACAGTTTCTACGAGATAAGCCAGTACCTCACCGACGCCCCCTTCTGCCTCACCACCGTCGACACCATTTTCCGCGAGGACGAGTTTGCCACCTACATCTCCCGTTTCCGCGAATTCGAAGGAGACGGTTGCATGGCCGTGACGGACTACATCGACGACGAGAAGCCCCTCTACGTAGGCACCGACGAGGCGCTGCACATCACCGGGTTCCACGATGCGAACGAAGGCGACCGCTTCATCTCCGGCGGAATATACGCCCTGCGCCCCACCGCCCTGCAAACGCTCCACCGCTGCATAGAAAGCGGACAAAGCCGCATGCGCAACTTCCAGCGCGCCCTCGTTGCCGACGGCTTGCACCTCACGGCCTATCCCTTCTCCAAGATTCTCGACGTAGACCACGCTTCGGACATCGCCAAGGCGGAAGCATTCCTTCGCAGCGAAGCGTAAATATATAGTCAGTAATATTCAAAGAACGACTTGGCCTTTTTCGTTAAACGACTTAGCCATTTCCTTTTAGCGCGGCGAGCGGCCTGAATTGAAAATCGGCGGCCGAAGGGAAAGCCAAAGGCCGCTCGCCGCGCAAAATGCACTGCTGATTTTTATAACTTGAGTAGGACATTTGCGACAGCGCCTCACCAATGCCCTTTATTATTAAGAAATCTCCATCCCCCAGGTTCTTACCCCAATGAAAATACTCGGCATCAGCCGCTCACACCGCTTCAGCCCCAACTCCACGGGGCGCGACGAAGCCATATTCATGGCCGTGGCAAGCCGGCTCAACCGCCGCCACGACGTGAGCATCATCAGCGAAGACCTCTTCGTGGCAGTAGACCTTGAAGAGTTCGACCTCGTGTTCTCCATGGCTCGGGGCACCGACGTGCTGCAAGCCCTCGCCAAAGAAGAAAGCGAGAACGGGCTGACGGTGGTCAACTCCGCTTCCGCCCTGCTGAACGACAGCCGCTGCCAACTCTACCAAACGCTCAAAAGCGCTGCCGTCCCCCAGCCCGCCTCGGTCGTTGTCGATACATCCTCGCCCCAGGCTTCCGAATCCGTCGCCCAATTGGGCTTTCCCCTTTGGTTGAAACGCGGCGATGCGTGTGCGCAGTCGGCCTCCGACGTATGTTTCGTAGAAAACGAAAAACAATTGGCCGAAAGCCTTGCCCTTTTCGCAAGCAAAGGCATAGAAAGCGCATTGGCCGTGAGCCATGCGGAAGGCGACCTCGTGAAGTTCTACGGCGTAGAAGGCACCGACTTCTTCACCTACTCCTACCCTACCGCCGGCGAAGGCTTCAGCAAATTCGGCCTTGAACAACACAACGGCGAAGCCCACCGCTTTTCATTTGACGAAGCCGAACTCCACCAACTCGCCACACGGGCAGCCCAAGCCTCCGGCATGACGGTCTACGGAGGCGATGCCGTTATTTCCTCCGACGGCCACATCGCCCTCATCGACTTCAACGACTGGCCCAGTTTTTCTTCTTGCCGAAAGGAAGCCGCCAAACACATTGCGGCACGCATAGAAAAGGAAACAGAAGGCATCGCCGTCCACAAGCAACACGGTGCCGCATCCACAAAAGATTGATTCATGACACAAGAAACACCAAAAAACTCGCTCGAAGCCACTTTCAAGTCGCAGGACACCGAAGAATGGCTCGACATACACTTCACACGCCCGCTCGGCCTTTTGTGGGCCCGCTTCTTCAAACGTCTGCACGTCCACCCCAACGTGGTGACGATTCTCAGCATCATCCTCGGCGCAGCAGCCGGTGTGATGTTCTATTTTGAAGACATCCGCCTGACCGTCGTCGGCATCCTCCTCCTCGTATGGGCCAACCTCTACGACAGCGCCGACGGACAGTTGGCACGAATGACGGGACAGAAGACCCAATGGGGCCGCATCCTCGACGGCTTTGCCGGCGACGTGTGGTTCTTCACCATCTATGCCGCCATCTGCCTGCGCCTGCAAGGCAAGTGCATCCCCTTCACCGAAACGCACTGGGGCATATGGATATGGCTCCTGGCCGCCGTCTCGGGCTTCATCTTCCACGGGAAGCAGTGCCAGCTCGCCGACTACTACCGCAACATCCACCTCTTCTTCATCAAGGGCAAGAGCGGCAGCGAACTCGACAACTACGCCGCCATCCGCAAGGAATGGGCGCAGCTCTCGTGGGGCAACGACCTCGTGTGGAAAGTGTTTCTCTATTTCTACGGCAACTACACGCATTCACAAGAGAACATGACGCCGAAGTTCCAAAAGTTCAAAGCGCTGCTCGACGAACGCTATGCGTCGACAGGCATCCCCTCCGACCTTCGCGACACGTTCCGCAACGGCAGCCTTCCCCTTATGAAGTATGCCAACATCCTCACGTTCAACACACGCGCCATCGTACTCTACATCACGCTGCTCGTGGCCGAACCCTGGCTCTATTTCGTATTTGAAATCGTTGTGATGAACGCGCTGTTCTTCTACATGAGAGCACGCCACGAGTCGCTCTGCGCCCGCCTTACAAACGAACTGCAGAACGCCAATTAAGCCCACGCCGTGCCCCTAAACACGGATTTTCCACACCCGTGCGGTGTCCTTCCCCCTTCAATGGGAAATGCCGCACCCGATACCCCCAACACCTTGAAACCTCTTTTCCGCAACATCTTTCTCCTCTTTGGCGTTGCAGCCATCGTGGTGATGCTCTACAAGTTCCCCGTCGACTACAAGGAACTCGAGAACAACATACGCCTCATGGGGCTTTACCTGCCGGCGGTGGTCGGCGTATGGATTTTCGTCTATGCCTTCAACGCATGGGCATTCCAGATTATTGTCAACAACGGCACGCACGACAAGCACCTCTCCTACCGCCACGCCTACAAGCTCACCGTGTCGGGCTTCGCCTTCAGCTACACCACGCCCTTCGGCTTCGGCGGCGGTCCTTACCGTGTGATGGAGCTCAGCGCTTTCATCGGTGTGCCGCGGGCCATGTCGTCCGTTGTGCTCTACTCCATGATGCACATTCTCTCCCACATCTGCCTGTGGAGTACCGCCGTGGTGGTCTTCGCCGTGGCCTATACCGAAAAGATGACTCCCTTCCTTTGGGGACTCTTCGGCTGCTATTTCGTACTCCTGACAGCCGTGCTTTTCGTGTTCAACCTGTGCTATAAGAAAGGTGTCATCGTAAAACTCTTCACCCCCTTGCTCCACGTTCCTTTCGTAAAGCGATGGGCACGGAAGTTCTACGACAAAAACATCGAGTCCATGCGCAAGGTGGACGACAACATCGCCTATCTGCGTTCGCAACCGCGCGCCTTCTGGCTCTCACTGCTCTTCGAATACGTGGCGCGCGTGATCAACTCGTTGGAGTACTACTTCATACTCCTCTCCCTCGGCGTATGCCTCGACTTCTGGGACGCACTCCTCGTGCTGGCCTTCTCCTCGCTCATCGGCAATCTGCTCTTCTTCCTCCCCATGCAGTTGGGAGCACGCGAAGGAGGGCTTTCCGCCATTGTCAAGATTCTCGGACTCAGTGCGCCGGGCATCGGTGTGCTCACTTCGCTCTACACCCGCATCCGCGAACTCGTGTGGATATTCATCGGTGTAGGACTCGTCAAAGTGGGCAACAAAAACATCATGCGCGACGGTGCGGAAACAACAAGCCCCGAAGCCGAAACGGAGAACAAATAACAGACAACAATCATGCAACACATAAAAACACTGCTCTTCGACTACGGAGGCACACTCGACACGGCGGCCTGCCATTGGTCGTACGTATTGGAAGCGGGCTACCGCCATGCCGGCATTGAACTGGAAGAACCCGTGTTCCGCACGGCCTATGTCTTTGCCGAACGCGCATTGGCCAAAACGCCCGTCATCCAGCCCGACTTCACCTTCAAACGTCTGCTTGAGGAGAAAGTGCGGTTGGAGTTTCAAAGCCTTCGCGAACAGGGTGCGCTGCACTTTGCTTCGAGCGAAGAAGAGGTACGTGCCATTGAAAGCGTTGCCGCCTACTGCGACACGTTTGCCCACAAACACGTAGAGCAGTCACGCTGCACACTGGAGGCGCTCCGCAAGAAATACAAACTCGTCA
>CAVCAV010000018.1:0-1566 GCA_963600165.1 Christensenella sp. UBA1685 | reverse complement strand
ACCATACTCCGCACCTACGGCATTGCCGACCTCTTCGACGCCGTGGTGGAAAGTGCCGTGGTGGGCGTACGCAAGCCCGACCCCGCCATATGGTCGTTGGGCGTTGAAGCCGCACAGTGCCAGCCTTCCGAAACGGTAGCCATCGGCGACAGCTATTCCAAGGACATCGTGCCCGCCCACTCCGTCGGCTGCCACACCGTATGGTTCAAAGGAAGAGAATGGGAAGAAAAAGAATACGACGAAACGCTTCCCACCCACGTCATATCCTCACTTGAACAGCTTACCGACATTCTCTAAGAACGGCAACACATGAGAAAGAAATCAAGGGAAATGGACGAGCAGTGGGCTTTGGGCGTAATGCGCCAAGCCCCCTACATCACAGTGAGTTTCACCGATGCTGTGGGCAAACCCTACGGCTTGCCGCTCTCCCTGGCGTCTGCCGACGGGGCACACTGGTACTTCCATTGCGCTTTGGAGGGAAAGAAACTCGACGCCATAAAGGCACACCCTGAAGTATGCCTGTCCGCCGTGTCGCGCTGCACCCCCACAGTAGGGCCCAAAGACGGCGACTTCACCATTCAATACAAATCGGCCGTGGCCTTCGGAAAAGCAGAACTTGTAGAAGACGACAAAGAAAAGGTGCACGGTCTGCGCCTGATAAGCGAGCGTTTCCTTCCCGGCCACATGGACGCATTCGACAGCAGCGTGGCCCGCTCGCTGGGACGGACCGCTGTGGTCCGGATTACGCTGACCGAGTCCGCTGTAGGGAAGCGCAAGCAATATGACAAGAACGGGGAGGAAATGAAATACGGAAGAATGGAATAAGTTAGAGAAACCATGATCAGACTTGCCACAGACAGCGACATCGCAGCCGTTGCATCCATCTACGACCTTGCGCTCATACGCGAAGAGCAAGGGCAGACCTCAGTAGGTTGGCAACGCGGCGTATACCCCACCGAAGACACCGCACGGCAAAGCATTGCGCGCGGCGACCTTTATGTATATGAAGACGACGCCACGCACCAGGTCACCGCAACGGCTATCATCAACCATTTCCAGCTCCCGGCCTACGCCGACGGAATATGGAGCATTGAGGCCGCCGACAACGAAGTGCTCGTGCTTCACACCCTGGTGGTCAATCCGCAGGAAACGGGGAAAGGCATCGGCTCGGCCATCGTAGCCTACTACGAGCAAATGGCCAAAGCGCAAGGCTGCAAAGCCCTCCGCATGGACACGCAGACCAAAAACGCCTCCGCCCGTGCGCTCTACAGCAAACTCGGCTTTAATGAAACAGGCACCGTGCCCTGTACGTTCAACGGAATAGCCGGCATCCAACTCGTGCTTTTGGAAAAGCTGCTTTGAGGGCGCCCTCTATGGGGGGGGCGCTATGGGGGCGAACGATGGGGGCGAGCTCTCCCGAGCTCGCTTGCGCGGACATGAATTTGCTATGAATTCTCTTTTGAACATAAATGTTCGTGGATTCATAATCGCGCTGATGAGCCATGTAGAACGCGACGTTTCAAACGTCGCCTCCATAGAAGGCGAAGCCGTGTAGAGCGCGAAGTC
>CAVCAV010000017.1:5651-22890 GCA_963600165.1 Christensenella sp. UBA1685 | reverse complement strand
GTCTGCTCGTAGGCTCGTTTGACGAGACCTTCCAAGCGTTCGTTGTGGTATGCTTCTTGTTCGCCCTTGCCGTATAGAGTCTCGTATTCCGCCAGTTGCAGATTCAGATAGTGCGACAGATGTTCTGCATCGAAGTGCTTGGCTCCGCTCATGTCGAAGTGGAGCACGGGATGCTTGGTCCATTTCTTTTCGTAAGCGTCTATGGCGAGTCCTTGGAAGAGTTCCTTCCGGCCTTCAAAGTAGGCTTGGAGCGTGGAGGCAAAGAGCGACTTGCCGAATCTGCGCGGACGGCTCAGAAACACATAGCTCATCTGCTTCTCGCGGAAGTCGACAATGTATTTCGTCTTGTCGATGTAGAGATATTTGCCTTCGCGTATCTTTTCAAAGGTCTGTATTCCGACAGGATATTTGTTTACTATTTCGGTCATAGTCGTGGGCTCTTTACGTTTCACGTGGCTAAGATACGAGTAATTTCTTGCATGGCGGATTTATACCCGGTCATTTCCTTTCATTTGCGCACACCTTACGCGTGCGCGTATACACCGAAGTCTGTGCAAACTGCTGTCGCCCCCACCGTTCGTTTACGCCATGCATTTTTTAGTTGATACTTACGCATGAAATATGTACCTTTGTCGCATTGAAAAAGTGTTTACTTTATAAAACATATACCCTCTCAAATATTCATGCTTATGAAAAGACTTTTTCTGTTTGCGCTGATGCTGCTGACGTTCGGCACATCGTTCGCACAAAGAAAGACGGAAGTGGTGGAAACACCCAAGGCACAAACTGCCGACAGCGCAATGGTGCTGAAGCGCAAAGTGGCCATCGGACGTTTTTCAAACGAAACGCAGTATGCCAAGGGCATCTTCTACGACAAGGAGAACGACCCCATGGGCAAGCAGGCGCTGGACATCCTCTCCTCCAAGCTCGCCTCGTCGGGCAAGTTCCTCCTCCTTGAGCGCAGCGACCTCAACTCGCTGCTCGAAGAATGCCAGAAGGGCGAAAACGTGGCAGCCACCCTCGGCGCCGACTACATGATTATCGGTTCCATCACCGAGTTCGGCCGCAAAAACACGGGCAAAAACCGCGCGTTCTCGTCCGAAAAGACGCAAACGGTGGAAGCTGCCGTGTCCATCCGTCTCGTCGACGTCAGCACGGGCCTCATCATCTACTCCGACGAAGCCAAGGGCGCTGCCGAACTCACCACGAAGACCAAGATGGGTGTGGGCGGACAGGCCAGCTACGACGCCACGCTCAGCGATAAGGCCATCTCCGAAGCCATCGGGCAACTTGTGGAAAACATCATCAACAAATGTACCGACAGCCCCTGGAAAACCTACTTCCTCTCGTGCGACAACGACGGCACGCTCATTGCCGGCGGAGCCAGCCAGGGCATCAAGGCGGGCATGACCTTTGCCGTAAAAACCCAGGGCAAGAAGGTGAAAAACCCGCAAACGGGCATCATGATCACGCTGCCCGGAAAGACGGTGGGCGAAGTGAAAGTGATTTCCACCGGCGGCGACACGCCCGAAACGGAATATTCCTTCGTGGAACTCAACACGACGGAGAAAATTGACGCATCGAACATGCAATCGTACATCATACAACAGGCAAAATGAAAAAGATTCTCGCCATCATAGCCGTGCTGGCCCTGCTCGTGGGCTGCAAGGCAAACTATCCCGTGGCTCAGCAGAGCGGCAAGGAAGACATGGCCTTCCTCCTCTTTGTGAGCGGCAACACATATGCCGGACAGGAAGTGCAGGTGTCCATCGACGACGCCCAGCCCTTCACCGCCCAAGTGGTGAAGCAGAAGAAGTCGCTGCGCAAAGGCACACAGTATGCCGTGGCCACCGGCACGCGCAGCCTCAAAGTGACGTGTGAGGGCAAGGTGCTCTACCAGAAAAAGGTGTTCCTCTCCACACAAGAAGTGAAACAGATAATTCTCCCCTGACAATGAAAAAGACAATTGCGGCAGCCGTTGCCGTGATGGCGCTCACATCGTGCACGCCCACGGCCAAGTCGCTCTATTCGTGGTACGACTACGAAGACGCCACCTACCAGTACAGCAAGAAGCAGACCGACGAGCTTAAGGTGAAAGTGCTCGAACAGTACAAAAAGCTCACCGAGAACCAGAAGGGCACGCGCGGCGTGGTGCCTCCCGGACTCTATGCCGAGTATGGCTACATGCTCTACATGAACGGCAAGAAAGAAGAGGGCCTCAGCTTCCTCAAGCAGGAAATAAAGCTCTACCCCGAGTCGGAAACCTACATTTCACGAATCATCAAGCAACTGGAGAAATGAAACAAATCATAGCATTGGCCTTCGCTTTCGTCACGCTCATGTCGTGCTCCACCTCGAAGGTCACCATGGGCGAACAATATCCCGGAATGTATTCCGAAAAGCCTTTCACCATCGTCATCATGCCGCCCATCAACCAAACCACGCATGCCGAGGCGAAGGACTACTTCTACACAACCCTCTACCAACCTCTCTGCGAGAAGGGCTACTACGTGTTCTCGCCCTACCTCACCATGGAGATGTTCCAGCAGGAGAGTGCCTACGACGCCGAAAACTTCCTCAACGGCGACCTTTCCACGTTCAGAAATGTGCTGGGCGCCGATGCTGCCATGTTCACCATTGTGAAAAACTGGAAGCGCAACAACATCGGCGGAAAGCTTTCCGTGAAGGTGGAATACATCCTCCGTTCCACGAAGACGGGCGAAACGCTCTATTCGCGTGAGGGCGACATCTCCGTCGACACGAGCGTGAGCGGCGGCAGCGGCGGTCTCGGTGCGCTCATCGGCATGATTGCCACGGCCGTGAACACCGCCACCACGGACAAGGTGGTGGCCGGACGCCGCTGCAACGCCTACGTGCTCAGCGACCTTCCCGCCGGAAAGTATTCGCCCGACTACGAAAAGGACGCACAGAACCCCGCCGGAAAGAAAACGTTCAAGGCAACGGTGAAATAAGTGCTCCGCACAGGTGCGAAGCACAATGTGCAAATGTGCCAATGTGCGAATGTGCAAATGAAGTTTGCCTTTGAAGGCTTATTGAAAAAACGTGTAGAACGCGACGTTTCAAACGTCGCCCCCACAGAGGGTGCAAAGCGCAGCTCATTTGCACATTTGCATATTTGCACATTTGCGCTAACGCGCACTCCATACACACAAAAATCCCCGCCGGTAAACGCAAGTTTACGAGCGGGGATTTTCTTGTGTATGAAGTGCGCAGTTAGCGCACAATTGTCTTCTGGCTACCCTTGATGAGGAGTCCGCGGGAGTTGTCGGCCACGCGCTGACCCTTCAGGTTGTAGGTCTTGAGGGCTGCTGCAGCGTCGTCGGCCACTTCAGTGATGGCCGTGGGGTCGCCGCCTTCGCTCTCCGTCACCTTGATGTTTTCCACACCCAGGCGGAGCGTAGCGTTCATGGCGCCGAGCCATTCAATGCCGAACTTCACGTCCTTGCCGGCATAGGCGCTGAGGTCGAAGCTCTCCTTGTGCCAGTCGTTCTCCGTTTCGTCGGCGGGAGCGTTGTCGGCCGTAATCTTCTTCAGCGTCACTTTCTCGCCGTCCACGTAGAGCACGAAGGTGAGGTAGTCGTTCTCGCCCCATTCTTCGTAAACGGCAGCCGACTGCATCCAGGAGGCACCGCCCATCATGTGGATGTGCCAGTCGAACGAGAGCGTGTTCTTCGAAGTCAGTTCAATCACGGGCGAAGTGAGCGTATAGGGATTCTCCTTGTCGTTGTTCTGGCAGAAAATCACGCGGTTGCCCTCCGTCTGGCTCTTCAGTTCGCGGGCATCGAGCGTAAGCACGTTGAAGCCCAAGTTGTACTCGCCGGGCTGCGCAATCCATCCGCCGGGCATCTGGCAGTCGGGAGCACCCGAGAGGTCCATTTCGTAAGGAACGGCGATGTGGGTGGAAGTCCAGAGCTGCGTGGTGTCGTTGTCCTGGGAGAAGAGGTGGCTCGTTTCGTTGTAGCTGTAGGCAATGAAGTAGTAGGAACGCGAAGCGTCGAGTCCGGTCAGTTCAAAGTCGCCGGCCTTGCCGAAGTAAGCCACGCGGCCTGCCATCGTGTCGTGCACGTAGATGGTGTCCATGTCGCCCTTCTCGTCGTTGTACTGGTAGGTCACGGCGTCGTAGGTGAGGTAGTCGCCGGCCTTGAGGCTGTCGCTGGGCACACCGGCATAAGCGCGGTTACCCCAGTTTTCGGGGTTGAAGACAGAGTCGTTGTAAACCACCATCACCTTGTCGTCATTGGCATTGGCAGCCACGGACAGTTTGATGGCATCCTTGGAGGTGGAAACGACCTTCATGGCGCCCGGAGCCTTCGGAGCCGTGTAGTACTGGCCCTGGAGGGGCGAAACGGTGTTGTACTTCGTGCCGCCCGTACCGAAGCTGTTCACGGCATAGACGGTGATGGTGTAGTCCGTGTTGTACTCAAAGTTGAAGTAGGTGATGCCGGCTTCCACGAAGGTCTTCTCGGAAAGCACGCGGGCGTTGCCGATGGAGTCGCCTTCGGCGTAGGTCTTGCCGTCTTCGGGCGCAGCGGTGGGAGCGCCTTTGGAGATGAGCACGAGATACTTGTCGGCACCCTGTGCTTCGTCGAACTTCACGTCGAGCTGGATGGAACCCTTGTAGCTGAACTTGGCCTGGAGGTTGGTGGGCTGGGCCGCAGGCGTGACGGTTTCTTCAGGAGCGTTGAGCGTGATGGTGTGGCCGTCCACAACGGGCGAGAGCTTGAAGTCCTTCGTTTCGCCGAAGTAGCTCTTCTCGGCGGCAAATCCGTCCCAAAGGAGATATTCGCCGTCGCCGCCGCGCACACCGAGGTAGACGCGGCCGGCCTTGGTGGAGGTGAGGTCGCTCAGTCCGGCATATTTGTACTGTACGCTACCGTCCTTGTGGAGATGAATCTGCAGCGTGTAGGTGCCTATGAGCTTGGTGCTCCAGGTGGAAGTGTTGATGCCGAGGTTTTTCCATTCTACCACGAGTTCGTCGCCGTCGCTTTTGTAGCTGATGACGGTGGGGTCGTAGCCCTGGTCGTTGCCGGCAGCGTAGGAAGCGGCACACTTGTCGTAGCTGAACACGGCGTTGCCCGAAGCGTCGCCTTTGTTCGTGAGGAAATTGTCGTCGATGCTCATCGTGGCGTTTTCTGCGGCGCAAAGTTTGATGAGGCCCTGTGCCGACACGCCGAAGTAGGAGAACGTCTGGCCGTTGAACGGAAATTCAAATCCGATGGGGAAGGCCTTTCCTTCCACCGTTCCCGAAGCGGAAGCGTCGCTAAGGTAGAGCTTGCCCTGTTCCACGTCGGAACTGATGACGGTGGCTCCCTTGAGCGAGATGTCCTGCTTGAAAGTGGCTTTGTATCCACCAATAACCTGTGCGGTGGCTGCCGTGGCTGTCAGCAGCAGCGCAATCGCGAGTGTAAAAAACTTCTTCATAGGCTATTATTTATATTGAGTTGATATTGTGTGTGCGGGGTGCTATTGGGCAATGTACTTCTTTCCGTTCTGGATGAAGATGTCGCCTTTCTTAAGCGTGGAAAGAATCTTGCCCGTGATGCCGTAGCGGGGAGTTGCGGCGTTGGTGTTGTGGCTAACGTGGCCGATGCCTGTGGCGTCGCGGCCCACTTCCTTGCCGTCGGGCGTCATCTTGATGAAGATGTTCTCGTGGGTCTTGGAATCGACGGCAGAGGACTGTTCGTCTTCGTTCCAGTAGAGGAGAATGGTGTTGTCGGCGGCGCTGTAGGCCGACTCAAGTCCGTCGCGGTAGTAATTGGAGTCGCGGAAACGCACAAGGGGATTGTCTTCGTCGACGGCCTTGCCCGTCTGCTCGTCGCGGATGCTGTAGAGGTTTTCGATGTGGTGGTAGTCGTAGAACTGCTGGAAGAAGCAAATGATCTTTCCTTCCTCGCCGAGCTGCACGCTGCCGTTAGCCACGGAGATGTTTGCAAACGACATAATCTGCTCGCCGCTCTCACCGTAGAGGAGCTGGCCGCTGCGGTCCAGTTTCTGAATGCTGATCTGCTGCCAGTCCTGTGCGTTTTGGGCAAACTGCGGAAAGATGGCATAGATGGCGCTGTTGTCCTTGCTAAAAGCGATGGTGGGAGGATAGGCGCTGAGTTCTTCATAGGAGAGGCGGACGTCGGGCTTGCCCTTTTCGTTGGTGAAGAGCGACGTGCCGTCGCTCTTGATGTAGGCAAGGTAGGGCGAGTAGTAGCCGTCGTTGTTGCGGTCGTCGTTCCAGGTGACCACCACGCCGTTGTCGGCGGTGGGATATACTTTCATGCGACTCTGAAGGGCGGTAACGCTGCCCCAGCCTCCAGCGTAGATTTTCGTTTCGTTGGGCCATGCCTTGGTGCCGTCGGCGTTGTACTTCATGGCACGGATGTAGAACAGGCTGCTGTAGGCGTAGACCATGATGAAGCTGCCGTTGTCGGATGGCACGAGGTAGGGATAGGTGTAGTAACCGTTGTCCTTCGTAAGGCGGGTGTCGCTGAGCTTATAGAGGCACTTGCCGTCCTTCGAAAGCTTCTGCACTTCAATGGCGTAGCCGCCGTCGGCCGTGCCGTGTGTCCATGCCAGGGCGGTGCTGCCGTCGGAGAGTTCGCAGAAATTCATGCACACGTCGTCGAAGTAGGTCTGCGCCTCATCGATGTTCACGCCTTCTTCGTTCCACACGTGGGTGCCGTCCTCACGGATGCGGTAGGCGGTGTACGACTTCATGAGCTCGTCGGAGGTGGAGTTGCGGCAGTCGCGCACCACGAGGGTGACGGTGTTGTCGCTGTTGGCGTAGATGTACTGGCCCACTTCGGTGTAGCTGGCGTTGAGGTAGGAGGAAATCACCTTGCCCGAGTTGCCGAAGAGGAGTTTGCCGTCCTTGCTGATGGCCTGGAGGCACATTTCGTAGACGGCTTTGGTCTTGCCGTTCTCCACAGTGCTGGAGGGGTGGAAGTAGAAGTACCAAATGGTGCCGTCGGGACTGATGGCGTATTCTGTGCCGTAGTCGGAAGTGCCCTTGGGTTTGGGCTGCACTCCCTTTTCTCCGCCCCATTGGGCAGATGCCGTAAGGCAAGAAAGGAGGAGAAGGAATACGAGGTAAATCTTTTTCATAAGCCTAATTTGTTATTTTAAAGGTTGATGCGTTTTAAAGGTTGATGCGTTTCGTTCCGTTCACAATGTAGAGTTGGCCTTTGGCGGGCTGACTGAGGCGACGGCCGAAGAGGTCGTAGCAGGCGGCATCGGCACGGCCGGTTGTGGCATCGTGAATGCCGGCGGGCGCCGTGTAGCGGAAGAAGGTTCTCCAGCCGAAGTCGGCGATGTCCTTGTTCTCCACAAGAAGGTTGCCTGCGGCGTCGTACATCTTCAGGTTGCCGCGGGGCGTAAGAATGCCGTTGCCCCATGCGTCGGCCACTTCGAAGCAGTAGATGCCGCTGGCGGGAAACTTCAGCGTCATTTCGTCCGTGCTGACTTCGCCGTCGGCAAAGGGTCCGTACTCTGCCACCACGTTTCCGTCGGTGTCGAGGAGGCGGAAGGTGTTGTCGGCAGCCTGGTTGTCGGTGGTAATGACGGCTTTCACGGCATCGTCCACGTTAATCATGGCGCCGAACGAGCCTGTCACGCTGTTGCCGCTGTAGGGCTGGCCGTTGAGGCCGGTGAGCGTGAGGGTGTAGGCGTCGCAACCTCCGGCGAGTACCGAAGCGGGCAGACTGACGGGAAAGGAAACGTAACCGCGGTCGCGGTGGGCGATGGCGTTGTCGGCAGAAGCGTTCCAGGTGCAGGTCTGCTCCTCGTCGTCGAAGGTGAGCTTGAAGGTGGCGCTGGTGAGGGGAGCGGTGCCGTCGTTGACGAGGTAACACTCGAAGAAGTTGAACCCGTAGTTGCGGCTGGGCTGGAGTTTGTACGACTCAAGGGTGGCGCCGAGGGGCAGTTCCATTCCGGGACATTCCACCTTGCAGCCGTTGACGTTCATCACTTCTTTCTCGGGGTTGATCACGTAGGCCACGAGGTCGAAGTTGAGCGGGTCGGTGGCAATGTTGCCGACCTTGTCGGGCACGGTGTATTCGTAATGCTTCGTCACGAGCGTACCCTTTGCGCTGTTGGCGATGGTGTCGCCCCAAGTGGGGGTGAACATGGCACGCAACACGTGGTTGTGGCTGTAGAGGTCTTCCATGTCGGTGCCGGCCTGCGGACCGAGGATGTTGCTCTGCAAGAGACCGACGCAAAGGGCTGAGGTGTTGTTCTCCACCCCGTTCACGTAGTAGAGCTCGACGTCGGCCGAGAGTTTCTTCGTGCTGTTGTCGTAGGTGCCTTTGACCCACACGTTGACGTCGGCGCTGCGCTTCACTTGTTCGCGGCAACTGGTGGTCCAGCGGCTGCGGCTCTGCACCTTCTCGCCGAGGGCGTTGTAGCAGCGGTTCACGAGACCGGAAGGATAACTGGCCACGTTGAAGTAGTCGTTGATTTCGGTTCCTTCGCTGATGACGAACTGCGGAGCGTCCACGCCGGCGGGTGTGGCAAACGTGCCGGCATGGATGGATACGGGGAAAATCTGTGTGGGATGGGAAAGGGCAATGGTACTGGCTATCTTGTGCCCGTCGGGACAGTTGCCGCACTTGTAGCCGGTGAAATCTTCAAGAAGTACGTTTACGCTGGACGGCTCGCGGCTGACATTTTGCGCAGAAAGTCCGTAGGCGGACAGCAATGTCAAAGCAGCGAGAGCAAACGGTTTACTTTTTGCCATAGCTTTTGTGTTTGTGGTTTCTATTTGCAAAGTTAGGGATTGCTTATGGAATGCGCTTTACTTTTGTTCGGCAATTTGCGCTTTTGCCTGACTTTTGTATTATATAGAAAATCCACGCGTATCAGATTTCTTGCCTGGGAGGTGTTTGGAAAATAAAGTGTTCAAAAAACGAATAAAGCGCTTGCGCTTTGAGCGAGATCGCCCTCTATGGGGGCGAAGTCTCCTGACTTCGCTTGGGCGAATATATGTTTCGTGTAGAGCGCGACGATTTAATCGTCGCCTCCATGGAAGGGTATGCTCGTGTAGAGCGCGAAGTCGGGAGACTTCGCCCCCACCGTTCGCCACCATAGAGGGCGCAAGCCGCATAAAAAAGCCGTGGCCAACCTGTGAGTGTGCAAGGATGCACATTTACAAGTTGGCCACGAATCGTTGAAAGTTCAGTCTATTGATGACTGATGACGGTTTCTACGGCATAGAGCGGATAGTTGGTGAGCCACGTTTGGGAGCGGTAGGGCGACATGGAGAAACGCACGCCGTGGAGTTCCGGGTTCCGCTCCACAAAGACACGGAGACTCTTCGACTGCAGGTTCTCCTCAGCCTTGACTTCTACGGGAACAATTTGTTCCTCGTTCTGCAAGAGGAAGTCTATTTCGCCGCGCGAGTTTTCGGCCGACCAGTAATAAATGGAGAGTGAAGGGACGGTTTTGAGCTGCTGCAGCACATATTGTTCGGTCAGCGCTCCCTTGAAGTCGTTGAACAGGCTGCTTCCCTGAAGTATGCTTTGTATGGGCACGTTGCTCATGGCTCCCATAAGGCCGACGTCGGAAAGAAACATCTTGAAAGCCGAGAAGTCCTCGTAGGCGGAAAGTGGGAGCTGCGGTTTCTTGCAACGGTTCACCTTATGGACCAGGCCGGCGTCCTTGAGCCATTCTATGGCTATCTCAAAGTCCTTGGCTCTTGCGCCTTCCTTCACGGCTCCATAGATGAATTTGCGGTTTTCCTTTGCCAGCTGGGCGGGTATGGAATGCCACACCATGCGTATCCGCGGCACTTCGTTTGCCGGCGCATGCTTGGAGAAGTCACGCTCGTAGGCTTCGAGAATGGCATTTTGTATGTTGCGCACTTTGGCCACGTCGCTGTCGGCAACGAACGAGGCCACGGCTGCGGGCATTCCGCCAACGAAATAGTATTGGCGGAGGCGTTCTTCAAATTTTGAACGGAACGTGGTAACGAGCGGCCAGTCTTTTCCCCTAAGAAGGCTTACCATGCGGTCTTCGCCAACGGCCTGGAGGAATTCGAAGAACGAGAGCGGATAGAGATGCAGGAATTCCACTTTCCCGACGGGAAAGGAGTCGTTGCGGTGCATGGTAATGCCGAGGAGCGAGCCCGCCGCCACGACGTGGAGTTGCGGTGCTTTTTCGTAGAAATATTTCAGTGCGGTGATGCCGCGCTTGGCTTCCTGCAGTTCGTCGAGCACGATGAGCGTGTCTTCGTCGATGGTGACGCCGGTGGCCCATTGTATGGCATTGACAATGCGCTCCATGTCGAAGTCGTTGTCAAAAAGACTGCGGAGCATGTCGTTGTCTTCAAAGTTGACATAGGCGCATTGGCGGTAGGCTTCGTGTGCAAATTGGCGCATGAGCCACGTCTTTCCCACTTGTCGTGCTCCGAGCACAATGAGGGGACGTCGTTCGGTGCTTGCCTTCCACTTGTAGAGTGCTTCTATGGCGTTTCGTTTCATGATTTTAGGGTGTTTTTTTGCGTTTTGCAAAGTTACTTGATTATCAGCAGATTAGCAAAACGTCGTCCTTAAAAGTGGGGAATTTCACGAAAAGTCGTCCTTAAAAGTGTGGATTTGCGCAAAAAGTCGTCCTTAAAAGTGTGGTGGAGGGGTGTTGTTTATATATTGGATGAAAAAAGCGAGCTCATCAGAGCTCGCTTTATTGGTTTTATGAATGGGGTTGAAGGGGCCGTGTAGAGCGCGACGTTTTAAACGTCGCCTCCATAGAGGGGTGAAAACGCCGCGCAGCTTATTTGCACATTTGCAAATTTGCACATTTGCACATTCGCGTAGCGAAACGTCGCCTCCATAGAGGGGTGAAACGCCGCGCAGCTTATTTGCACATTTGCACATTCGCACATTTGCACATTAGCGTAGCGAAACGTCGCCTCCATAGAGGGGTGAAACGCCGCGCAGCTTATTTGCACATTTGCAAATTCGCACATTTGCACATTAGCGTAGCGGAACATCAGTTGTTCTCGGGACGGAGCTTGCGGACGGTTTCGCCGGCACGCCACATTTCGCTTTCGCGGAGGGCCTTGAGTTCGGCTTCGAGACCTACGCGGTAGTCGGGCTTGGAGTTGGTGTCGATGGACTTCTGTGCTTCGTTGCCGCTGGCTACGCTCTGGTAGAGCTTTTCCATGACGGGCTTGATGGCGTCGTGGAAGGGGCCCATCCAGTCGAGGGCGCCGCGCTGTGCGGTGGTGGAGCAGTTGGCGTACATCCAGTCCATGCCGTTCTTGCCTACCATGGGAATGAGCGACTGGGTGAACTCTTCTACCGTTTCGTTGAAAGCTTCGGAGGGCGTGTGTCCGTGTTCGCGGAGCGTTTCGTACTGTGCGAGGAAGAGGCCCTGCACGGCACCCATGAGCGAGCCGCGCTCACCGGTGAGGTCGCTGGTGGCTTCGCGCTTGAAGTCGGTCTTGAAGAGGTAGCCCGAACCGATGCCTACGCCGAAGGCGAGCACTTTCTCGAGGGCGTGGCCGGAGTGGTCCTGATAGATGGCATAGGAGGAGTTGAGGCCGCGGCCTTCGAGGAACATGGTGCGGAGCGAGGTGCCCGAACCCTTGGGGGCTACCATGATGACGTCGATGTCGGCGGGGGGAACCACGCCGGTGCGGTCACTCCAGGTGATGGCGAAGCCGTGTGAGAAGTAGAGCGTCTTGCCGGCGGTGAGGTGGGGTTTGATGGTGGGCCAGAGCTGCATCTGTGCAGCGTCGGAGAGGAGCATGCACACAATGGTACCCTTCTCGGCGGCTTCTTCAAGGGAGAAGAGGGTTTCGCCGGGCACCCATCCGTCTGCTACGGCCTTGTCGAAGGTTTTGCCCTGGCGCTGTCCGACGATTACGTTGAAACCGTTGTCGCGGAGGTTGCAAGCCTGTCCGGGACCCTGCACACCGTAGCCGAGCACGGCGATGGTTTCGTTTTTGAGCACTTCGCGTGCCTTTTCAAGGGGAAATTCTTCGCGCGTCATCACTTCTTCGACAACGCCGCCAAAATTCAATTGTGCCATATGTATAAATTTTTGTGTTTCGGCAACGGTCAAAAGGTTCGGCCTTTTGAGCGTTGCTTATAGATTGTTTCTTTAGTTTGGAATTTCGGTTGGATTAAGACAATCTTTTGCCCTTTCAGGGCGCAATGTCAATATCAACGTCCGTTACCCAGGGTGTCGCTTCGCTTGCCCTGGGCTATGTTCTCATTGGGCTTTCAGCCCGCCCTCGCTCGAAGCGGATGTTTACAGGTGTTTCTTTCGTGAGTGGTGGCCTTTCAGGCCGCTCGCTGCGCTTAACGGAATGACCCGTCCTCGCTCGCAACGGATGTTTACAGATTGTTTCTTTCGTTTTGCCGTTTTTCTTCCTCGCGGAGCTGGAGGAATTCGAAGAGTTCTTCGCGATGGCTCTTGGTGACGGCCACGGCGCCGGAACTGACGTACTGGAGCAGGCAGTCGCACTCGCAGAGGCTGTGGTAGAGGGCGAGGGTTTCTTCGGGGAGACCTTCTTTCGAAACGATGGCATAGGTGGGGTTGACCTCCACAATCTTTCCGTCGTAGATGCGTATGGACTTTGAGATGTTGTGGTTCTCAATGAGGCGCGCGGTGGATATTTTGTAGAGCGCCTGGTCCATGACGTAGATTTCCTTGCTGGTGAAATACTTGGCCTGTATGACGTCGATTTTCTTCTCGAGCTGCTTCACCACGGTTTTTATGGTGGGTTCGTCGGTGATGGTGGTGATGGTGTAGCGGTGCACGTTTTCCACACCCGAGGGGGAAGCGTTGATGCTTTCTATGTTGAGCTGCCGGCGGGTGAACACGTTGGTGACGGAGTTGAGCACGCCGGCGAGGTTTTCGCTGAAAACGATTATGGTGTAGAGCCTTTTGTCGCCAGAGTTCGATTGGTCCATAGGCTATGGTTTGTTGGGGTTGGATTTTTTGGGAAAAAGGGAATCAGACGGTGAGCATCATGTCGCTCACGTCGTGTCCGGGGCAGCACATGGGCATCACGTTGTCTTCTTCTGCCACGGCGCACTGGAGGAGGAAGGGGCCGGGCGTCTGCACCATGCGCCGTATGGCGTCGTCGAGGTCGGCGCGGTCCACCACGGTGAGGGCGGGAATGCGGTAGGCTTCAGCTATCTTCTCGTAGTCGGGGTTGTCCATGGGGGTGAACGAGTAGCGCTTGCGGAAGAAGAGTTCCTGCCACTGGCGCACGTTGCCGAGGTAGTTGTTGTTGAGAAGTACTATCTTCACGGGAGCACCCTGTTCCATGATGGTTCCGAGCTCTTCGATGGTCATCTGCAGTCCGCCGTCGCCGGTAAAGAGACACACGGTGCGGTCGGGAGCGCCAAAGGTGGCGCCGATGGCTGCGGGGAGGCCGAAGCCCATGGTGCCCATGCCGCCCGAGGTGACCACGCTGCGCTCCTTGGTGAAGCGGAAATAGCGTGCCGCCATCATCTGGTTCTGGCCCACGTCGGTGACCATCACGGCGCTGTCGTGGGTGAGTTCCGACACGCGGCGCACCACTTCGCCCATGCGGAGGGGCCCTTCTGCGGGATGGATTTGGGGTTGGATGACAATGCGGTCTTCCTCTTCGTCCCATTTCCGGAAGGCGTCGCGCCAGGCTTTGTGGTCGCGCTTCTCGAGCAGTGCGGTGACGGCGGGGAGCGTTTCCTTGCAGTCGCCGAGCACGGCGAGGTCTACCTTCACGTTTTTGTCCACTTCGGAGGGGTCGATGTCGAAGTGTATCTTCTTGGCCTGGCGGGCATAGGTGGAGAGCTTGCCGGTGATGCGGTCGTCGAAGCGCATGCCCACGGCGATGAGGAGGTCGCACTCCTGCGTCATTTTGTTCGAACCGAGCGACCCGTGCATACCCAGCATGCCTACGGAGAGGGGATGGCCGGTGGGCAGGGCGGAGAGTCCGAGCAGGGTGCGTCCGGCGGGGATGCCGGCTTTTTCGATGAACTCGCGCAGTTCCTGCTGTGCGTTGCCGAGTTCCACGCCCTGGCCCACGAGCACGAGGGGCCGTTCGGCCTCGTTGATGAGGCGGGCGGCTTCGGTGACGGAGTGGGGGTCGGTGGGGGGCACGGGCACATAGCTGCGGATGAAGCCGATGGTGCCCTGCACGTATTCGGCCATTTCGGTCTGTGCGTTTTTGGTGAAGTCGAGCACCACGGGACCGGGCCGTCCGCTTGAGGCGATGTAGAAGGCGCGGTGTACGGCCCATGCCACGTCTTTTACGGAGCGTATCTGGTAGCTCCATTTGGCGATGGGCTGGGTGATGTCCACGAGGTCGCACTCCTGAAAGGCGTCCATACCGAGCATGGAGGCGCCTACCTGTCCGGCAATGACCACTATGGGGGTGCTGTCCATCATGGCGTCGGCAATGCCGGTGATGGCGTTGGTGGCGCCGGGTCCGCTGGTGACGAGACACACTCCCGTACGTCCGCTGACTCGCGCATAGCCTTCTGCGGCGTGTGTGGCGCCTTGCTCGTGGCGCACGAGGATGTGGTTGAGGCGGTCGCGGTAGTCGTAGAGCGCATCGTAGACGGGCATGATGGCCCCTCCGGGATAGCCGAAGAGGGTGTCGACGCCTTCGTCGAGGAGTGCGCGCATGAGTATTTCCGCACCGGTGATGAGTTTAGTATGTGGAGTTTCGGTTTCTGTCATGTTTGTTTCAGGAGCGGTTTGGGGTGCGTACGATGGGGGCGGCGAACGATGGGGGCGAGGTCTCCTTACCTCGCAAGGGCGGCTATCTCTATTTTTTTGTCAAGAATTAGAGAATTAAAGAATTGCCTACGGCTTGAATTTGCTCTAATCAAGAATTATAGGAAGGGGCTTGGCAAAGCCAAGCTCTTGTTCATGTAATTCTCATCAATTCCTATGGAAATGAGAATTCTCTAATTCTTGACTATAAAAGATTTGATTGCTTTTTATCGCGCAAGCGAAGTCAGGAGACTTCGCCCCCATAGTTCGTACACCTTATATTACACGATTCTCACGCCGCCCTTGTCGGCGCTGCTCACCATGGAGGCGTAGGCGCGGAGGGCCTTGCTCACGGTGCGCTGGCGCTGGAGGGGACGCATGGGGCGTGCGGCCAGTTCTTCGTCGGAGAGGAGCACGTTGATGGTGCGTGCGGCAATGTCTATCTCTATGATGTCGCCGTCAACGATCTTGCCGATGTTGCCGCCGGCTGCTGCTTCGGGGGATATGTGGCCTATGCTGAGCCCCGACGTGCCGCCCGAGAAGCGTCCGTCGGTGATGAGGGCGCACGCTTTGCCGAGGTGACGGCTCTTGATGTAGGAGGTGGGATAGAGCATCTCCTGCATGCCGGGACCTCCCTTGGGACCTTCGTGGGTGATGACCACCACGTCGCCGGCATTGACCTTTCCGCCGAGAATGCCGTCGCAAGCTTCTTCCTGCGAGTCGAACACGCGGGCAGGACCTTTGAAGTGCCAGATGGACTCGTCGACGCCTGCCGTCTTCACCACGCAGCCGTCCTGGGCTATGTTGCCGAAGAGCACGGCAAGTCCGCCGTCGCGGGTGTAGGCGTGGTCGAGAGAGCGGATGCAGCCTTCGGCGCGGTCGGTGTCGAGTTCGGGCCACGAAGCGTCCTGTGCACCCATCTCGGTGCAGAACTTTCCACCCGGTGCACTGTGGTAGATGCGCAGCGCTTCGGCGTCGGGAGCGGGAGCGGTGATGGAGTAGCGCTCAATGTCGCTGCCCAAAGTGGAGCCGTTCACGCGGTGGGCGTCGAGGTGGAGGAGTCCGCCTTTGGCCAGTTCGCCCATGATGCCGAGCACGCCGCCGGCGCGGTTGCACTCCTGCACGGAATACTTCTGCGTGTTGGGTGCGAGTTTGCACAGGCAGGGCACGTGGCGGCTGAGTGCGTCGATGTCGGCCATCTTGAAGTCCACTCCGGCTTCGTTGGCCACGGCGAGGAGGTGGAGCACGGTGTTGGTGGAACCGCCCATGGCGATGTCGAGCGTCATGGCGTTGAGGAAGGCGTCGCGCGTGGCAATGGAGCGCGGCAGCACGCTCGTGTCGCCTTCGCCGTAGTAGCGCATGGCGTTGTCCACAATGAGGCGTGCGGCATCCTCGAAGAGGCGGCGGCGGTTGGCATGGGTGGCGAGCACGGTGCCGTTGCCGGGAAGGGAGAGGCCGAGGGCTTCGGTGAGGCAGTTCATGGAGTTGGCGGTGAACATGCCGGAGCACGAACCGCAACCGGGACAGGCCTTGGCTTCTATTTCGGCGAGCTCGTCGTCGCTGACGGAGGCGTCGGCGCCTTTGATCATGGCTATGACGAGGTCGAGGTTCTCACCCTTGTGTCGGCCGGCCTCCATGGGACCTCCGCTCACAAACACGGTGGGTATGTTGAGACGCATGGCGGCCATGAGCATACCGGGGGTTACCTTGTCGCAGTTGGAGATGCACACGAGGGCGTCGGCCTTGTGGGCCTGCACCATATACTCCACGGAGTCGGCAATGACGTCGCGCGAGGGGAGGGAGTAGAGCATGCCGTCGTGGCCCATGGCTATGCCGTCGTCGACGGCAATGGTGTTGAACTCTGCGGCATAGCAGCCGAGGCGTTCTATCTCGTGTTTCACAAGCTGGCCCACTTCGTGGAGATGGGTGTGGCCGGGCACAAACTGGGTGAAGGAGTTGGCTATGGCTATGATGGGCTTGCCAAACTGTTCGCGCTTCATGCCTGCGGCAATCCATAGTGCGCGTGAACCGGCCATGCGGCGGCCGTCGGTGCAGACGCTGCTGCGGAGGGGTATTTTTGTTGTCATGCGGTAGAATACTGTATGTTCGGGCGCGTCCTGCGGTTTCTCCTCTGGGGGTTGCTGCCTTCTATATATATTTATAAAGGAGCCGCCGTTTAATTTAAAGGAGTCGCTTTTAAGGCCGAAACGGTGATGTGTCGGCAACAGGGCGTGGCTTGGCAGTTTGGCGCTCGTTATTTTGATTGTCTTGCAAAAGTATGCATTTTGCGCGAGCGGAAAAACAAATTGCAACCAAAATGCGGATTTTTCATATAAAAAGGTAGGATTGGGGCATAAATGCAAGGCGGGGAATTTGAAATGCAAGGCGGGGAGTTGGGAATGCAAGGCGGGGAATCTGCGAACGATGGGGGCGTTAGCGCATGGGGGCGAAGTCTCCATACTTCACGCTCTACACGGCGTACCCCTCATGTGCAAATAAGCTGCGCGGCATGTACCCTTCT
>CAVCAV010000017.1:0-5450 GCA_963600165.1 Christensenella sp. UBA1685 | reverse complement strand
GCAATCTGTCCATTTTTTCTCCCCGCCCAACACGTTGGGGTCGCAGATAGTTTTTGGCAAACGTTCACACTTTCCGTCCCGCCCCATGTCTGCATAAAATACATTGCTCGCGCGCACGCGTACGCGCGCACTACACCGAAGTTAGTGCAAGTTGCTGTCATCCTTCAGTCGCGGCACGTCTGATTGGACTTATCAACTTGTTTTTCAGCACATTGTCTCTATACTCCCGAGTGACAATAGATTTTCAGGGAGGGGTAATTTTTCGTCAGAGGGTATAAAAATCGGTCACGGACAACGGTGACAGGAAAGTTTTAGTGAAGCAAAACATTTGTATCTGTTTCTTGTTGCTACCAGCGCCCCCATCGTTCGCCCCCATCGTCCCGCTGAAGGCTGATAGCAGTTTGCACAAACTTCGGTGTATGCGCGCGTGCGCCTGCAAACTTAAATAGCATGCCTGTAAGAATAGCGCGCCTGCAAGCTTTGCAACCTTTTACGTCCGCCACACGTTGCGAAGCAAAAAATAATTGTACTTTTGCCACTTGAAAATTAAAGTAGAACCATCACAAACCATTCAGAAACCCAATCTCCACATGGAAAAGCTTAGCTACGCTCTCGGCATGGTCATCGGCCACAACCTCAAGGGCATGGGCGTGAACACGCTCGGAAGTGAATTTGCACAGGCCGTCAACGACGTGCTCAACGGCGAAACTCCCAAGATGACCGACCAGGAAGCACAGCAACTCGTGGGCAACTTCCTCCAGAAGCAGCAGGAAGAGGCCGGCAAGGCCGTTCGCGAAGACGGCGAGAAGTTCCTCGCCGAAAATGCACAGAAGGAAGGCGTCACCGTTCTCCCCAGCGGACTCCAGTACACCGTCATCAAGGAAGGCGAAGGACGCAAGCCCAAAGCCACCGACCGCGTGAAGTGCCACTATGAAGGCACGCTCCCCAACGGCACCGTATTCGACTCCTCCTACCGCCGCGGCGAGCCCGCCGTGTTCCCCCTCAACGGCGTCATTGCCGGATGGACCGAAGGCGTGCAGCTCATGAGCGAAGGCGCAAAGTACCGCTTCTTCATCCCCTACCACCTCGCCTACGGCGAACGCGGTGCCGGACAGGCCATCCCGCCCTATGCCGCCCTCGTCTTCGACGTGGAACTCCTCAGCATCGAGGACTAATCTTTCCAAAGAACAAAACAAAACACAACATATGAAAAAGATTTTTCTGGCAACAGCTGTTGCCTTCACGGCTCTGCTGAGCTCGTGCAACAACGGTGCGCCGAAGGCCAACATGAAGACCGACGTCGACACCATCAGCTACGAAATGGGTATGCTCATGTCGCCGGGCGAACAGGTGACCGGTTACCTCGCACAGGCCGGCAGCGACTCTTCCTACGTGGATGAATACATCAAAGGCTTCACCGAAGGCGTGAAGGCCGGCGACGACAAGAAGAAGATGGCCTACTACATGGGCGTGATGCAGGGCCTTCAGACGAAGATGCAGATGCCCCAGCTCGAGCAGCAGGTGTTCTCGTCCGACACCACCAAGAAGGTAAGCCTCAAGAACTTCGTTTCGGGCTACGTGGCCACCATCAAGAACAAGACGGCGCTCCAGCGCGACGGTCAGATTGTGGACAAGCAGGCTGCCAACAAGCACATCATGGACTACATGTTCAGCAAGCAGAAGGCCGAGTCTGAAAAGTTCATGGCCGACAAGGCCAAGGAAGCCGGCGTGAACAAGCTCGCCGACGGTGTGCTCTACAAGGTGATCACCCCGAGCACCAGCACGGAGCGCGCTTCGCTCAACGACTCTGCCGTAGTGGTGAAGTACGAAGGCAAGCTCGTCAACGGCACCGTGTTCGACGCTTCCGCCAACCAGGCTGACGGCGTGGCCAAGCTCAACCTCAAGAGCGTCATCAAGGGCTGGCAGGTGGCCATCCCCCAGATGCCCGTGGGCGCTACGTGGGAAATCTACATCCCCTACACCGCCGCATACGGCGAACAGGGCACGGGTCCCATCCCTCCCTACTCTGCCCTCATCTTCAAAATCACGCTCGTGAGCGTAAGCAAATAAAGCACTAACATACATCCGTACAGACGGGCCGGCCGCAAAAAGCGGCGGGCTCGTCTGCACATGATACCACATTACACTTATTATGCAACTCAAATCAGTATTCGTAGTGGCAATGGCCGCACTGCTCTGCATGCCCGCCATGGCACAGAAGAAGGCCAAGAAGTCTGTCAAGGGCAAGAAGACCGTGGCAGCCGCCACCCTCACTCCCGCTCTCAAGTCCGTTGACGGCAAAACGTTCAGCTACGCCCTCGGTGTGGCCCAGGGACAGAGCCTCAAGCAGTATCTCATCCAGCGCGAAGGCGTCGACTCGGCTCACGTGAAGGACGCTATGGAAGGCATGATGGCCAACATCAGCGACACCGAACGCAAGCAGAAGGTGGCCTACGCTGCCGGTCTGCGCATTGGCGACATGAACAAGCGCAACCTCGTCATGTTCAACAAGCAGGCTGCCGGCAAGGAAGACTCTGCCTACGTCGACCTCGCCACCTTCCAGCAGGCTCTCGCCGCCGCTGCCCTCGGCCAGCCCACCACCATCAAGGCCGACAGCGCCATGAAGGTTGTGGAACAGCAGTTCCAGTATCAGCAGACGGTCTACAAAAACCTCAACACGCAGTGGCTTGAAAACAACAAGAAGGAGAAGGGCGTGAAGACGCTCGCCAGCGGTCTGCAGTACCGTGTGCTCACCGAAGGCAAGGGCCCCGTTGCCACCGACTCCACCGAAGTGGAAGTACACTACGAGGGTTCGCTCATCGACGGCACCGTCTTCGACTCTTCCTACAAGCGCGGCACGCCCGCCACGTTCCGTCCCAACCAGGTGATCAAGGGTTGGAAGGAAGCCCTCACCATGATGCCCGAAGGCTCCGTCTGGAACCTCTACATCCCCGCCGAACTCGGTTACGGCGAACGCGGTGCAGGACAGAACATCCCCGGCAACTCCACCCTCATCTTCAAGGTGGAAGTGATCAAGGTGAAGACTGCCGACGCTGCCAAGAAATAAAACCGTTGCAAGCGTAACATAGCAATACACACAAGCGCTCATGGAAAGTTTTTTCCATGAGCGCTTGTTGGTTTAACGATGGAGGCGAGGTCTCCTGACCTCGCTTGCGCGATAAAAGGTGATTTCCCGTGTAGAGCGCGAAGTCAGGAGACTTCGCCCCCATCGTTCGCCCCTCCGCACATCCGCGCATTGCCATAGGCGTCCACCCTCACTTCCGCCCCCTTCAGCCCAGTTTTCGTGAACAACTCCGCCGTAGCGTCGGCATACGCACGGTTCGTCTCCACCAGCAACCTACCTCCGGGCCGCAGGCAGCGCACCGCCCCCTCCGCCAAGGCACGGTAGAAGAGCAGCGGGTCGGCATCGGGCACAAAGAGCGCCAGCGAGGGTTCGTGGTCGAGCACGTGGCGCTCCATCTCCGCCCGTTCGCGTTCGCAGATGTAAGGCGGATTGCTCACCACAAGGTCATACTCCTCACCCTCGGGCCAAGGCTGCAGCATGTCGCGAAGCGAAAAGTGCACCTCCGCGCCGAGCGAGGCGGCATTTTCCTTTGCCACCGCCAGCGCACCTTCGCTCACGTCCCAAGCCTCCACTTGGGCTTCGGGCAGCGCCAGTTTCAGGCTCACGGCAATGCAGCCCGAACCCGTACCGGCATCGAGAATGCGCAGTGCGCCGCCGCGGCTGCGCGCCACGTCGACCGCCCACGCCACCAGTTCCTCCGTTTCGGGACGGGGAATGAGCACGTCGGGCGTCACACGGAAGCGGCGGCCGCAAAACCATGCCGTGCCCAGCGCATACTGCACGGGCACACCGCTCACGAGCGCTTCACATATATTGTCGAACCGCTTGCGCGTTTCTTCTGAAAATTGGCTACCTTTGCCCGCATAAATGTCGGTGCGCGTCAAGCCCGCCAGCTCTTCCATCACAAGGAAAGCCACGGCGCGGGCCTCGCCCTCACCGCACACAGGCACCAGACTGTTGCGCAGCCGCACGAATTCTTCTGTCATAACATATCTTTTTTGCGGCTCCAAAGATACGAAAAAACGTCTTGTCGCACCCTTACCTCCCTTTTGCACAACCATGCTTCACGAAGACTATATGCGCCGTTGCATCCAACTTGCCCAGCAGGGCCAGATGCACGCCGCGCCAAACCCCATGGTCGGAGCCGTCATTGTCAGCGGCGACCGCATCATAGGCGAAGGTTTCCACACCTGCTGCGGAAAACCCCACGCCGAGGTCAACGCCATCAACTCCGTCCGTCCCGAAGACCGTCCGTTCCTCAAGGACGCCACGCTCTACGTCAGCCTCGAACCCTGTGCCCACTACGGCCGCACGCCGCCCTGTGCACTGCTCATCGTGCGCACGGGCATTCCCCGTGTGGTGGTAGGCTGCGTGGACCCCTTCGCCAAAGTGCAGGGCCGCGGCATAGAGATTCTCCGCCAGGCGGGAGTGGAAGTGACGGTGGGTGTGCTTGAGGAAGAATGCCGCCGACTCAACCGCCGCTTCATCACGGCACAGACCGTAGGACGGCCTTTCGTCACACTCAAGTGGGCACGCTCGGCCGACGGATTCCTCGACACTTGGCGCGAGTCGGCCGACGAAGCGCCGGCGCGCCTTTCCACACCCCACTCGCAGCAGCGCGTGCACCATCTGCGCGCACTCCATCAGGCCATCCTCGTGGGACACGCCACACTGCGCCTCGACCGCCCGCGCCTCGACGTGCGCCACTGGGCCGGCGAGAGTCCGCTGCGCGTGGTGCTCGGACGTGTGGCGGAAGGCGAACTCCCCTCGGGCTACCAGGCCTATGCCGACATCGACACGATGCTCGCCGACCTACACCGCCAGGGCGTGCAGTCGCTCCTCGTGGAAGGCGGCCAGCAGACACTCCAGAGTTTCATCGACCAGGGTCTTTGGAACGAAGCCTGGGTGGAACTCTCCGACGTGGCCCTCGGCAGCGGCGTGCCCGAACCCCGCATGCCCGCCGGCATTCGCCTCACCGCCGAAAAGGCCTTCGGCACCGACTTCCTCCACTTCGTCAACGACTGACGATGGGGGCGAACAATCTATGGGGGCGAAGTCTCCTGACTTCGCTTGCGCGAAAAAGAATTCATGAAAAATTTCTTGCTTCAGCAACAAGAATTCATGAACAATTCATGGTTCATTCATGAGAATTCATGTGAAAAAGAAAAACATGAATAACCATAAAATTGTCCATGAATTAGCCATGAATCATTTTTCTTAATTTCCCATCGCAAAGCACTCCCCATTTGCACATTTGCACATTTGCATATTTGCACATTCGCGAAGCGACATATTTGCACATTAACCCTCCTTTCCATGCAACGAATTCTCCCCGCAACCTACACGCTACTCATTGCCAACGTGG
>CAVCAV010000016.1:0-22921 GCA_963600165.1 Christensenella sp. UBA1685 | reverse complement strand
AGACAGGGATGCGTACACAGCGTGCCAGAGAACGCGAAACCTACCGCGGTTTCGGGCGAGGTGATGAAAGCGTAGGTATTGGGATTGCCGTCGGCACGTTTGGCAAAGTTGCGGTTGAACGTGGTGACGATGCTGTTGGGGCGTTCGGGATGGGGATTCTCGCGTTTCCACTGGCCTATGCAGGGTCCGCAGGCATTTGTCATGACGGTGGCTCCGGCGTCGGTGAACGTTTGAAGGAGTCCGTCGCGGCGGAGAGTCTGGCAAACGAGTTCCGAACCGGGACAAAGGATGAGTTGGGCCTTGAGCTGGAGTCCGGCCTGCAGTCCCTTGCGGAGCGTGGCTTCGGCGCGGGCAATGTCGTGGTAGGACGAGTTGGTGCACGAACCGATGAGCACCACTTCCACTTCGGGCGGAAGGTTTTCGCTCTCAACCTTGACTTTCATTTCCGACACGGGCGTGGCGGCATCGGGTGTGAAGGGACCGTTGACATAGGGGGTGAGCGAAGAAAGGTCTATGGTGATGACCTGGTCGTAATATTCCTCGGGATGTTCCGTCACAGCCTCATCGGCACGGAGTTCTTCGGCACACGTCTGTGCAAGGGCGGCCACTTCGGCTCTTCCCGTGGCGGTGAGATATTCTGCCATGTGGTCGTCGAAGGGGAACACGGAAGTGGTGGCTCCGATTTCAGCGCCCATATTGCAAATGGTGGCCTTGCCCGTAGCGGGAAGCGTGGCGGTGCCGGGACCGAAATATTCCACAATGGCATTGGTGCCTCCCTTGGTGGTCAGCACACCGGCGAGATGCAGGATGACGTCCTTCGGCGAAGCCCAGCCGCTGAGCTGGCCTGTGAGTTTCACACCTATCAGGCGCGGCACTTTGAGTTCCCACGGCGTGGCAGTCATCACATCGACGGCATCGGCACCGCCCACGCCAATTGCCACCATACCGAGTCCGCCGGCATTGGGGGTGTGGCTGTCGGTACCTACCATCATGCCTCCGGGGAAAGCATAGTTCTCAAGCATCACCTGGTGGATGATGCCTGCTCCGGGTTTCCAAAATCCCATGCCGTAGCGCTTCGCTGCCGACTGGAGGAAGCGGTACACTTCGCTGTTTTCCTCAAGCGCTGTGGGAAGGTCGGTGGCTGCCCCTTTCTGGGCGCGGATGAGATGGTCGCAGTGGATGGTGGTGGGCACTGCGGGAAGGTCTCTTCCGGCATTCATGAACTGGAGGATGGCCATCTGTGCCGTAGCGTCCTGCATGCAGACGCGGTCGGGACTGAACGTGGCGTAACTTTCGCCTCGTGTAAACGTCGTGGGATTCTGCCCTTCGGTGAGATGGGCGAAGAGTATTTTCTCGGCACACGTCAGAGGACGTGCGAGTTTTTCCTTGGCTTGCTCTACGCGCTGCTTGTAGCTTTCATAAAAAGCGCGGAGCATATCTGAGTCGTATATGTTCATAGTTGAGTTTGTGTGCTTGATGTGCGTTCTTGTCTGCTTCGCCCGCAAGGGCTTTGCTTTCATTTTGCCTTTCGGCAATGCAAAAGTAAATCTTTTTGCTCGTATTATACACATTCCGAGCGCATAAATGCGCAAATATCGGGCATTATACGACTTTTTGGATTTATTATACAGTATATATTCATCCGCCGCGGCATAAACTGCATGATGAAAAGGAGCGCACGGAGCAATATTCGGGCGAGATTGCGGTTATATATAAGGTGCGGTTATGGAGAAAGGCGGAACCCACGTTGGAGTCTTCCGAAAAATGTCTACCTTTGCATAGACAGTAGCCACTTCAAGCCACGCATCAAGAAAAACAACGAAACATCCATACGACGACATTTTATGAAAAAGACCATTTTAGCGCTCATGCTTATGCTTTTGCCGCTGTCAGTAGCAGCACAGTCGGCATCCGACGACAGCCGCTACCTCAGCGGTGCCGTGCCCGTAGTGAACGGTTATGTGCAGTTCAGCAAAACGTACAAAGTTGAAGGCAAGTCGCAGGCCGAGCTTTTCAGTCTGCTCAAGACCTATACGCAAAAGAGCGTGGTGGAAGGTCCCGACCACCTTCCCCAAGCACGCATCACCGAAGCCGACAGCCTTGAAGGCACCATTGCAGCAAGCATGGACGAATATCTCTACTTCAAGCGCACCAACTGGCAGATTCACCGCGTGCATTTCTACTACCAGCTCATCTTCCAGGTGAAGGACGGCGAGTATACGGCCACCATGCGCAACCTCCACTACAAATACGACCCCGAAGCCAATCCCGAACAAGCCGGCCAGGACTACCGCGCCGAGCAATGGATTACCGATGAGGCCGCTCTCACGAAGAAAGGCAAACTGCAGCGCATAAGCGGCAAGTTTCGCGTGAAGACCATTGACCGCAAGGACGCCATCTTCCGCGGCGCCGCCGAGGCCACCGGAGTGAAAAAGAAAACGAAACTCGTGGAAGTGGAAGAAGACTGACGCACCGCCGGAAGTTTGCATGCATTTCCCAAAGAAAGCCCAACGCGGCTCGCTTCGAACAGGAGCGGGCCGCGTTGGGCTTTTTGGCATATAGGCCATTTTTTATATATATGCAGAAAACAAAGCGCATGGCAAGAAAACTATATCCGATAGGCATTCAGACCTTCGAACATATCATCCAGCAAAACAGGCTCTATGTAGACAAAACGGAATATGTCTACCGTATGACGCACGGCGACAGCAAGTATTGTTTTCTGGGACGGCCCCGCCGTTTCGGGAAGTCCTTGTTGGTGTCCACGCTGCAAAGCTATTTTGAAGGGAGAAAAGACTTGTTCAAAGGACTTGCCATTGAAAACTTGGAGAAGGAATGGACCGAATATCCCGTGCTTCATTTCAGCATGGCCATGGGCAAACACATGGACAAGGAACAGCTGGAAGAATATCTCCTGTATATTATAAGGGGAAACGAAGAAAGGTTCGGTATTGAGAACAGTTCGTCCGCCCCCAACGTAAGACTGGCGGAACTGATAAAGACGGTTTACCAACAAACCGGCAAGCCTGTGGTGGTGCTCATAGACGAATACGATGCACCGATGCTCGATGTGGCCCACGAGGACGAACAGCTTGACGCCCTGCGCAACACAATGCGCAATTTCTACAGTCCGCTGAAGGATTGCGACCCTTATCTGCGTTTCGTGTTCCTCACGGGAATCACCAAATTCTCACAACTCAGCATCTTCAGCGAACTCAACAACATCACCAACATCTCCATGGACGATGACTATGCGGGAATCTGCGGCATCACGAAAGAAGAGTTGTTGACACAAATGTCGGAAGACGTAGAGGAATTGGCCCGAAAACGGAAAATGGGGAAGGAAGAAGTGGCAGAAAAGCTGAAAGAGTACTACGACGGTTACCATTTCTCTGCATTCTCCCCCGATGTGTTCAATCCGTTCAGTTTGCTGAACTGTCTTTCCACTGGAAAATTCGGTACCTATTGGTTCACTTCAGGCACACCAACTTATCTGATCAACATGATGCGTAAGTTTAAGGTTTCCCCTGCCAGCCTCGGAAAGATGAATGCGAAATCTTCCGCCTTCGACGCTCCTACGGAGAACATGACCGCCCTCACGCCGCTGCTCTACCAAAGCGGCTACCTTACCATCAAGGACTATGACGAACTGACAGACCTCTACACTCTCGACCTCCCCAACAAGGAAATTAAGGTGGGGTTGTTTGAATGTCTGTTGCCCAACTATCTGGAAGGCATGTTCACCCAAAATGGCGAGGTCACCATTGCCCAAATGTCTGTACTCATTCGGCAAGACGATATGGACGGAGCCTTACAATTGCTCCAAACCTTCCTCGGCACTGTGCCTTATTGCAACGTGACCAACTACGAGGGGCATTACCAACAGATGCTCTTCATCATTTTCTCTCTCCTTACGGAATATGTAGTGGATGTGGAAGTGCATACGCCCAACGGGAGGGTGGACATCGTGCTGCAGACCGCAAAACACCTCTACCTCATTGAACTCAAACTCAACAAGAGTGCCGAGGCTGCAATGGAGCAAATCAACCTGAAGAACTACCGCCAGCGTTTTGCCCTTTGCGGACTGCCCGTCACGAAGGTGGGCATCAACTTCGATTCCTCGAAAGGAAACATTGACGATGGGTGCATAGAACAGTAGGTGCATAGCGGGCGCGCACACCAAAGCACGCCGTAAAAATTCCAAAGCACGCCGTAAAAATTCCAAGGCATCTCCTCAAAACTTTCTACGAGCCCAACGTTTTGGGCTCGTAGAAAGTTGGAACGGCAGGGCTTTGTACTGCAAACGATGGGGGCGAGCTCTCCTGAACTCGCTTGCGCGAATAAGGCGACTTTTTAAAAGAATGCCTTTCCCGCTCAAGCGAAGTCAGGAGACTTCGCCCCCATCGTTCGCCCCATCGTTCACCTCAACAGAAGGTGCAAACATACAAAAAGCGCGAAGAGCAAACTCGCTCTTCGCGCTTTTTGTTTTGTCGTCATGCTCTCCGTTTCTTTGCGAGCAATATTCACCTCCCCTGCAACAGATGGCTGTTGACGAAATCGGTGACGCGCGAACGGTAGCTTTCGGATATGGGAAGGTGTTTGTCGCCGAAGACTATCTGACCGCGCTCTATGACGCGCACCTTGTGCATGTTCACGATGAACGAGCGGTGTACGCGGAAGAAGGTGTCCTGCGGGAGCGTTTCTTCCATGCTGCGCATGGACGACAGACTGAGAATGGGCTTCGGCTGCGACTCGAGGTATATCTTCACATAGTCCTTAAGCCCTTCCACATAGAGTATGTCGGAATGGTTCACACGGATTATCTTGTAGTCGCTCTTCACGAAGAGATAGCCGTCGGCCGGTTTCGCTTCCGTGACTGAAGCTGAGGCCGCTATGGCATCGCGCTGTTGGCGAAGCGCTTCAAACCAACGTTGGGCACGGCTCACGGCCGAAACGAAGTCGGCATAGCTGATGGGTTTCAGCAGATAGTCGATGGCATTGACCTTGTAGCCTTCGAGGGCATATTCGCTGAAAGCCGTGGTGAAAACGATGCGCGTACGGGTGTGGTCTATCATACGCGAAAAGTCAAGCCCATTGAGGTCGGGCATCTGTATGTCAAGGAAAAGAAGGTCCACAGGGTCGTGCTGCAGCCCCGTCATGGCCTTAATGGCGCTGGGATATTTCCCCGTCAGTTCAAGGCCGGGCGTCTTGGCCACATAACTTTCAAGAAGACCGAGAGCCAAAGGCTCATCGTCGACAATGGCGCATTTCATAAGCTAAAATCTGATTTTTATTTCGGAACGGTACACGCTTCCGTCTTCGCTCACCGAGGTGTTCCACTCGTAGCGGCCGGTGTAGCCCAGCTTGAGGCGGGCTTCCACCTGCTTGAGACCGATGCCGCCGGGCGATTTGTCGCTGGCGGTTTTCGGGAAATTGGAATTCTCGCACAGGAACACGAGGTTCTCCTTCGTGGCCGACAGACGGATGTGGATGAAACTCTGCTGCGTGGGACTGATGCCGTGCTTGAAGGCATTTTCCACCAAAGAGATGAAAATGAGCGGTGCCACGAACACGTCGCCTTCCTTTATGTCGGTTTCAAACCTTACGTCGACGTCCTGTGCAATGCGCAGCTTCATCAGTTCAATGTAGCTCTTCATGAAGTTTACCTCCTTGTCGAGTACCACCCGGTCGCTCTGGTTCTCGTAGAGCATATAGCGGAGCATGAGGCTGAGTTCGTGTATGGCGTGCTGTGCCTTCTCGCTGTCGAAAGCGGTGAGCGCATAGATGTTGTTGAGCGTGTTGAGAAGGAAATGGGGATTGATCTGGTTTTTCAAGTTCTTGAGTTCGGCTTGCGAGCGGCGCAGTTCGGCCTGGGCGCGGGCACGTTCGCTTTGCCGCCATTTCAGACTGAGGCGGAGCGCCACGGAGGCGGCTATGACGAAGACGAAGGTGAGGAAGCCGCGGATGATGAAGTAGACCTTCGGCGGAAAATGTTTGTCGAAGTCGTTGGGGGCAGCATTGCGCACCTCGTTGACCATGTGGAAATGGGCCTGCAACTCAATGATTCCCATAAACACGAAGCACATCAGCACGTTGACGGCCACAAACGCCTTGATGCGCTGGCGGTCTATGACGAAGCGGGGGATGAGCAGGAAGTAGTTGATGTAGAAAGCGATGCACGTGCCGAGGGGGAAGGTCATCGTGTGGAGGAAATGGTCCCAGTTGATCACCTCGTCGCTCCTTTTGAAAAAGAGGGGCGAGAGAAATATGTAGCACCACGTGAGCACATGAATGACCGCTTCAATGCCCCGCTCGGTAGCGGAACGTTCGAGTTGCGGAATGGGTTGTTGCATAATCAGTAATGTGTTTTGCAAATGTAATAAAAAGAGCCGGAATGTGCGACACAGACATTGCGCTGCGCCACAATTCCGGCTTCATATATAAACAATTATGGAAGTTAATCGCTACTCGTAGCGGATGGCTTCGATGGGGTCGAGACGGGCCGCTTTCTTGGCCGGATACCATCCGAAGAATATCCCCGTGGCGGAACATACGGCGAAACTGAGGAGCACGCTCCAGGGCTGTATCTGGATGGGCCAGTGGGCAAACACGTTGATGCCGACTGCTGCACCGATGCCGGCCACCACGCCGATGAGACCGCCGGTCACGCTGAGCAGAATACTCTCAATGAGGAACTGGCTGAGGATGTCGATGCCGCGTGCGCCGACCGACATACGCAGACCGATTTCCTTCGTGCGCTCCGTCACACTCACATACATGATGTTCATGATGCCGATACCGCCCACGATGAGCGAGATACAGGCCACCACGAGGAGAAGTATGGTCATGGTGTCGCTCGTGGAGTTCATCATCTCTGCCATTTCCTGCTGGCTGCGAATGGTGAAGTCGTCTTCGTCGGAGGTCTTGAGCTTGTGGTTCTCACGCAACAGGGTGGTCACTTCGCTGATGGCGAGGTCGGTCATGTCCTCCGTCACGGCAGAAGCGTTGATGCCTTCGAGATAGGTGACGGAAAGTATGCGCTTCATCACGGTGGTGTAAGGTGCGAGCACCATGTCGTCCTGGTCCATGCCGAAGGAGTTGTAACCTTTCGACTTGAGCACACCCACCACGCGGAAGGGTATCTTGTTGAAACGTATCACCTGGCCTACAGGGTCTTCGCCGTTGGTGAAGAGATTGTCGGCCACGGTCTTTCCGATGAGGCATACCTTGGCGCTCGACTTGATGTCGTCGTCGGAAAACATTTCGCCGTCCTGCACCTTGAGCTGGCGTATCTCGAGATATTCGGGCGAGATGCCATAGAGCGTACTGGGGGTGTTGTTGTTGCCGAAGATGAACTGGCCGGAGGAGTTGACACTGGGAGAGATGGCTGCGAGATACTTGGAGTTTTCCTTCAGCGACTCGTAGTCCTTCAGCTTAAGCGTCTGCATGTCGGAAGCGTCCTGTCGTGCACCGCCGGGGCCTTTGTCCTGTCCGGGACGAATCATTATCATGTTCGAACCCATCTCGGAGATGTTGGCCTGGATGCTCTTCTTCGAACCCTGGCCGATGGCGAGCATGGCAATGACGGACGCCACGCCGATGATGATGCCCAGCATCGTGAGGAACGAGCGGAGCTTGTTGGCGGCAATGGCCCGAAGGGCTATCTTGAAAAGGTTGGATATGTTCATGTTTCAATTCTTAAATAACCTACTCTTCTGGTACGGGAAGTGCGGCAAGCGCCTCGGCAGCCGAATGTATGTCGTGGTTCACCACGTCCTCACGGATGAGTCCGTCGCGCAGCACGATGTTGCGGCTGGAGTAGAGGGCTATCTCGGGGTTGTGGGTCACAAACACGATGGTGCGGCCGGCAGCGAAGAGTTTCTGGAAGAGCACAAGTATTTCAAAGGAGGTACGCGTGTCGAGGTTACCGGTGGCCTCATCGGCGAGAATCACGGCGGGGTCGTTGACCAGCGCACGGGCAATGGCCACGCGCTGCATCTGTCCGCCGGACATCTGGTTGGACTTGTGGTAGAGGCGTTCGCCGAGTCCCACCATCTGCAGGGCCTTGATGCTGCGTTCGCGGCGTTCCTTGGCGCTCACGGCCGAGTTGTACATCAAGGGAAGTTCCACGTTCTCCACCGAAGTGGTCTTGGCGAGCAGATTGTAGTTTTGGAACACGAAACCGATTTTGCGGTTGCGCAGCACGGCACGCTCGCTGCGGCGCATGGTGCGTACGCTCACGCCGTCGAGGAAATAGTCGCCGCTCGAGGGGGTGTCGAGGCAGCCCAGCTGGTTGAGGAGCGTGGACTTGCCGGAACCCGACGTACCCATGATGGTGACGAACTCGCCTTCGTATATCTTGAACGAAACGCCACGCAAGGCGTGCACCGTTTCGTCGCCCACAATGAAGTTGCGTCGCACGTCGCGCAGTTCGATGACTACCTTGCGCTGCGAGAGGTCTTCTTCGGGCGAAATTAATTTTTCACTCATAGGGCTTTTGGCTTAGAGTTTATGGAGAGGGGCGAAGAACAAGTTGTGAGATTTGCAACTGTCTGTCGGAATCTCCCAACTTGTCTTTTACCGTTGCTTACTTCTTCTTGTTCTTTCCCGGAGGGCCAGGTGAGAACGGACTCTGTTCGTCGCTCGACTCGGAGGACGACTCTGACGTGGAATTGTCGTCTTCGGATGCTTCCTTCATGTCTACGATGACTACGGTACCTTCCTTGATGCCGCTAAGGATTTCCGTACGCGTACCGTTGGTGATACCCGTCTGAACGGAGTAGGCCTTGAAGGTCTTGCCGTCGCGCACCCAAAGTTTGTGCGTGCCGTTGCAGTCCACAATCTTGTCCTGTTTGCCTACGGTTTCGGCAGTCGGCGTAAAGCGGAGGGCCTTGGTGGGCACGCTCACAATGCCGGTGCGCTCAAGGGTGTAGATGGTCACGTTGGCGGTAAGTCCGGGCTTGAGCTTGAGGTCGGGGTTGGGCGCGGAGATTACCACTTCGTAGGTCACCACATTGTTGGTCGTGGTGGCTTCGTTACGCACCTGCGTCACGGTTCCTTCAAACACATCGTCGGGATAAGCGTCGACAGTATATGTCACACGCTGACCTACGGCAATTTCGCCTATGTCGGCTTCGTCCACGTCGGCAACCACGCGCATGTCGGTCATGTCCTTCACAATGGTGAAGAGCGTAGGAGTGCTGAAGCTTGAAGCCACGGTCTGTCCTTCTTCCACCGACTTGCTGAGCACGATTCCGTCGATGGGGGAAGTGATGGTGGCATAGCTGAGGTTGGTCTTTGCCTTGTTCACGGCTTCCTGACGCTGAGCCACGGCGCTCTTGGCCTGCTCGAGGGAGAGACGTGCGCTCTCAAAGTCGTTGGCGCTGATGAGGCCCTTCTGGTAGAGGGTCTTCTGGCGTGAGAAGTTGCTCTGCTGGTACTCAAGGTCGCTCTTGGCACTGGCGAGCTGGCTGTTGGCACTGTTGAGTTCGCTGATGAGGTTGGTCTTGTCAAGTTCGGCAATGACCTGTCCCTTCTTCACTTCGGAGTTGTAGTCGACATAGATTTTGTCAATGATACCAGACACCTGCGTACCGACGTCTACGGAAGTTACTGCTTCGATGGTACCGGTAGCGGTGACGCTGTTGCCGATGGTGGCTTTCTCCACCTTCGCCGTTTCGTAGCTCACTTCAAAGGGAGCTTTTTGGGAGGACTGCCAGGCATATACGCCGCCTCCTGCAGCAGCGAGGACAACCACACCCAGAATTATGTTTCTGATGAGTTTCTTCTTTTTCATATCGTTTTCTCGTTGATTTTTGAACTTAGTGCGTGTGTTATTTTGGTTGCTGTCCGCTGCGGGATTACTTCAGTTCTTCGCCTGCGTAGAAGTTGAGCAGATTGCGGTTGAGATAGGCGGTGTATTTGTCCTGCAACATCTGCTGCTGGGCGCTGAGCAGGCTGGCACGGCTTGTGAGGAGTTCGGCAATGTTTTTCAAGCCCACGTTGAACTGCTCGTTCATCAGGCCGTAGCTCGTCTGCAGGCTCTCCACGTTGTCGGTGGCGGCGATGTATTTGGCCTGCGAGTTGGTAGCGTTGAGCCAATAGGTCTCCACCGTTTTGTAAAGTTGCTTCTGCGTGTCGAGGAGGTCGAGCTGCGCAGTGGTTTCTGCCACCTTGGCACGCTCCACGGCGCTCTTCGTCTGGCGGTTGTCGAAGATGGGAATGGACACCGACACGCCGATTTGCGTATTGAAGTTCTGCTTCATCTGATTGAAGAAGTTGTTCTGAGCACCAGTCATGTGGCTGTCACCGAGTCCACCCATCAGACTGATGGTGGGATAGTAGCCGGCCTTGGCAATCTTGGTGGCAAGTTTGCTCTGGTCGATGGCAATTTGCGAACGCTTCACTTCGGGACGGCTGTCGAGGGCTGCGGCATAAACGCTGGCCTTGGAGGGAATCTGGCTGAGCACTTGCGAAGAGGTTACGTCAACCGACACCACGTCAAAGTCCTCCGTAGCAGGGAGTTCGAGGAGCTGCTTGAGCTGCATTTTGGCATCGGCAATCTGCGTCTGCACGTTGACAATGTCGTAGCGGCCCTGGCTTACCTGCGACTTGAGCTGGGCGAGGTCGGCTTTGGCAAGCTGGCCTACGCTGACCATCTCTTCGCCACGGGCGAGCACGATGGAGTCTTGCGTGAGCAACGTGCGGTTTACCTTCTCAGCTTCAGTCATATAGAGTATCTGCGTGTAGAGCTGGGCTATCTGCTCCTTGATGCTGTTGGCAGACTGTTGGGTGTCGAGTGCGGCAAGCTGCTGGTTGTACTGTGCGTTCTCGATGTTCATCTTCGTCTTGTTGCCGTTCCACACGGTCCACTGGGCGTTCACGCCGTAGGAACCGCTCTGCGTGGCTTTGTCGGCAGCCGAAGTGGCAATGCCGCCGTTCACAAAGTTGCTGCTCGATTCCTGGAAGGGACGGTACGTCAGATTTTGGGAAATGGATGCGTTCAGCGACGGGAGGCGGGCGGCTTTGGCCTCAATCACATTGATGGCAGAAGTCTGTTCTGCAGCCCGGCTCTTTTGCAACTGCACGTTGTTCTTCACCGCATAGTCGATGCACTCCTGAAGCGTCCATACGCGTTGCGCAAGGAGCGTAGAGGGAATGCCGAAGGTGAAAGCGGCTGCGAGCAGTGCGCTTACGAGCTTTCTATTCATTTTCATAGGCTCTTGAGTGGATGTAAAATGTTTCTGGTGCAAAATTATGGTTCAACATTCCCAAAGCACGTGAATAAATGTTTGTTGACGTGCCAAACTCGACGAAATGCGCGCTTTTACCGACAATTTTCCGTGTATGAACGGCTGAGTGGGGTGGTTTTGTGCGTTGATTGCAGACGGTTTCGTGCGCTTCGTTTTGTATTTCCGTGGCATTTCCGCCCTGCGAGCTCGGGAGAGCTCGCCCCCATCGTCCGCTCGCATCGTTCGCTCGCATTGAGGACTTCATACATTTTTCATTGCCCCGTGCGCATGTATCTCAAGAAAAAGAGCCAATTTTGTTGTTCATTAACCATACAACCACAAATTACATTCTCACAAAAAGATACATGTCACATCTCTTCTCACGGCGCATACAAGCCCTCAGCGCCCTCTTCATCCTTGCAGTAACCCTGCTCGCACAGTCGGCCCCCGACTACTACTCATCCGCCAAAGGCAAAAAAGGCAGTGCACTCAAAACCGCCCTTTTCAACATCATTGCCTCACACACGGCACGTTCGTACGACCAGCTCTGGACCGACTTCAAGACCACCGACGTGCGCGCTGACGGAAAGATATGGGACATCTACTCCAACGTCACCAACTACGTGCCCGGAGGCTCGGCACAAGGGAAGAACTACAGCGGCGAAGGCGACGCCTACAACCGTGAACACTCGTTCCCCAAAAGCTGGTTCAACGATGCCAAGCCCATGTACACCGACCTCTTCCACCTTTACCCCACAGACGGATACGTCAACGGCCGCCGCTCCAACTACCCCTTGGGCGAAACCGAAGGCGAGGTCTATATGTCGAGCGGCGGATTCAGCAAGCTCGGCTCCTGCACCGTAGCGGGTTACACCGGCAGAGTGTTCGAGCCCGCCGACGAATACAAGGGCGACCTCGCACGCTCCTATTTCTACATGGCCACAGCCTACGAGGACAAGATAGCCTCATGGAGCAGCCCCATGCTCGCCGGCAACAAATATCCGGCCTATGCCAACTGGGCACTCACCATGCTCCTCCGTTGGGCTAAGGAAGACCCCGTGAGCGAGAAAGAAACGAACCGCAACGCGGCCATCTACAAGATTCAGGGAAACCGCAATCCCTATATCGACTATCCTGGACTGGAACAATACGTTTGGGGCACAATGACTTCCACGGCTTTCGACCCCGTGGCTTACGTCAAACCCGACGACACAACACCCGACCCCACTCCCGATCCTACGCCCGATCCTACACCAGACCCCACTCCCGACCCCACTCCCACACCTTCCGAAGGCGAAGCGCTCTACGTGATGGCCACCGACAATGCGTCTGTCTCCGCCGGCAAACAAGTGCTCATCGTGTGCGTAAGCAAAGCCACCGCCATGGCAGCTGCCGGTTCGGACATCCGTACCTATGCCAACATCACACTCACCAACGGCACGTCCGTCACCACGTCTGTGGGTGAAAGCGGAAAGCCCTATGCCATCACCATAGGCGGCGAAAGCGGAGCCTGGACGCTCTACGACACCGTGGGCCAAACCTACCTTGCCCTTACGGCAAAGGCCAACAAGCTCCACTCGTCCGAGACTTGCACGGAGAAGAACGCCCAGTGGACCATCAGCATCTCTTCCGACGGCACAGCGCAGATTTCCCCCCTCGCCTACCCCGACCGCGCAATCAGCTACAATGCCAGCGCGCCCCGTTTCGCCTGCTACGCCAGCACGCAAACGCCCGTGGCACTCTTCGTGAAAGAAGCCGCCGACGCCATTCACCGCGTTATCGACACTGCTGACAACGCTCTCGTCAACGTCTACAAAACGGACGGAACGCTCGTGCGCCAAAACGTGCGTGCCAACGAGGCTTTCCGCAGTCTGCCCAACGGCATTTATGTGGTCAACGGCCACAAGGTGCTCGTAAAATAATACGCCACAAATCATCGGGGCAAATAGTGTGCTGCAAAGAGCGGAACAATATTTGCCCCGATTCCTCGTTATATATAATAATGGGTGACGCACCCGCCTCTTGCCCATTTCTCAAAAACCTGCATACATGAAGATAGACCTTACACAAGGATATGCCGTCAAGCAATTCAACGGCCCCACCAAACGTTTCTGCCAGACACTTGACCTACGCGACAACGCCGAACTCATTGCCGCCTACCGCAAACTCCATGCACAGGACGGCATCTGGCCCGAAATCATTGAGGGCATCCGCCAAGTGGGCATTCTCGAGATGGAGATATACCTCTTGGGCACACGCCTGTTTATGATTGTGGAAATGCCCGCCAACGCCGACTGGAACGAGGCAATGAGCCGACTTGCCACGCTGCCCCGACAGGCCGAGTGGGAAGAACTCACGGCACGATACCAGCAGGCATCCGCCCATGCCGGTTCGGCCGAGAAGTGGAAACTCATGGAACGCATCTTTCACCTCTACGAAGCGTAGCCGGCCATGAAGATTCTCCTGTCTGTCACTCCTACGACTCCTGAGGGAAGCGAAAGCGTCAGTGCCATCCACACCATCCCCGACACTGCGCTGCACAATGCAAAGACACCGTTCTTCATCCCCGACTTTGCCCCGCGCTGCACGGCCCATCTTGCCCTCGCCGTCCGCATCAACCGGCTCGGACGCAGCATCCACACGAAATTTGCTTCGCGTTACTACGATGCCGTGGCCCCCGCCATATATTTCACGGCGCACCCCCTGCTCGAACAGCTGCAGGCCAACCACCTGCCGTGGGACCTTGCTTTCGGTTTCAACGACGCCGTCTGCATCGGCGAGTATTCATCGGTAGACGAAGCGTTGAAAAGCGACGAGGCGCATTGCGAAGCCTGCCAAAACGGCACCACGGCCATTTACTTCACGTTCAGCAAGGTGCGTGAAAGCATTGCCGCCTTCATTGCACAGGCTAGCGACTACTACATTATGCGCCAGGGCGACATTCTCCTCCTCCCCGCCGCCGTTGACGGTTTTGATGTGGCAATTGACGACCACGTGGAAGCAAGCATCAACGGCAAGTCTGCCCTCACATTCAACGTGAAATAGCAATTGGCGAGAGTTGAGTGTATCGTGTAGAACGCAAAGTCAGGAGACTTCGCCCCCATACGCTTTCGCCCCATAGGCATTCCCATTTGCACATTTGCACATTCGCATATTTGCACATTATTCCCCCTTTTCCGACTCTCATGAAAAAGTCCCATACGCACCACATCACCTCCATACTCCTCACGGCCCTGCTCTCCGCAGGACCGCTACAGGCACAGACCGACGGCTTCGTGCAACTCCCGTCGCCCGCCGTGTGGATTGCACAGAACCACGTGCCGCACTATGCCGTTCAAGTGCCGTTGGGCAAACTCCTTGAAGGAGAGAACGTAAGTTTCAGCATAGCCTACCCCGAATACGTCGCTCTTACGCCTGCGCAGAAAGCGAAGTTCCAGGCGCTCGGCGCACGTCCTTCCGACCACATCGCCTTGAACGTGACGCAGGGCATTGAGCGCGGCAATACCGTTGCCGACGTGTCGTTCATACCCATCATCGAACGCAACGGGAAATGGATGCTCCTCACCGGTTTCAAACTGCAGAAGACATCTTCGGCAGACAATCTGCCGCACACCTACCGCTTGGCTGCACAGGTTGCCGCACAGGCACAGGCCGCCAGCCGCTATGCCGAACACAGCGTGCTTGCCTCGGGAAAGTGGGTGAAGATAAAAGTGAGCAGCGAAGGCCTGTACCAACTCAGCGCCTCGCAACTCAAGAAGATGGGATTCAACGACCCCGCAAAAGTGAAACTCTACGGACAAGGCGGCCGTCCGCTTGTGGAACTGGCCTCTACCTCCGACCGCGATGCATGGGTGGACGACCTAAAGGAAATACCCCTCTTCCGCCGCAGCAACTCCGTAGTGTTCTTCGCCGAAGGCACCATACGCTGGAACGCCGACGGCACACACCGCCAGAATGCCTTCTCCTCCTCATCCTGTTATTTCCTTACCGAAGGCGACAGTCCCGCCGAACTCGCCACACTTTCCAAGCCCTCTGCCACGGCTACGGAAGTGACGCAGATTAAAGCCCACGCCCTTACCGACAACGACGGATACTGCTGGTACGAAGGCGGACGCGACTTCTACGAGTCGGAAACGGTAGGTTCGTCGAAACGCTACCGCTTCCAATTGCCCGGTCTTGTCACCTCAAGCAACGAAACGGGCAGCGCGGCAAACGTCAACATTGCGTGGGACATTGCCTGTTCCAATGCCGTAAGTTCCACCACCGTGAACCTGGTGGATGAGTCATCGGGCAACGTGCTGTCCCGCGGCACCATCAGTGCGGCCAACGGCGACGGCGAAAGTGCCCGCGGCTACCGTGCCTCGTTCAGCACCAACCAGATAACGTCCGCCCAGCCCGCACTGCAAGTGCGCGCCACCGACACGCAAGCGCGCCTCAACTACATACGCATCGTCTATCCGCAGCAGCTCTCCGCCTCCAATCCCGTTGCCGCCTTCTCGCCCAACGTAAAAGGGGCCGTAAAACTGGTCATCAACGATGCCGACAGCCACACCCGAGTATGGCAAATTGGAAGCGGTAACGCCGATGCCGCCGTGCTCCCCTCCGAGCTCAACGGCTCCACCCTCACCGCCTATGCCGCCGACGGCACACAGCGTTTTGTCATTGTCAACGAAGAGAAGGAATACTCTTCGCCACAAACCGTGGGCACCGTCAGCAACCAGGACTTGCATGCCGACAGCGGCATACAGTATGTGGTCATCGTGCCCTCGTCGGGCAAACTCACCGAGCAGGCCAACCGCCTTGCCGACGAGCACCGCACACGCCAAGGACTCACTACGAAAGTGGTGACCGCAGAAGAGATTTACAACGAGTTCTCCTCAGGCACACCCGACGCCACGGCCTACCGCCGCTACCTCAAGATGCTCTACGACAAAGCCTCCACCGACAGCGAGCGTCCGCAATACCTCGTACTCTTCGGCGACTGTCTGTGGGACAACCGCGGTGTCACGTCCGACTATTCCTCCATCAACCACAACGACTATCTCCTCGCCTACGAACGCAACGACCAGGAGAGCTACAACAATTCGGGCTACTCCATAGGCACGCTCCACTCCTACGTCACCGACGACTACTACGGACTCCTTGATGACAGCGAAGGAAGCAAGATAGAATCGGAGAAAGTGGACCTCGGCATCGGCCGCATGCCGTGCCACGATGCCGCCACGGCCAAGATTCTCGTAGACCGCACCATTAAATATATGGACAACAAGAGTGCGGGAGCATGGAAGAACCACATGTTTTCCATTGCCGACAGCGGCGACGAAAACAGCCACATGACCGACGCCGACACCATCTGTGCACAGACCTCGCGTGCAGCCGGCGAGAGTTTTCTCGTGCGCCGCCTTTACCTCGACTCCTACACCGCCTCCCAAACGGCCCAAGGCACCACCTACCCCGCCGCCACAGAACACCTCAAGCAGCTCATGCAGCAAGGTGCACTCATCTTCAACTACAACGGACACGGTTCGCCCGACCGCCTCTCCCACAAGTTCCTCATCAACAAGGACGACATGAGCGCCAACGTGTCCGACGCGCTACCGCTGTGGATTTACGCTTCGTGCGAGATATCGCCCTACGACCAACCCGTCAGCGACCTCGGCCGCAATGCGCTCTACAATGCCAACGGAGGAGCTGTGGCCGTCATCTGTGCCGCACGCTCGGTCTATTCCAACTACAACCGCTCCATCGACAAAGGTCTCGTCAAGTATCTCTTCGCCAAAGACACGCAGGGCAACCGCCTGACCTTCGGCGCCGCCCTCCGCAAAACGAAGAACGAACTCGTCACCAGCGGTTCTACCATTGGGTCGGACTACACGATGAACAAGCTCAAGTATGCCCTCCTCGGCGACCCCGCCGTCACGTTGGCCTATGCCGACGACGGCATCAGCGTGGACAGCATCAACGCCACCCCGCTCGGCGGCACTGCGTCGCAAACCATCGCCACCGGCACGCTCACACGCTTCTCGGGCAAGGTCACCGGCAACGGCACAACGGCCGACGGATCGTTCAACGGCACGCTCAACGCCATGCTCTTCGCCCCCGCCGAAACCATCACGTGCAAAGGCGCAGGCAATTCGTCCGCCAACCCGAAGGTCTACAAGGATTACACCCGCTCGCTCTACCAGGGCGACGTGAAAGTGACCAACGGACGCTTCCAGGTGGACATCGTCGTTCCCCGCGGAGTAAACCTCAGCACCGACCGCGCGCTGCTTTCGCTCTACGCCATCAACAACGACAGCACGAAGGAATACAAGGGAAACGAAACGCGCTTCTGCATCAATGCTACGGGGCAGGCCGAAAAGGCCGACACCCTGGGCCCCGACATCTACGTCTACCTCGACCGTCCCGACTTTCCCAACGGCGGTGTGGTAGACGTGAACACCACGTTCTATGCCTCCGTGAGCGACTCCACCGCGCTCTCCGTAGCCTCGGGAGCATTGGGGCACAACGTGGAACTCATTCTCGACAACGACGCCGTGAACGCCATCCGCCTCAACGACTACTTCAAGTTCGACTTCGGCTCCTACAACACGGGACTGGTGGAATACCCCCTCACGGGCCTCACCCCCGGTGTCCATTCGCTGGCCTTCCGCATGTGGGACGTCTACGACAATTCCACCACGGCACGTCTGCAGTTTGAAGTGCGCCAAGGCGGAAGTTCATCCTTTGAAGTCAACGCCACCGAACTCTCACCCGGCCAGACGGCCCGATTCGTCACCTCGTTCATCCGCCAGGCAGAAGGCGATGTGGACGTACGCACGGAGGTCTACAACACGATGGGCTTCTGCGTATGGGCCACCACACAGCGCGTCAGCAGCGGAGAGTATGCCACCGCCGACTGGAACTTCACCGACCAGGCCGGCCGCCGTCTGCCCCAGGGCGTATACTTCTACCGCAGCAAAGCCTACGGAAAGGAAACGAAGACGAAGAAGATTATTGTAAGGTAAACGAACGATGGGGGCGAACGATGGAGGCGAGCTCTCCCGAGCTCGCTTGCGCAATTTTTTTTACGAAGATCAATTCATGGTCCATTCATGGCTTATTCATGTTTTTCTTAAGAACATGAATCGTCAGGAATGGGCCATGAATTGTTTTTTGAATATGGATGTTCAATAATTCTCGGAGATTCATGTTCGCGCAAGCGAAGTCAGGAGACTTCGCCTCCATCGTTCGCCTCCAGCGTTCGCCCCATGGTGCGCATTTATTTACCTTGCTGCGCATGTCACGCCCTGCATTGGCACAAACTTTGCTTACGCCGAGAGCGAACAAATATAAACTTACAGCAACCATGCAAAAAGGTAACATAGGAATCACCACCGAGAACATTTTCCCGGTCATCAAGAAGTTTCTTTACAGCGACCATGAAATTTTCCTCCGCGAAATCGTAAGCAACGCCGTCGATGCCACCCAGAAGCTCAAGACCCTCGCCATGAAGGGCGACTTCAAGGGCGAGATGGGCAGTCTCAAAGTCACCGTCAGCATTGACAAGGAAGCCGGCACACTCACCGTGTCCGACCGCGGTATCGGTATGACCGCCGAAGAAATAGACAAATACATCAACCAGATTGCCTTCTCCGGCGCCAACGACTTCCTTGAGAAATACAAAGACGACGCACAGGCCATCATCGGCCACTTCGGACTCGGTTTCTACTCCTCCTTCATGGTGGCCGACCGCGTAGACATCGTCACCCTCAGCTACCGCGAAGGCGCACAGGCCGTGAAATGGACCTGCGACGGTTCGCCTGCCTTTGAGATAGACGAATGCGAGAAAGCCGACCGCGGTACTGACATCGTGCTCCACATCTCCGACGACTGCAAGGAATTCCTTGAAAAGGAAAAGATTCAGGAACTGCTCAACAAATACTGCCGTTTCCTCCCCATTGAGATTGCCTTCGGCAAGAAGACGGAATGGAAAGACGGCAAGCAGGTCGACACCGACGAGGACAACATCGTGAACGACACCACCCCGTTGTGGACCAAGACGCCCTCCACGCTTAAGGACGAGGACTACAAGGCGTTCTACCGCCAGCTCTTCCCCATGTCCGACGAGCCCCTCTTCTGGATTCACCTCAACGTGGACTACCCCTTCCACCTCACGGGCGTGCTCTACTTCCCCCACATCAAGGAGAACATCGACATTCACCGCAACAAGATTCAGCTCTACTGCAACCAAGTGTTCGTCACCGACCAGGTGGAGAACATCGTGCCGGACTTCCTCACGCTGCTCCACGGTGTGATCGACTCGCCGGACATTCCCCTCAACGTGAGCCGAAGCTATCTGCAGAGCGACTCCAACGTGAAGAAGATTTCGCAGTACATCACGAAGAAAGTGAGCGACCGCCTGCAGTCCATCTTCAAGAACGACCGCAAGGACTTCGAAGAGAAATGGGACAACCTCAAGCTCTTCATCCACTACGGCATGCTCTCCGAACCCGAGTTCTACGACAAGGCAAAAACTTATGCCCTGCTCAAAGACGTGGACGGCAAGTTCTACACCTACGACGAGTACAAGACGCTCATCAGCGCCGAGCAGACCGACAAGGACGGCAACCTCATCTACCTCTACGCCAACAACAAGGACGACCAGTACACCTATATCGAGAGCGCCAAGGCCAAAGGCTACAACGTGCTCCTCATGGACGGCCAGCTCGACACGCCGCTCGCCGGCATGCTTGAACAGAAGTTCGAAAAGAGCCGCTTCGTCCGCGTAGACGGCGACGTCATCGACCGCCTCATCGTAAAGGACGACCACGTGCAGGAGGTGCTCGACGAAAAGCTCGTCAACAACCTCTCGGGCGTGTTCACCGCCGACCTTCCCAAGATTGACAAGAAGGAATTCCACGTAGAAGTGGCCGCCCTGGGCGAAAACGCCGCCCCTGTGGTCATCACACAAAGCGAGTATATGCGCCGCATGAAGGACATGAGCCGTCTGCAGCCGGGCATGGCGTTCTATGGCGAAATGCCTGACATGTACAGCGTGGTGCTCAATGCAGACCACCGCATCGTGAAGGCCATCCGCGACGACATGGGCACGCAGCTTGCCGACAAGCTCACGCCCATCGAAAGCGAGATCAAAGGACTCAAAGCGCGCCACACGGCCCTCGAAGAGAGCCAGAAGGACACGAAACCCGAGGACCTCACCGAGGAGCAGAAGAACGAGATGAAGGAATGCAACGACGCCATCGCCAAGCAGGAAGACCTCCGCAAGGGCGTTTGGGCCGACTATGCCGCCGGCAGCGCCATCGTGCAGCAGCTCGTCGACCTTGCTCTTCTTCAGAACGGTCTGCTGAAGGGCGAAGCGCTCAGCAAGTTCATCAAGCGTAGCACCGATTTGATCAAGTAAAAGAAGATACACTTCATACACATAGCAATAGCCGCATACAGCAGAAACCTGTATGCGGCTATTTTTTGATTGCTGAAATAAATTATGTCATGTCGTGTAGAACGCGACGTTTTAAACGTCGCCCCCATATGCGGTGCAAAGCGCAGCTCATCTGCACATTTGCACATCTGCACATTTACACATTCGCGAAGCGATTAGCGATTCATTCGCGAAGCGCATCCTGCATGACGAGGCCAGCAATGGTGAAACCGAAAATGGCGGTGATGTGGGAAAGGCTACCGTTGATTTGGGCTTTCGAACTGCACCATTCGTGGTTGAGCAGTTCGGGATCGCCGGGACCGTTTTCGGCTTTGGGGCAAAGGCAGGCGGCGGTGCCGCAAGCATGGCTGCGGCCTTTGTTTTCAAGCAGTTCGTCGGAGTAGACGCATTTGAATTTCCGCGAGGGGAAAACGCCCTGCTTCTTGAACTTGCGGCGAAGGGCGGCTCCGAGCGGACACCCCTTCACTTTCCAAAACTCCGCAACGGCCACACGCGAAGGGTCGAGCTTGAGCGCTGCGCCCATGGAGGAAAAGAACTTTGCCTTCGAGCGGGTGGCACGAAGAATAAGGAGCGCCTTGTCCTGCAACGAGTCGATGGCGTCGATGACGTAGTCGTAGGAATTGAGGTCGAACTCGTCGGCGGTCGACTCGGTGTAGATTTTCTGCACCGCCTCCACTTCGGCTTTGGGGTTGATGCTGAGCAGACGCTGTTTCAAGGCGTCCACCTTCACCATGCCCACCGTGTCCATCGTGGCCATAATCTGGCGGTTGACGTTGGTGATGCACACGCGGTCGGAGTCGACAATGGTGATGTGGCGGAAACCGGAGCGTACAAGGCTTTCCGCACACCAGCTCCCTACCCCACCCACGCCGAACACGATGACGCGCTTTTCGCCGAGCACATCCATGGCGTCGGCGCCAAGGAGGCGTTCGGTGCGGTTGTAGATTGCTTTTTCTATACTTGCCATTCTTTTCTCAATTCTTCAAAGTGGTCACTAAATGCCTGCATGGAGGGGAAGAGCATGTTGGCCCCCTCGTTGAGCAGGGCACTTTCGGGGAGCGGTCCCGTGTTGACGGCCACGGTGAATATGCGGGCTGCCACTGCGGCACGCACGCCGAGCGGAGCGTTTTCCACCACCACGGCTTCCCACGGCTTCACACCGGCTTTCTCCAGGCCCATGAGGTAGGGTTCAGGATTGGGTTTGCCGTGCACGACGTCCTTGCTCGAAACAACGAGCGAGGGGGTGAACACGCCGGGATAGTTGTGTTCGAGGCGGTCGAGGAGCGAACGCTGTCCGCTTCCGGTGACGACGACAATCTTCAGTCCGGCGGCTTTCACCTGACGGAGAAGTTCGTCGGCGCCGTTCATCTTCGGCGCTTCGGGACAGGCGTTGAAAAGGCGGCACTTCTCGGCATAGATTTGCTCTATTTCTTCGGGCGTGGCGTCGCGGTGCCAATAGCGCTGCGAGAGGATGTTGATGGTTGAGGCACCGGTGCGGCCCTCGTGCATGTAGGCTTCTTCGGTGGACATGGTGAGTCCGAACTCCGTGCAGACCTTTGCCCACGAGGTGGCGTGGTTGGGCATGGAGTCGAAGAGCACACCGTCCATATCAAAAAGCACGGCCTTCGGGGAGAAAGCCTCGAAGCCGTGCCTTTTCAGGTATTGGTCAACTGATTTCATTCAGCTTGAACAGTCTTGGGAATATAATATTACTTCAGACGAGCTTGAATGGCTTGCGTTTCAGCTTCGTAGCCGGGTTTGCCGAGAAGGGCGAACATGTTCTTCTTGTAGGCTTCCACACCGGGCTGGTTGAAGGGGTTCACTTCAAGGAGGAGACCGCTGATGCCGCAGGCACGTTCGAAGAAGTAGATGAGCTGACCGAGGTGGTACTCGTCGAGGCGCTCTACGCTCACGCGCATGTTGGGCACACCGCCGTCAACGTGGGCGAGCTGGGTGCCGAGTTCGGCCATCTTGTTCACTTCGTCCACGCGCTTGCCTTCGAGGAAGTTGAGTCCGTCGAGGTTTTCGTCGTCGTGGGGGAAGAGCACCTTGTGTTCGGGGTTTTCAATGGAAACCACGGTTTCGAAGATGGTGCGTTCGCCTTCCTGAATCCACTGGCCCATGGAGTGGAGGTCGGTGGTGAAGTCAACGGCTGCGGGGAAGATGCCCTTGCCGTCCTTGCCTTCGCTTTCTCCGTAGAGCTGCTTCCACCATTCGTTCATGTAGTGGAGCTTGGGCTGGAAGTTGA
>CAVCAV010000015.1:0-23412 GCA_963600165.1 Christensenella sp. UBA1685 | reverse complement strand
GTCGATGTTGTCAACGCCTTCCTGGTTCTCAATCTTGGCAATGATGCGGATGTCACTGTTCTTGGCATCGAGCATTTTGCGTATTTCGTAGATGTCTTCCTTTGAACGCACGAAGGAGTGGGCAATGAAGGCCACGTCGTAGTCGATGGCAAACTCGATGTTGCGGCGGTCCTTCTCGGTGAGTGCGGGAAGGTTGATGCGCACACCGGGCACGTTCACGCTCTTGCGCGAACCGAGGGTGGCGTCGTTCTCCACATGACAGGTAAGCGAAGTGCCGTCCTTTTCGTCAACGCGCAGACCGAGGTCGCCGTCGTCGATGAGAATTTGCGCACCTACGTTCACGTCCTTCACAAAGTCGGTGTAGGTAACAGCTATGGTGTCGTGGGTGGTTTTGAGTTCGGGATTGCCCACGATGGTGACGAGTTCGCCCTTGTGGTATTCAATGGGCTGGTCGGTGGCTGTGGTACGCACTTCCGGTCCTTTCGTGTCGACGAGGATGGCGAGATGGCTTGAAACTTCGCGCACGTTGTCGATGACGCGCTTCATGCCCGCAGCGTCCTGGTGGGCGGTGTTGAGGCGCACGACGTTCATGCCGGCATCGTAGAGCCGCTGGATAAGCCCCACGTCGCAACGCATGTCGGAAATGGTGGCTACAATCTTTGTTTTCTTGTACATATAGAGTCTAGTAGTTTTTCTGTGTGAGGGGAGACGCTTATTCGGCGTTCAGTTTGAGGGCCTCGACGGCCAGGGTGTATGAGTGGAGTCCGAACCCGCAGATTACGCCTTTGCAGGCAGCGGAAATCATGGAGCGGTGGCGGAACTCCTCACGTTGGTGGACGTTGCTGATGTGCACTTCCACAACGGGGTAGCGGAGCGAACGGATGCAGTCGTGAAGGGCCACGCTGGTGTGGGTATAGGCACCGGCATTGAGCACCACGCCTTCCACGCCTTCGTTGAGCGCTTGCTGCAGGCGGTCAATGAGAAAGCCTTCCACGTTGCTCTGATAATAGTCTATCTCGTCGTCGGGAAAGCGCTTGTGCAACGCATCAAGGCAGGCATCCATGGTGTCGCTCCCATAAATGCCCGGTTCTCGTTGGCCCAACAAGTTGAGGTTGGGGCCGTTCACGATTAAAAGCTTCATAAAAACAAGGTGTATCGAAAAATCCGTTATTTCACCTTGCAAAGGTACAAATTTTACGCAAGCCTTTCCCCTTTGCCTATGCTTAGTTTTAGGATTTAAGGGTGGTTCTATAAATTACCACCCTTAAGCCGGCCTTACAAATTCTTCATCAGCCTCTTCCAATTGTTGTGGACGGATTGGCGCGTGGTGTCGAAAAGGGTGGCTATCTCTTGGTCACCCAAGCCCCAAAGATGGAGACTGGCCTGAACGATGCTTGTTCGGCTTGTACGCTTGTGGGCACTCACGGCATGGTCCACATCGCCGGTATGAAGCGCATGTTCCAAAAGCTCAATGTGGCGGATTTCATCGTTTGTGATGTGAATTCCGTTTTTGGCTTTCTCACGCAAAGCATCCAAAAGAGCGTCTCTTTCTGCCGCAACGGTAATTTCTATGTCTGGAGATTTTGGCCGAGACTCACTTCCAATGGACAGCCCTTTCATGCTCTGCATTACGGCATTGTGGTATTTACGGCGATAATGCACAACATATGCCGTACTCACGGCGAGAAGGACCATGAGCAAGACGATGCAACAAATCAAAAGTATATGGAAAGAACTGTCTGTCATGGTTTTCTTTCAAGTTTATACAACACGCTCTTTGCATCGAGCTTAATGTCGTGGATTTCAGAGGAAAAGACTTTTACCGGCTTGCGACAAATGGTTTGAGCATAAGATTTTGCAGATAAACTGTCGCCTTTTTGCATGGCTGTTTGCAGCAAACCGTAAAGTGGCATAAAGCGCACAGGAACCATCAGGTGAGCCATTGCAAAATGGCGCATTGCCAGGTCATATCGGTCCAACGACAAAGCATTGTCTCCTGCAAGCATCTCTGTATCGTAAGTACACAAATGATGCTCCGCAAGTTTCAACACATCAGAGCTTTCGACATAGCGTTGACAACTGTTGAGGTGTACCGCATAATTATAAAGGAACCGGCCGTTTGTCTGCATGCTGGGAAGCAATTCCTCATATCGATGCAAGCCTTCTTGCACATTTCCATTTTCACAAAAGTCATTGGATTCTTTCCACGCAAGGCCATACCTTAAGCTATTGCCCTCAATGTATATGGCAAGGAACAACAATGCGGCCAGCACTGCCTTACCCCTTAGCCTTAGTGCGACACTCGCTGCAAAGTTGCGACTAAACAATTGAGAAAAGCTACCCGCCAGGAGAAAACAGACATAGGGATATGCTGAAGGATAAGAGAAAAGACCGGTTACGGAATAAGCAACTGTCACACAAAAGCCCTCACGCCAATAAGCCTCGTTAACAGACCTCATAAAGCAGTACGCAAGAAACATGCATACAAGCAGCAAACCGACAAACCCATAACGGAGCACGAGGTTCAACGGCTCGTTGAATGCATGGTTGACGTCCGAAGCCAACCATGAGCATCTTTTGTCGTTTTCACTACGAAGGACTTTTGCCTGCTGGAGCATGTAGTGCGCAGCAATAGCCTCTGCCCCATATCCTGCAACGGGCGATTTTTTACAAAGCGACCAACAAGTTCTATAAATAAGTTTTCGTCCGTCAGCTGAATCGCGATTGCGATTATACAACCAAACGCCTCCGAAACAGATAAGTACGCACAACACAAGTACCTTAAGAAAGGCCACATTTTTAAGATGAACGAGCAAACAGAACTGACTAACTACAAAAGCCAGCAAACCACTACGCGACACGGCATACAGACAACATGCTATCACCAACAACACTGCTACACCTACACAAAAGTGCAACGAAAGACCTTTCCTCTCAAACGACAATGTGCTTACGCTGACACTCCCCAAACATAGAGCAGCAGCCCATCCCGCATTATTGTCGAACAAAGGGATTTCTCCGAAGACTCCAGTCAATTGCAATAGACACAAGAAAGCTATCACAACTGTGAAGCAAGCTGTCAGCCGCCTCCATACATCCGTTGTCAACTGAGAGCTCACCATGCAGAATGCAACAAGCGCAAAAATATACTGCCCATCATCAACCAATCGACAATGGCTTTTTATGTTGCACACGCTGCACCATAAGAAAAGAACTATGGCAAACCCTAGCAAACCTTTTGGCACAAATACGCTTTTGCGCAACATCAATATGACACAAGAAACATAGACTGACAAATAGCCGAAATGCACGTTATACTTGCAAAAGTTCATACATGCGGCATCTTGCCACCCTATGCTAAGCAATAGAGTGGCAATCACCAAGACTTGCCATATCAGGCTAGTAACACTTTTCACGTTGTCAGTCATCCGCAGTGTCTTGAAGTTGTCTGTCTTCCAACCACTTTTCGTACTGCCACAAGGTAAGCACAAATTGTACTCCGATATCGTTGTTGAACCTTTCAGCCGACGGTTCGTTGATAAATTTGTCGCTTCGGCGCACATTAAGCAGAATGGACTCCTTGAATAGGTCCTTTACATAGCTCTCTACATTGCCATGATATACAGAATCAATGGTTTGGAAGAAATAGGGATAATGATTGCTTTGTGCCTTAAAGTCTTGAAGGTTTCGAACTAACTTACTCTTGTTTGTTTTCTTGTGATACTTTTCCATGCAATTGCGCAAACAAGCTTTATACGGCTTCAACAGCCGAAACGGGAACTTAGGGTTCTGATAGGTACGAGAAAAGCCCGTACCATCTTCTCTTCCTATCATTATGGTACTTACCGGATATCCTTGCTATAAAGGATTTGCACGAATGATACCCGGAGTATAATTCTCTTTGACAATGTTTGACTTTGCCGTGTCTGTTACTTCATAATTGAAAAAATCATGCAGTTCACCTATCACTTCCAAGGGATAATACTTCGCAAATGTATCAGACAAATAGGTATAGTAGGCCAAAGAATCACAATTGGCGGTTTGTTTTCTTTGGGCAAACATGCTTGGCGCGAGAAGCCAGCACAACGAAAAAATAATCAAAACGCGTCTCATAGCCAATTATTAGTTATCACGATTTCAAAAAGTTTCAAGCAAAAATACAATCAGATTTTCAGACTTTGGCAAACACTTGTAAACACTTTGAGAGAAAAACACAAAGCCGACATGCTTTTGATACTTTTCATACCTATAGTCCAAGTATCCAATCGTGCGGAAACGAAATGCTCTAATGAAAACTTAACTTTAGGATTTAGATTTCAACGATTCGTCGTTAAGCAGAATCAGGCTGTAGGCCAGATTTCCGCTCTGTTTACGTCGCAAAAGCCTAAATCAGGAACTTCAATAGGGTAATATTTCTCAAACGTGTTGTTGAGATAGCGGTTGAAGAGCACTGAATCGGCGGTTGCAGCGGGTAGTGAGGTCTGAGAAAAGACGGGAGTGGAAGTTAATGCAAAGAAAGAGACGAAGAATAGGAATAAACGTTTCATAGCAACACTGTTTTAAAATGGTTTGTCCACAAAATTAGGTATATGCAGGGGATATCACGTACACTGTTGTAAACACTTTGCGGAAAAGATTGTGTTTTGAATGATATTCGGACGTTTTGGGGTGCGTTATTGCGTTGACGTGCAAGATATGCGCGTTGTGGTTTTATATTGAATCTTCGCGCAGGCGAAGTCAGGAGACTTCGCCCCCATCGTTCGCCCATTCGCTTTCGCATTCAAGGCGTTGTTTGAAGCGCCGTGTAGAATGCGACGTTTCAAACGTCGCCCCCATAGAGGGTGCACACGCCGTGTAGAACGCGAAGTCGGGAGACTTCGCCCCATACGCTTTCGCCCCATACGCGGTGCAAGGCGTTGCTCATTTGCTCATTTGCACATTCGCACATTTGCACATTCGCGAAGCGTCGCTCCTTTGCGGTAAATGCAGAATCCCCGCCGACGCATTGCTGCGGGGCGGGGATTCCATTTATGTAAGATTAATGTGGTTAATCTGTTTGCTTGTTGCCTTTGCGAAGAAAGGCTTCAAGGGTTTAGTCGGCGAGCTTTGCCTTGATGAACTCGCGGTTGAGGCGGGCGATGTTGGCGATGGACTCGTTCTTGGGGCAAACGGCTTCGCAGGCACGGGTGTTGGTGCAGTTGCCGAAACCGAGTTCGTCCATTTTGGCTACCATGGCCTTGGCACGCTTGGCGGCTTCTACGCGACCTTGGGGAAGGAGTGCGAACTGGCTTACCTTGGAGCTTACGAAGAGCATGGCCGAACCGTTCTTGCAGGCTGCTACGCAGGCGCCGCAACCGATGCAGGTGGCGCAGTCCATGGCTTCGTCGGCGTCGGCCTTGGGGATGAGGATGGCGTTGGCGTCCTGGGGCGAACCTGTGCCTACGCTGACGTAGCCGCCGGCGGCCTGGATCTGGTCGAAGGCGGTGCGGTCTACCATGCAGTCCTTGATGACGGGGAAAGCTGCGGAGCGCCAGGGCTCAACGGTAATGACGTCGCCGTCGTTGAAGCGGCGCATGTAGAGCTGGCAGGTGGTTGCTCCGGCTTCGGTTTTGCCGTGGGGCGTACCGTTGATGTAGAGCGAGCACATGCCGCAGATGCCTTCGCGGCAGTCGTGGTCGAATACGAAAGGTTCCTTGCCCTCGCTGACGAGTTCTTCGTTGAGGATGTCGAGCATCTCGAGGAAGGAGGTGTCGTCGGGGATGTCGTGCATCTCACGCGTGTCGAAGTGACCCGCATCCTTGGGGCCATTCTGCTTCCAGTACTTGATTGTGAAAGATATGTTCTTAGCCATGGCTGATTAATTCTTGTAGTTACGGGTTTTTACTTCAATAGCTTCGTACTTGAGGGGCTCTTCGTACTTGACGGGGTCTTTGTCCTCGCCCTGGTATTCCCAGCAGCTTACGTAGAAGCAGTTCTTGTCGTCGCGCTTGGCTTCGCCTTCTTCTGTCTGGTGTTCCACGCGGAAGTGGCCGCCGCACGATTCTTCACGGTGGAGGGCATCGATGGCGATGAGCTGGCCCATGGTGATGAAGTCGTTGAGACGGATGGCTTTGTCGAGCTCTACGTTGACGCCTTCGAGGTGAGGCACGAAGAGGTTGGTCTCGAATTCCTTGCGCACGTCCTTGAGTTTGGCGAGTGCGGTTTCGAGTCCTTCCTTGGTGCGTGCCATGCCGACGTATTCCCACATGATGTGGCCGAGCTCCTTGTGGATGCTGTCGACTGACTTTTTGCCCTTGATGTTGAGCAGGTGGTCGATGTGGTCCTTGACGGCTTTCTCTGCGGCCTTGAATTCGGGAAGGTCGGTGGAGAAGCGGGGCACGGTGATCTGGTCACTGAGGTAGTTCTGGATGGTGTAGGGGAGCACGAAGTAGCCGTCGGCCAAGCCTTGCATGAGGGCGGAGGCGCCGAGGCGGTTTGCACCGTGGTCGGAGAAGTTGCACTCGCCGATGGCGAAGAGGCCGGGGATGTTGGTGGAGAGCTCGTAGTCGACCCAGAGTCCGCCCATGGTGTAGTGGATGGCGGGGTAGATCATCATGGGGTTGGTGTACTCGATGCCGTCGTCGCCCTTGCGTACCACTGCGCCGGGTTTCACGTCGGTGATTTCTTCGTACATGTCGAAGAGGTTGCCGTAGCGCTGGAGCACTACGTCGATGCCGAGTCGGCCGATGGCTTCGGTGAAGTCGAGGTATACGGCGAGGCCGGTGGGGTTCACGCCGAAGCCTGCGTCGCAGCGTTCCTTGGCGGCACGTGAGGCCACATCGCGGGGAACGAGGTTACCGAAGGCGGGGTAGCGGCGCTCGAGGTAGTAGTCGCGGTCGGCTTCGTTGATGTCGGTGGGCTTGATTTCGCCCTTCTGGAGCTTGACGGCGTCTTCCTTCTTCTTGGGCACCCAGATGCGGCCGTCGTTGCGGAGCGACTCGGACATGAGGGTGAGCTTGGACTGCTTGTCGCCGTGGACGGGGATACACGTGGGGTGGATCTGCACGTAGGCGGGGTTGGCGAAGTAAGCGCCCTTGCGGTAGGCTGCGATGGCTGCGGAGCAGTTGCAACCCATGGCGTTGGTGGAGAGGAAGTAGGTGTTGCCGTAACCGCCGGTGGCGAGCACTACGGCGTGGCCTGCGAAGCGTTCGAGCTGTCCGTTGACGAGGTTGCGTGCGATGATACCGCGTGCGCGGCCGTCGATGATGACCACGTCCTGCATTTCGTAGCGGGTGTAGAGCTTCACGGTGCCGGCGTGTACCTGGCGCATGAGTGCGGAGTAGGCGCCGAGGAGGAGCTGCTGGCCGGTCTGGCCTTTGGCGTAGAAGGTACGGCTCACCTGCACGCCGCCGAAGGAACGGTTGGCGAGTGTGCCGCCGTATTCGCGTGCGAAGGGAACGCCCTGTGCCACGCACTGGTCGATGATGTCGGCGCTGACTTCGGCGAGGCGGTATACGTTGGCTTCACGTGCGCGGTAGTCGCCGCCCTTTACGGTGTCGTAGAAGAGGCGGTAAACGGAGTCGCCGTCGTTCTGGTAGTTCTTGGCTGCATTGATACCGCCCTGTGCTGCGATGGAGTGTGCGCGGCGGGGGGAGTCCTGGATGCAGAAGTTGAGCACCTTGAAGCCCATTTCGCCGAGGGAGGCTGCTGCAGAGGCACCGGCAAGACCCGTGCCGACTACGATGATGTCGAGCTTGCGCTTGTTGGCGGGGTTCACCAGTTTCTGGTGGGCTTTATAGTTGGTCCACTTTTCGGAGACGGGACCTTCGGGAATCTTGGAATCTATAGTTGCCATGATTGGTATTTCTTTTTTTTGATAAGGTATGGGGGATGGCCGGGCTTTCTCCTTTCGGGAAAGGGGCGTGCGCCGGCGCTGTAATGTGGTTCCTTTAGCAGGCTGCAGCGCAGCATGCTCCGCCGCAGAAGGCGAACTTGAGCACTACGACGAGGAAGATGAGCATGAGCACGGTAACGTAGATGTTGCCGATGCAACGCCAGCGGTTGAACCAGATCTTGCCGTTCCAGCCGAGGGTCTGCATGGCGCTCCAGAAGCCGTGGGTCATGTGGAACCAGATGGCCACGAACCAGATGACGTAGAGCACGGAGTAGACGGGGTTCTTGAAGGTGTAGGCAATCATGGCGTAGCCGTCGGAAGCGCTGTTCACCTCGTTGATGAAGGGCATGCCAGCGTTGACGAGCTCTGCGAGCATCATGTTGTACCAGAAGTTGAAGAGATGGAGCAGGAGTCCGAGCACGATGATCACGCCGAGCACGAACATGTTCTGCGAAGCCCATTCAACCTTTTCGGGCTTGGAGGTGACGGCGTAGCGGTTGTTGCCGCGTGCCTTACGGTTCTGCACGGTGAGGATGAGTGCATACACGAAGTGTACTACCACGAGTGCACCGAGTACCACGGTGGCCGCTACGGCATACCAGTTGGCACCAAGCATCTCGCACACCATGTTGTAACCTTCCTCGGAGAAGAGGGCAACCAGGTTCATGCAGCCATGAAACGTGAGGAACAGAATGAGCGCGATGCCGCTGACCGACATGATTACCTTCCGTCCGATGGATGAATTAGTTAACCACATAAGTTGATTTTTGAATTAAGTTGATATTTGTTGTTATTAGATGTTTTCTCAAAGCTTTTGCCCGCTCCGGGCTTGACTGTCGGGGGTTGGGGTGCGGATATCCCCACAAATGAGGATTGCCGCATAACATGTGCAAAAGTAAAGGTTTTTGTTTGGCCTTGCAAGTTTCGAAAGGTGTAAAAAAGCGGGGGAAAGGATTTTGGGGGAAACGCACCGATAATAAAACTCTCCAAAGCAGCGGCGTGAATGGGCGCAAAAAAACCTGTACACTCCAATCGGGTGTACAGGCGCACTTGTGAATGTTAGATTCAACGGCCGTTTCACAACGGGCAAGGCGCTCCCTAAATTCTAAAGTTACATGAAATACCATTGGGAGCCTCACAAGGTTTTGTTTAAAAAGGGATACCTCTGTATCCCAACCTTGTTAACCTTAAATCTAATACTATGAAAAACACTGCCGCAAATGTAGCGCTTTCCCTACATACGGCGCAACTTTTTGCACGACTTTTTTACGCAAGGTGCTCATTTTCATGGACGAACGATGGGGGGCAACGCTGCGCGAATGTGCGAATGTGCAAATAAGCTGCGCTTTTCACGGCGTATGGGGGCGACGTTTGGAACGTCGCGTTCTACACGGCCTTACACGGCTTCAAGCAACGGCTTGAGTGCGAAAGCGCATGGGGGCGAAGTCTCCCGACTTCGCGTTCTACACGGCATTGATCGTGTAGAACGCGACGTTTCAAACGTCGCCCCCATACGCGGCGCTGAGCGCAGCTCATTTGCACATTTGCATATTTGCACATTCGCGAAGCGTTGCCCCCATCGTTCGTGCAAGGCACGCCGTGAAAAATGCAAGGCACGCCGTAAAAATTTCCCGCCTTCCCAAAGCGTTGGGGTCGCAGAAAGTTTTTTACAAATGTTTGCTTTTGGAGGTGAGCAACTTTTCGGTACAGATTCTCGGCTTCACGCGCGCACGCACACACGCGCTTCACCGAAGTTTGTGCAAGTTGCTGTCAGCCGTCAGCCGAGGCGCTGAATTTTTCGCTACAATATCTGTGTTTCAATGGTTTGCGCAGTCGTGCACAGGTGACAGCAAAATTTCATGAGGGGTAATTTTTCGTCAAAAGGGGGAGAAAAATCTGTCTTCGGGGGAATTGACGGCAAAGTTTTAACGAAACATAATTTTCGTGTTCATCTATTTCTGTTGTCAGTCTTTAGGCATCAGTGACACGTACACTTTTGCGCACTTTCGCCTTCTATGGAGGCGACGTTTGAAACGTCGCACGCATTTTTTTGGGGAAGCGAGGTCGGGAAACCTCGCCTCCATGCGCTTGCGTCCTCATGTCCCCCGATCTTTAAAGCCGTGTAGAGCGCGACGTTTCAAACGTCGCCTCCATAAGCGGAGAACATGCCGCGCAGCTCATTTGCACATTCGCACATTTGCACATTTGCACATTCGCGAAGCGCCCGGTGAAGGATGACAGCAGGTTGCACAAACTTCGGTGTATATGCGCGTGCGCGCGAATAGCGCCGCTCCACGGCTCCCTTTTCTTGAACAATCTGTCACGGAAACGCCCGTTTTTGCGCTTAAAACACGTTTGGAATGGTCATTTTATCACAAAAAGCACGCAAAGTGGCCGAAAACGCTTGTCACGTCGTACGTTTTGCTCTATCTTTGCATCTGATGCGCTGCAAACTGCCGGAACTGCTGCTGCGGACGCATCGCCACAGAAGACTTCTAACAAACCAAGCATAACACACACTTATATAAAAGAACAAATGGAAAAGGTAGATTTGCTGGACCTTAAAATCCTCAAAATCATTTCAGTCAACGCCCGCATCCCCTTCAAGGACGTTGCGGCAGTATGCGGAGTTTCACGCGCCGCCATCCACCAACGCGTGCAGCGCCTCATAGAGGCTGGCGTGATTACGGGTTCGGGCTACAACATCTGTCCCAAGAGCATAGGCTACAGCACCTGCACCTACGTGGGCATCAAGCTCGAGCGCGGCTCCATGTACAAAGGCGTGGCCGAGCAGCTCGAGAAGATTCCCGAAATCGTGGAGTGCCACTTCACCACAGGCCCCTACACGATGCTCATCAAGCTCTACTCGCGCGACAACGAGCACCTCATGGACCTCCTCAACAACCGCATTCAGGAAATCCACGGCGTCATCTCCACCGAAACGCTCATCTCCCTCGAGCAAAGCATCAGCCGCACGGTGCCCGTGGTGCTCAACGCCGACGATGCCGAAACCGCAGAAGAAGCATAGCGCATGGACTTCAACTTGGCAGGCCCGTTTATAGGACTGGCCACTTTCCTCGTCATCGGCATGTTCCACCCCGTTGTCATCAAGGTGGAATACCATTTCGGTACACGCTTGTGGTGGCTCTTCCTCCTTATAGGCATCGGCTGCATTGTCGGTGCCTTATTTGTCGACAACACGGTGGTGAGCGCCATTACCGGTGTGGTAGGCTTCTCCTCGCTGTGGTCCATCCTCGAGATTTTCGAGCAGCGCGCCCGCGTGGACAAGGGATGGTTTCCCAAAGGCCCCGGACACAGGGAGAAGGAAGAAAAGTGAACGAACGATTGAACGAACGATGGAGCGAACGATGGGGGCGAGCTCTCCCGAGCTCGCTTGCGCGGCTTCATAAACGCTTAATAAGCGACTTCGCCCTCTATACTAAAGTTTCCTTCTTCGCGATACTAAAGTTCCCTTCTTCGCGCAAGCGAAGTCAGGAGACTTCGCCCCCATCGTTCGCCCACATTTGCACATTCGCACATTCGCACATTTGCACATTAACAACATCATGTCCCCACAGTTTTCCCCAACCGCCGACTACGACCGGCTCACGTCGCAGACACCCGCCCGGAGCACCCGTCCCCTCATCGGCATCACGGGAAATTTCGCCGAAGGCGAACTGCGGCTCCTCGCAGGCTACTTCCGCAGCATAGAGGCCGCGGGAGGCATGGCCGTGGTGGTGCCGCCGTGCGCAGCGTGTGACGAAGCCACCGCAGCACTCCTCGACAACCTCGACGGACTGCTCCTCTCCGGCGGAGCCGACCTCAACCCCCTCTTTGTGGGCGAAGAACCCGTGGAGGCGCTCCACGGCATCAACCCCATACGCGACCGCTTCGAACTCGGCATCATACGCCTTGCCTACGACCGCCAGGTGCCCATGCTCGGCATCTGCCGCGGCATACAGATGCTCGCCGCAGCACTCGGCGGCACCGTCCAGCAGGACATTGCCACCGCCATGCCCGGCCAAACGCTCGTAAAGCACTCGCAGGACGCCCCCCGCGCCACCGCCACCCACACCGTGACGGCCGCTCCGGGCTCGCTCATGGAGCAGCTCTTCGGCAAACGCTTTGCCGTAAACTCCTTCCACCACCAGGCCGTGGGCCAGCCCGGCGAACGCTTCCGCGTGACGGCACGCTCTGCCGACGGCGTGGTGGAAGCCATAGAGAGCACCGAGTTCAAGAGCATCGTGGGCGTACAGTGGCATCCCGAATGCTTCATCCTCGAAGGCGACGAGAGCATGATGCCCCTCTTCCGCCACTTCGTGGGCGAAGCCGCCTCCTTCCGCAAAGCCAAACGGCTGCACGGCAGCATTGTCACGCTCGACTCCCACTGCGACACCCCCATGTTCTTCTCCAAAGGAGTGGAACTCACCCGCCGCGACCCGCAGCTCCTCGTCGACTTCCATAAAATGAAGGAAGGCCGCCTCGACGCCTCCTTCATGGTGGCCTATCTGCCGCAAGGCGAGCGCACCCCCGAGGGCCACGCTGCCGCCACGGAAGAGGCGTGCCGCATACTCGGCGAGATAGAAATGCGCGTCAATGCATCGGGTTGCGCCGCCCTCGCCCGCACGCCCGACGACATACGCCGCAACAAGCGCCAGGGCGTGCTATCCATTGTGCGCGGCATAGAAAACGGCTACGCCATCGGCACCGACATAGGCAACGTGAAGCGCTTTGCCGACATGGGCGTGGCCTACATCACCCTCTGCCACAACGGCGACAACGAGATATGCGACTCCGCGCGCCGCTCCACCGCCTCCCACGGCGGCCTGAGCGACTTCGGCCGCAAGGTGGTGCGCGAAATGAACCGCCGCGGCGTGATGGTCGACCTCAGCCACGCTGCCGAAAGCTCGTTCTACGATGCTTTCGAAACGTCGCTCTTCCCCATCGTCTGCTCACACGCCTCGAGCCGCGCGCTCTGCAACCATCCGCGCAACCTCACCGACGACCAGCTGCGCGCCATAGCCGCCTGCCACGGTGTGGCGCAAGTGACGCTCTACCACGGTTTCCTCCTCCTCGACGAAACGGAGCGCCCGGCCGACGTCACCGACGCAGTGGCCCACCTCATGCACATGATAGACGTGGCGGGCATCGACCACGTGGGCATCGGCACCGACTTCGACGGCGACGGCGGCATACGCGGCTGCGCCTGTGCGTCAGAGCTCATCAACTTCACGCGCCGCCTCATGGCAGAAGGCCTGACGGACGACGACCTCGAGAAGATTTGGGGCGCAAACTTCCTCCGCGTCATGACCCAGGTGCAGAGCGTGGCAAACCCCGAAAGCATCCCCGACTGGAGGGCAGGAGAGTAAATCAAGAAATAATATATTCCACCATATATATATTTACCACATGAAACACCTCATGGCAGCCACCCTTGCTGCCGCAGCCCTATGTCTCGCCGGCTGCAAAAACCAGAAGCAGGCCACCGACGCGGCTGCCGACACCGACACCACGGCCGTCTGCACCGTGGCGTTCAACGCCGACTCCGCCTTCGCCTCCGTTGAAGCCCAGTGCGCCTTCGGTCCGCGTGTGCCCAACACCAAAGCCCACGACGACTGCGGACGCTACATCGCCGCACGTTTCAAGGCCCTCGGCCTCGACGTCATAGAGCAGCGCGCCGACCTCAAAAACTACGCCGGCACCGTCTACAAGTCGTGCAACATCATAGCCCAGTACAAGCCCGAATGCAAGGACCGCATCGTGCTCGCCGCCCATTGGGACAGCCGACCCTGGGCCGACGCCGACCCCGACTCCGCCAAACACCACGAACCCGTGATGGCCGCCAACGACGGTGCGAGCGGTGTGGCCGTAATGCTTGAAGTGGCCCGTCTGCTCGGCGAGCTCAAGCCCGAAATAGGCATCGACTTCATCTGCTTCGACTCCGAGGACTGCGGCGCACCCTACTGGGACGACGCCAAAGACCCCCACGACGGCAGCGACTGGTGTCTCGGTTCGCAGTACTGGAGCAAGCACCCCCACAAGCCGGGCTACACCGCCCGCTACGGCATACTCCTCGACATGGTGGGCGGGACCGACGCGCGCTACTGCTACGAGGGCGTCTCGCTCCGCTACGCCCGCGACATCGTGCTGCGCCTCTGGGACGCAGCACAGCGCATAGGCCAGGGCAACCTCTTCGTGCAGACCGAAGGCGGATATGCACAGGACGACCACGTGCCCATGAACGAAGTGGCCGGCATACCCACCGTCGACATCATCCCCTTCGTGGAAGGCGAACACACCTTCGGCACCACGTGGCACACCACGCAGGACACACCGCAAAACATCTCCCGCGAAACGCTCCGCGGCGTGGGACAGACCATCATACAGCTCCTCTCGGAAGAGAAGTGAGCAAGAATGCGGGCGGTCAAGAATTGGAGAATTAAAGAATTAGAGAAAAGCAACCGCAGCTTGACGCAGTCAAGCCTTCCCGCAATTCTCATTCTTCAAGCAACGGAAAAGAATTCTCCAATTCTCTAATTCTTGACATAAAAAAACCTCGAACGACATCCCCAACCCAACACACCGTTTCATATTCACCCATGACCATCAACGAAACCCAAGACGAGATAATAGAAGAATTCTGCGAGATGGACGACTGGATGGACCGCTACCAGCTACTCATCGACCTCGGCGAAGAGCAGGAACCCCTTCCCGCCTCCGACAAAACGGAACAAAACCTCATCGACGGATGCCAGAGCCGCGTGTGGCTCGTGTGCGACGAACACGACGGCATTCTCGACTTCAAGGCAGAGAGCGACGCCCTCATCGTGAAAGGCATCGTCACGCTACTCATCCGTGTGGTCAACCACCACACCCCGCAGGAAATTCTCGGCGCCCAACTCTACTTCATTGAGCGCATTGGCCTCACCGAGCACCTCTCCCCCACCCGCTCCAACGGTCTGCTCGCCATGATCAAGCAAGTGCGCATGTACGCCCTGGCATACAAAACGAAACTCGGACTCTAACCAAACCCAAAAACTTCATAGTCTATGAAAAAGATCATCTACGTGGCTGCCCTCTTCGCAGCCGTTGCCTTCGCTTCATGCTCAGGCAACAAAACCTCCGACCAGTCTGCCGCCGACAGCGTAGCCACCGACAGCGCAGCCGCCAGCGCCGAAGCCCTCGACGCCACTGAAGCCGCCTCCGCAGCCGACTCGCTCACCACCGCCCTCGAAGCCGAACTCCAGAAGTCCGCTCCCGACGCCGCCAAGGTGAAGGAACTCACCGAAGCCATCCGCACCACCACCGAAAAGCTCCAGGCCAGCGGCGACGCCGAAGCCGTAAAAAGCTACACCTCCAAGATGAAGGAATACCTCACCACCAACGCTGAGAAAATCAAGAGCGTAGACCCGCAGAGCATCACCGTGCTCGACGTGGTGAACGCTGCCGCCAACCTTCCGCAGAGCGTACAAAGCGCCGCACAGGACGCCAAGGACGCCGTAACTGCCGACGGCACTGCCGCCAAAGCCGCAGGCGAAGCCGCCAAGAGCGCTGCCTCCGCTGCCGGCAAAGCCGCTGTGAGCGCTGCCGAAAACACCGCCAAGCAAGCCGCTTCGCAGGCCGCTGCCGACGCCAAGGCCAAGAAAGACGCTGCCGTGAAGAAAGCCAACGACAAGGCCAACGAAGCCGTGCAGAAGGGTGCCCAGAAGGCCTCCGACGCCATCTCCAAAGGTCTCGGCAAAGCCCTCGGCAACTGACATCAGCCTCATCATTACGTAAAAGCAATCCCCTTGACGGCCTGGTGTGTCGTCAAGGGGATTTTCACATGCTATAGAGCGGACGATGAAGCGAACAATGAAGCGAACCATGAAGCGAACGATGGGGGCGAAGTCTCCTGACTTCGCGCTCTACACGGCTCGCGCTCTCCATGGAGGCGACGTTTGAAACGTCGCGCTCTACACGAACAAACCCAAAATGCTTCACTCGCGCAAGCGAGCTCGGGAGAGCTCGCCCCCATCGTTCGCCCCCATCATTCGCCCATTTGCACATTCGCACATTCGCACATTTGCACATTCCCCATGTTCCCCCTCCGACGCATCTTCAACTGGCTCCGCCGCTTCCGCCACCGCTGCGGCTACGGCATACATTCCCCCTTCGCCTTCAACTTCGTGACCGGCGTGGTCTACGAGGCAGGGGAATACTACGCCTATGCCCAGTTGGAAAGCCACATCCCGGCCAAGTCCGCCACGGCGCTGCGCCGCAAAGACCTGCGTCTGCTCTTCCGCCTTGCCAACTGCCAAAGGCCGGCCGATGCCCTGCTCCTCAACGTCGGCGCCGACTCACCGCTGCTCCCCTGGCTGCGCGCCGGAAGCAGCCACACGCAGTGGCACACCTACGGCGAAGCGATGCCCCCGGAAGCCAACATGGTAGTGGCCGACGGCAACTGGCCTTCAGCCGCCAGTCTCCTCACCGACCGCCTTGCCGAGGGCGGCATGCTCGTGGTGGTAAACCTGTGGAAAAGCCGTGAGCACAGCGAAGCCTGGAAACGCATCCTTGCCCACCCCAAAAGCACCGTAGCCTTCGACCTCCGCGACTTCGGCATCGTGTTCTACCGTCCCGACCTCAACCGCCAGCACTACAAGATCTGCTATTTCTGAATAGCTTTGCTCTCATAATAGAAGCGAAACAAAACTCCCGTTTTATTTCCCTTTGCTCTCACCTTGCACTACTTTGCTTCGCGAAGATAGGCTGCGGTTCGGCAAAGGGAAACAAAACTCCCGTTTTATTTCCCTTTGCTCTCACCTTGCACTATCTTTGCACACAATATGAGTCTGACATCCATTATCCGCCCATTTTTCAACGGACGACTCCGCGCCATAGAGCGCTACGGCACACAGGCCGAAAACATACAGCGCCACGTGCTCCAGAAACTTGTGGACAAAGCCGCCGACACCGAATGGGGCAAAGCACACCACTACGACACAATCCGCTCCTACGAGGATTTTGCCGCAAACGTTCCCGTGAGCACCTACGAAGAGCTCAAGGGACACATCGACCGTATGCGCCACGGAGCAAAAGACATCCTCTGGCCCGGACGCGTCAAATGGTACGCCAAGTCGTCGGGGACGACCAACGACAAAAGCAAATTCATACCCGTCAGCAGCGACGGCCTGCGCAACATCCACTATGCCGGAGGCACCGACGCCGTAGCCCTCTATCTCGGCAACAACCCCTCCAGCCGCCTCTTCGACGGCAAAGCGCTCATACTCGGCGGAAGCCATGCACCCAACTGCAACGTGCCGGGCTCGCTCGTAGGCGACCTCAGCGCCATTCTCATAGAAAACATCAATCCACTCGTCAACCTCGTACGCATACCCGACAAACGCACGGCGCTCATCCCCGACTTTGAGGAGAAACGCAACCGCATTGCCGAAATGGCCGTCCGCAAACACGTCACCAACATCTCCGGCGTGCCCTCGTGGATGATGGCCGTCATTCATCGCATGCTTGAAATTTCGGGAAAAACCTATCTCGACGAAATCTGGCCCGACCTCGAAGTGTTCTTCCACGGCGGCGTGGCCTTCACCCCCTACCGCGAGCAATACCGCCAGCTCATCCGCTCGCCCCACATGCACTACGAAGAAACCTACAACGCCTCGGAAGGCTTCTTCGGCCTGCAAAACGACCCGCTCGACCCCGCCATGCTACTTATGATAGACTACGGCGTGTTCTACGAATTCATCCCCCTCGACCAGGTAGGCACCCCCGACCCGCAGGTCGTCCCCCTTTGGGGCGTGGAAACGGGAAAGAACTACGCCATCGTCATCAGCACCACCTGCGGACTCTGGCGCTACCAGATTGGCGACACCGTGCGCTTCACACAAACCAATCCCTACAAGTTCGTCATCAGCGGACGCACCAAGAGTTTCATCAACGCCTTCGGCGAAGAACTCATCGTGGACAACGCCGAGAAGGGACTCCTCGAAGCCTGCCGCCAAACCGGCGCCGTAGTGAGCGAATACACCGCAGCCCCCGTGTTCATGAACGCCGACGGCAAGTGCCGCCACCAGTGGGTAGTGGAGTTCGCCACACCTCCCGCCTCCACCGAAGAGTTCGCCCGTCTGCTCGACGAAGCCCTGCAGCGCATCAACTCCGACTACGAAGCCAAGCGCCACAAGGACATCACCCTCCAACGCCTCGAAATAGTTACGGCACGCCCCGGACTCTTCAACGACTGGCTCAAAAGCCGCGGCAAGCTCGGCGGACAGCACAAAGTGCCGCGACTCTGCAACAACCGCACCATCATCGAAGAAATTCTCAAGCTCAATTGAGCACGGGGATTTTCAGTCAAGAATCAGAGAACCCACGTTTCATGCAACGCATCAAACACTTCCACCTCATAGCACTCTTTGCCGTACTCGTTGCGGCGGCAACAACGCTCGTCTCGTGCGCCAATCCCGGCAGCGGACCCGACGGCGGGCCCTACGACGAAACACCGCCGCGCATCGTAGCCATGTCGCCCGCACTGGGCGACAGCTGCACAACGGCCCACAAGGTGACCATCACCTTCGACGAACTCATCAAGGTGGAAAACGCACAGGAGAAAATCATCATCTCACCGCCGCAAATTGAAATGCCGGAAATAAAAACCTCCGGCAAGCGCATCAGCGTGGAACTCCTCGACACGCTCAAGCCCAACACCACCTACACCATCGACTTCAGCGACGCCATTGTGGACTCCAACGAAGGCAACCCCCTCGGCAACTTCACCTACTACTTCTCCACAGGCACAACGGTCGACACCATGGAAGTGGCGGGATATGTGCTCGATGCCTCCAACCTCGAACCCATAAAAGGCATTCTCGTTGGCCTGCACAGCAACCTCGCCGACTCCGCCTTCACCGCACTGCCCTTCGACCGCGTGGCACGCACCGACGGCGACGGACATTTCAGCATAAAAGGCGTGGCACGCGGAAAATACCGCATCTATGCCCTCAAGGACATGGACAACGACTTCCGCTACTCGCGCGGCGAAATGCTCGCTTTCAACCACCAGACCATTGAGCCTTCCTGCTACGCCGACACGCGCAACGACACCCTTTGGGCCGACACCGCACACATCGACACCATTCGCCACATACCCTACACCCACTTCACCCCCGACGACGTGGTGCTCACCGCATTCACCGAGACCAACACGTCGCGCCAGCTGCTCAAGACGCAGCGCGAGCCCAACTACTTCCGCACGTTCTTCACCGCACGCTCAAGCCACGTGCCCGAGGTGAAGGGCCTCAACTTCAACGAAGCAAACGCCTTCGTGGAACAGCGCAGCGCGGGCAACGACACCATCACCTACTGGCTGCGCGACACCGCCCTCGTCAACCAGGACACGCTCCGCTGCCTCTACACCTACGAAGCCACCGATGACTCCACACTCGTCAACTCGCTGCGCACCGACACGCTGGAACTCATTCCGCGCCTCACCTACGCCAAACGCCAGAAACTGGCGGCAGAGGACCGTGCAAAGTTTGAAAAACAGCGCGACAAGCGTCACCGCCGGGGCGACTTCAGCCAAGAGTCCATGCCCGTCACACCGCTCAAGCTCACCTTCAACATCCCCACAGGCATGGCGCCCGACCGCAACGTGACGTTCACCATGGAGGAACCGCCCGCACGCCTCGACACCGCCGGCTTCCACCTCTTCCTCAAAGTGGACTCCACCTACCGCGAAGCGCCATTCAGGCTACAGCGCGACTCGCTCAACCTACTCGCCTATTCGCTGCGCGCCGAGTGGAGGCCGGGGCAGGAATATCTGCTCAACGTCGACTCCGCCTGCGTAGAAGGCCTTTCGGGTAAAGTCAACGCCTCCTACGACGCACGCATCACCATTGGCAAGACCGACGCCTTCGGTTCGCTATTCCTGCTCATCCCCGGCGCCGACTCCACCGCCGTGGTGCAGGTGATGCAAAGCGCCGACCGCGTAGAGCGCCAAGTGCCCGTGCGCAACGGAAGGGCCGACATCTTCTACCTCTCTCCCGGAAAATACTACCTGCGCCTCTTCAACGACCGCAACGGTAACGGACAGTGGGACACGGGATGCTACGCCGAAGACCGCCAGGCCGAAGAGGTGTTCTACTTCCCCCAGAGTTTCACCGTGCGTGCCAACTGGGACATCGAGCAGACGTGGAACGTCAGCGACACACCGCTCTACCGCCAAAAGCCGCGCGAACTCGTCAAGCAGAAAGGCGAAACGAAGAAAACGCCCCAAAACCGCAACGCACAGCGCGAACGCGAAAAGCGCGGCAACTGACGCCGCACACTTTTCCGTGCAAGATTTTCCGCCATAACACATTTATCCTACAAGAAGCGCCACAGTCACGCCACACCGGTAGTGCGCCTGTGGCGCTTCGCGCTTACCTTTTTGGAGGTTCCATCATTTCTCACCCCTCTCTTCAACATCCACTCTCATGAAAAAACTGCTTTTTCCGCTATTCCTCCTCGCCGCCCTTGCCTTCGCCCTACCGCAAGGCACAAAGGCACAGTGCTCCTCCAACAACACCGCCTTCCAAAGCGGCGAAACACTCATCTACGACCTCTACTTCAACTGGAAATTCGTGTGGATGAAAGTAGGCTCCGCTTCCATGAACACCACGCAGACCACCTACGGCGGACAGCCCGCACTGCGTTCCTACCTCATCACGCGGGGGTCGAAGCGCGCCGACAAATTCTTCGTCATGCGCGACACCCTCGTTTCCTACATGGGCCTCAACCTCGTGCCGAAATACTACGCAAAGAAAGCCCTTGAAGGCGGCACCTACCGCAAAAGCGAAGCCTGGTACACCTACGGCAACGGCAAGTGCAAGGTGCGCACACGCTACCGCCGCGACCAGTACGAACCCAAGACGGGCACCCACGAAAGCCAGTCGTGCGCCTTCGACATGGTCAGCATGCTCCAGCGCGCCCGCTCTTTCTCGGCCGAAGGCATGAAGGTGGGCCACCGCATCAACTTCCTCATGGTGGACGGCAACAGCTGCGAGTGGAAAACCATCATCTACCGCGGAAAGAAGAAGTTCAAAATGGAAAACCAGCCCACCACCTACCGCTGCCTCGTGTTCTCCTTCCTTGAGAAGGAAGACGGCAAGGAAAAGGAAATCGTCACCTTCTACATCACCGACGACAAGAACCACCTGCCCGTTCGCCTCGACATGAACCTCAACTTCGGCACCGCCAAAGCATTCCTCACCGGCGCACGCGGCCTGCGCAACCCCCAAACGGCTATCGTAAAATGACCCAGCCCCTACGTCTCGTCATCGACGACAAAATACCCTTCATGCACGGCTTTGCCGAACGCCTCGGCCAGGTGCGCTACCTGCCCGGAGCTGACATCAGCGCCAACGACGTGCGCGACGCCGACGTGCTCATCGTGCGCACCCGCACCCGTTGCAACCGCGCCCTGCTCGAAGGTTCAAGCGTGAAGTTCATTGCCACCGCCACCATAGGCTTCGACCACATCGACACCGCCTATCTGCAGGAATCCGGCATAGCCTGGGCCAACTGTCCCGGCTGCAACGCACGGGGTGTGGCACAATATGTGGAAAGCGCCCTCCTGCTGCTCGCCGCCCACGGCTGTTGGGACGAAAGCCTACCGGTGCTCAATGCGCAGCAACCCGTGGCGGAAGGTGCACTGGACCGCAGCGTGTTTTCGCGGCTCACGCTCGGCATTGTGGGCGTCGGCCACGTAGGCACCGAAGTGTGGCACATGGCGAAGCGGCTCGGCTTCCGCCGCATTGTGCTCTGCGACCCTCCGCGCGCCGAACGCGAAGGGACGGCATTCCCCTCTGCCACGCTCGACGAAGTGGCACGCACGTGCGACATCGTAACCTTCCACACTCCCCTCACCCGCTCACCGCAGCCCCACGCCACGTTCCACATGGCCGACGAAGCGTTCTTCGGGAAACTGAAACCGCAGGCCGTCGTCGTCAACACCTCGCGCGGCGAAGTGGTCAGCAACGAAGCGCTGCGCGAAGCCCTTTCCCTCCGCCGCCTGCGCGCTGCCGTGGTGGACACGTGGGAAAACGAGCCGCACATCGACCGCCGCCTTCTCGACCTCGCCTTCCTCGCCACGCCCCACATTGCGGGCTACAGCGCCGACGGCAAGGCCAACGGCACACGCATGTCGCTGCAGCACGTGGCACGCTTCTTTTCGCTCGATGCGTCACAGTTCGACGCCGTAGAAGCGCCGCAGCTCCCCGCAGGTTTCGAGTACGACGAAACGCTTCGCAACGGGCGCTTCATTCCCGAACTCCGCCTCTACGACCCCGCGCGCGACTCGCGCAACCTCAAGTCCGCCCCCGAAACGTTCGAAGCCTTGCGCGGAAACTATCCCTTGCGCAGGGAGACCGACAAATAACCCCCATATGATATACACCAGAAATGGCGACAGCGGAGAAACCGACTTGGCAAACGGCAAACGCGTAGCCAAAACCGACATTTGCATAGAAACGCTGGGCGCGCTCGACGAACTCAATGCGCACCTCGGGCTTCTTCTTGCCCAACTGCCCGCCGAGTGGGACAACGACATGCAGAGCGAGCGCAACATTCTCCACACCGCCCAGCGCAAACTCTTTTCCATCGGTGCCAAAGTGGCGGGAGCCAACGTTGCCGCAGGCCTTCCCACAACCGGGGACGTCGGCACAATGGAAACCGCCATCGACAACATGGAGCGGCAGCTCGGAACGGCGTTCAACGGCTTCGTCATGCCCGGCGGCTGTCTTCCCGCCGCCGAGTGCCACGTGGCGCGCACCGTGTGCCGCCGTGCCGAAATACTCCTCCTCCGCGCCGCTGCCGTAGCAGCGGAACAGACGGACGACAGCGTAGCCTACATCAACCGCCTGTCCGATTTCCTCTATGCTTTGGCTAAGAAAATCAACCATTTGGCCGGAGTTAACGAAATAAAGTGGTGAAAAGCGTTGGCCATATAGGGAAAAAGCGTATTTTTGCGCCCAAAACAAAAAAGCATGCAGCGGCCCCTTCGGCCGGCGCATATAAAGTATAACCCAAATCACTGAACTATGTATTGGACATTGGAACTCGCTTCAAAACTTGAGGACGCACCCTGGCCCGCAAGCAAGGAAGAACTTATCGACTACGCCATGCGTTCCGGAGCTCCCATGGAAGTTGTAGAAAACCTTCAGGAACTCGAAGACGAAGGCGAGGTTTACGAAACGATAGAAGACGTTTGGCCCGACTATCCCACAAAAGAAGACTTCCTCTTCAACGAGGACGAATATTGATTGCTCACCACTGAGCCTTCGTGGCCAAAAGCAACGAATAACAGCGATACGGGAATTCTCCTGCAGAGACTCCCGTATCGCTTTTTGTTTTCCGAAAACATTCAACCGACACGCAACCTGGGAAGTTGCACATCTCATTCCTAATACATACCTTTGCCGTAAGTAAACTCGTAGATTTCTTGGATAATGAACACACACGAACCAACAACCCAAGCCGTGTTGTCCAATCAAGGCGACATGACTTCA
>CAVCAV010000014.1:0-23513 GCA_963600165.1 Christensenella sp. UBA1685 | reverse complement strand
CATCGTTCGCTTCATCGTTCGCCCCCATAGAGGGCTTTAGAGTTTCACGCTCACGGCGTGTCCGTCGTAGTTTATCGTCTTTCCTTCAGGATTGTCGAGATTGAGCGGACGGGGCTGCGAAGCGTCGATGAACACCACGTTGAAACTGCGCTTGCGGAGCATGCCGTCGAACGAACCCTGGCGCTTGCCCACGGTGAGTGTGCGCGAAGCGTGGTCGTAGTGGAAGGCGATGGTGGCAAAGCGGCCCTTCTCGTAGTTGTAGTTCGTGCCCTCGTCCTCATAGAGTTCGAAGTCGGCATCGCGTCCGCCGTAGACGTAGAGGTCGATGTGCTCAGGCTGCTTCTGGTCGCTCCACTCAATCTCGGGACCGAACGGCACGATGCTGCCTTCGGGAACGAACACGGGGATGCGTTCGTAAGGCGCATCAGCCGTAATGGTCTGTCCGCCGTTGAAGTGAGCGCCGGTATAGAGGTCGTACCATCCGCACTCGTTAGGCAGATACACTTCGCGCGAGCGGGCCTTGTAGTAACCCACGGGGCAGGCCATGAGCGAAGGACCGAACATCCACTGGTTCCCGATGGAGTTAACGTGCGAGTCGGCTGCAAAGTCCATGACGAGAGCACGCATGGGCGTGTAGTCGTGGCGGTTGACCCATCCGGCCATGCTGTAGAGGTAAGGCATGAGGCGGTAGCGGAGTTTGTCGTAGTAGACAATGCTCTTGTAGGCCGGATGGTCTTCGGGAGCAATGTTCCACACCTCACGCAGCGGCCACTGTCCGTGGGTGCGGTAGAGTGGAACGAAACATCCGAACTGGTTCCAGCGCGCTTGCAGTTCGCGCCACTCTTTCATGTCCTCGTTCTCCTCGCCCGTGGCGTTGAACGTGCCCTGTGCGGCCTGGTAGCGCGCTTCGGGAGTGAAGCCGCCCTGGTCCATTCCCCAAAAAGGAATGCCGGCGAGCGAGTAGTTGAGACCTGCTGTCATCTGGTCGCGCATGTCCTCCCAGCGTGTGCCGATGTCGCCGCTCCACGAAGCCGTGCTGTAGCGCTGAAGTCCGGCAAAGCCGCTGCGCGTGAGGAGGAACACGCGTTTGTTGGGGTTGACGCTGCGCTGTCCGTTGTAGATGGCTTTGGCGTTCTCAAGGGAATAAGCGTTGAAAAACTCTGTGCTCGAACCCATTGCCGTAGGTCCGCAGAGCGCTTTGCGGTAGCCGATGGGGGTGCAGTCGCGCACGTTGGGTTCGCTGGCGTCCATCCACCAGGCGTCTATGCCTTCTTTGTATTTGGTGTAGAGATTGTCGTTCATCTGTCGCCAGAACATCTGCTTGGCGGGTTCGGAGTAGGCATCGTAGAACGAGCCGACGTAGCCCGGACCCACCCAGTCGCGGAGGGAGTCCTTCACGGCCTGGCGGTACATCCATCCGTGCGAGTCGAGTTCGTGGAAGTTCGCTGTGTTGGCATAGAACTTCGGCCACACCGAAATCATGAACCGTCCGTTCATGGCATGCACGCTGTCGAGCATGGCCTGCGGGTTGGGGTAGCGCGAGGGGTCGAACTCGTGGCTGCCCCACTGGTCGTCGCGCCAGTAGTTCCAGTCCTGCACGATGTTGTCGACGGGAATGTGGCGGCGGCGGAATTCGGCGAGCGTCTCTTCCACTTCACCTGAGGTGCGGTAGCGTTCGCGGCTTTGCCAGAAACCCAGCGCCCACTTGGGCATTACCTGGGCACGGCCCGTAAGCGTGCGGTAGCCGCTAATCACCTGGTCCATGTTCTTTCCGGCAATGAAGTAGTAGTCCATGTCGCGCGCCATCTCGCTCCATATGCTCAGCTGGTTCTGCTCCTTGTCGGTGGTGGGCACAGCCACGCGCAGTCCGCAGTAGGACACGTCGCCGTCGGGCTGCCACTCTATGCGCAAGGGGGTGCGGTGGCCGGCAATGAGCTGGGCGCTGAATTTGTGGGAATTGGGGTTCCATGCCGTGCGCCAGCGTTCGGGCACCACTTCTTTTCCGTCGAGGAAAACGCGCGTGTAGCCGGCATAGTAAAGGATGAATTGGAAATTGCAGCTCTCGGAGGGTTCGAGGTAACCTTCGTAAACAACGTGCGAACCCACCAGCTTGAAGCCTTTCGGCAGATTGCCCACCGTGGCGGAGTTTTCGTAGTAGAGCGAGTCTTCGTCGCGTGTGAGCGTGCGTCCGCCTTTCTCCGTATAAGTGCCTGTGAGGCAACCTTCCTTTCCGTCGCGGTCAAAGAGTTTGAACACGTTCTGAAGTTGCTGGTAGTCGTGCGGATTGCCGAAACGGCAGAGCGAGTAGGAGTCCCAAAGCAGACCGTAGCCTTTGTTGCTGAGGACGAATGGAATGGAAATTTTGGTGTTGTATTGGAAAAGTTCTTCGTTCTTTCCTTTGTAGTTGAAGTCGCCCGCCTGGTGTTGGCCCAGTCCGTAGAAAGCCTCGTCGTCGGGACTGTCGAACGTGGCGTGCCACGACCATGCGTTGCGTTCGTGCTCCGTAAGCGTGCCTTGGCCGATGTTGGCGTCGGGCACGGTGTAGGGCGAGAACGTCATGCCGTTCTCTGCGCCGTTGAGCAGGGCTTTCCCTTCGCTGTCGAAGAAAGCCACGTGGCCCGTGCGCTCGTTCACCACGGCTTTCACTTCAGGTGCGGTGAGCGTTACCTCGTCGCCGCTTTGCGAAACGGTGTAGTGGGGACGGAACGTTTGCGGCACGATGATGAGGCTCTTGGGTTTGTCGGGGAATGCATTCTCTGCCGTGGCGCGTACGCGGATGATGCGGTTGTTCATCACTTGCAGGCGCAGGAGACGGGCGCCGTCTTTGGCAGCGTTTTTTATTTCTACGGTGATGCCGTCGCCGTTGTCTTTATAGGCAAACGTGGGCGATGTAGCAAGGAAAAGCAGCGCGAGAGCCACTTGCCGGCTCTTGGCGGTGCGGAGGAGTTGGGGAAGGTTATAGTTCATAGAAAGGGTATGGTTTACGGCCGAAGCCGTGGTTTGTCGGGGGGTATGTTCAAAAACAAATTGGCATTGCAATTTTGATAAAGAGAATCCCTTCGTGAACCCAACCTTCCTTGTTCTCAGCAGGGGGGCTCACTGTCGGGCTCGTCGGCGCTGCGGCCTTCTTTGTATTGCGAGGGAATCACGCCGAACTGTTCCTTGAAGTACTTCGAGAAGTAGCGCGGGTTGTTGAAGCCCACTTTGTATGCCACTTCGCTGACGTTCAGCTGTCCTTCGCGCAGCAACTGCTGGGCATGGCGCAGACGGATGGTCCGGATGAGTTCGCTCGGTGTGCTGCCCGTGATGGAGAGCATGCGCTTGTAGAGATTGGCGCGCGACATGCCCATCTTCTCGCCCAGCATTTCCACGGAGAGTTCCGGGTTGGCGAGGTTTTCTTCGATGAATGCCGTGGCGTCGCGAACGAGCTGCTCGTCGACGGAGTTCACTTCGTGCTCCTTGATGTCCACTTTCATTTTCTCACCCACAGGCGTGGCGTTGTGCCACTTGATGAGGTTGTATATGCGGAGATTGAGCAGGTCGATGTTGAAGGGCTTGGTGATGTAGTCGTCCGCTCCGTTGGTCAGGCCTTCTATCTTGTGGTCGGTGGAAAGCCGGGCGGTGAGCATGACGAAGGGGATGCGCTCCGTCTTGGGATTGCCCTTGAGGCGTGCGCAAAGCTCGTTGCCGTCCATTTCGGGCATCATCACGTCGCAGAGAATGATGTCCGGCCGGTGGTGGGCAATGCACTTGAGCGCTTCGCGGCCGTTGGTGGCCGTCGTCACCTTGTAGGTGTCGTGGAGGAGGTCCGTCATGAAGGTGAGGAAGTCTTCGCTGTCGTCCACGACGAGCACTTCGTAGTTGCCTTTGCGCAGCTGCTCGTTCATGGCTTCGAGTTGCGGCTTCTCGGCGGCGGGCACAGGCTCGGCCGTTCTGGGGCCGGCTTCTGTTGCGACTCCCATCGGACGGGGAAGGCTGAGGGTGAAAACGCTTCCGCCTCCGGGATTGTCGCTCACCGTGATGTTGCCGCCGTGCATTTTGGCAAACTCCAGGGCAAGGTTCAGTCCGATGCCGTTGCCGCCGAATGGCGTGCGCGAACTGCCTTTGGCCTGATAGAAGCGGTCGAAGATGTGCTTCTTGTCTTCGTCGCTGATGCCGCATCCCGTGTCGGCCACGCTGAGACAGAAGTGAGGCCCGTGGGCGTGGCTTATCTTCACGCTGATTTTTCCGCCTTCGGGGGTGAACTTGTAGGCGTTGGAGAGCAGGTTGCTGACGATCTTCTCCATTTTGTCCGCGTCGAAGCTCATGGGCAGACTGGGAATGTCGCTTTTGAACGTCAGTTCGATGTGTTTCTGCGAAAGGCCGTAGAATGTGTGGCAGAGGTCGCGGGTGAACGTTACGAAGTCGGCTTCGCTCAGTTCGAGTTTGGCAGTGTGCTCTTCTATCTTGCGCAGGTCGAGCGTTTGGTTGACGAGCGAGAGCAGGCGCTGGGCGTTGCGGTAAATCAGGCTGAGCCTGCTGTGGCGCTCGGGGTCGGTCTCCTTGTCGAGCATCACGCGCAGCGGCGAGATGATGAGCGCCAAGGGGGTGCGCAGTTCGTGGCTGACGTTGGTGAGAAACGTGAGCTTCACCTCGTCCACGTGGCGGCGGTGCTGCTCTTTGAGCCGCTCGAACTTGCGGTGTACGGTGAAGTACCAAGTGAGCCAGCCTGCCGCAACGGCGAGGAGCACATAGAGTGCAAAGGCCCATGCCGAGAGCCACCAGGGCGGCAGAATGGTGATGCGGAGCGTGCTGTCCTTGCGGCTCACGCTGCCGTCGCGGCCCACCACTTTCACGTGGAGCGTGTAGGTGCCCGGCGAGAGGTTGGTGAAGCTTATGGCGCTCTGTCCGTCGGGAAGTCGGAGCCATTCGTCTCCGCCGAAGTTCTCCAGGCGGTAGAGGAAGCCGGCCCGTTGCGGAAGCGCTACGCGGTCGGTGGCTACGAGAATGCTGAAGGCGTTTTCGTTGTAGTGAAGCCGAAGCTGCCGGCTGGTGTTGAGCGCTTCGTTGAGCACGATGCGTCCGCCGAATTTGTCGCCCGTCTGTACGGGGCGGTCGAAGATGGTGAGTCCGCTGAACACGGCACAGGCTTCGGCCGTTGCCGTGGAGGGAATTTCGGTGGGCACGATGTTGATGCCCTTTTGTCCGCCAAACACCATGCGGCCCTTGTTGTCGGCCATGATGCTGCGGTAGTTGAAGTCGGTCTGCAGACCGTCGAGCCGGTCGAAGCTGACTACGTCGAACTTCAGTTGGCGGCGGTTGCCCGAGAGGGTGATGCGGGAAATGCGTCCCGAGGCGTGGCTCACCCACATGGTGCCGCGGCGGTCCTCGCCGATGGCGCAGGCCAGGCGCATGGTGCCGTGGAGCGTGTAGAGGCTGTCGGTCTGCGGGTCGTAGATGTCGAGTCCGCTGGCATTGGCTGCCCAGATGAGTCCGCGGCTGTCGGTAAACACTTGGTTGCAGTTGGAGTTGGAAAACGGTTTTCCGTGGCGCGTTTGCTGCAGGTTGCTGCACTTTCGGGTGCGGAAGTCGTAGATGCTCACTCCGAGGGAGTGGCCTATAACGAGCCGGTCCGCTGCATCGAAGGACAGGCTTGAGATGTAGTCCGAGGGAATCGGAGATGTATGGGTGTTGTAAGTGACGAATTGCCCGCTTTGGGGCGTGAGTATTTGCACGCCGCCGCCCAGGGTGCCCAAGGCAATACGGCCGTCGTGGGTTTCGGCTATGGACCACACGCTTTCGTTGGCCAGACCGTCGGCCGTGTGGTAAGCTTTGAAGCGGCCGTTGATGTAGTGCGTCAGTCCGCCGTTGAACGAGCCGAACCAGAGCGAACCGTCCGAGGCACGCAGACTGCTGACCACTACGTCGGAGGTGAGCCCCGTCTGGGCACGGCCGTAGCGCTTCTGTTCGCCTGTAGAGGGCGTGTAGCAACATATGCCGTTGTCGTTCGTTCCGCACCAGTAGCGGCCCGAAGCGTCTTCAACGATTGTGCACACGTCGCCGAGGGGAACGGTAGGGTAGCGCGAGAACGCTTTGTTGGTGTAGGCCACGCCGTTTTGGTACGTGCCGAGCCACACGCCGTCGGAGGGGTCGAAGCAGATGCTTCTTATGGTGTGGTCGGGCAGTCCGTTGGGCTGCGTGTCGTCCTTGGCGAGGTGGCGCAGCTGCTTCGTGCCGGGCGAGGCAATGTAGAGTCCGTCGTGCTCGGTGGCGAGCCAGAGTTCGCCGTCGGCATTTTCCTTCACGTCCTTCAGCAGCATGCGGGGTGCGTCGGCGTAGCCCACAGTGCGGAGAAAGTCGGAAACGGAGGTGTACCACCGGCGTTTGCGTTGCGAATAGACGTAGGTGTGTTTCGGTCCGAGCACCCAGTAGTTGCAGTGCGAGTCGATGAAGGTGGTGAACTTTTGAAACTCTCCGCGGCAAAGCCTCCGCAAACTCTGTGAGGTCCAGCACACGCGGTGGTGTGCGCCGTCGAGGCGTGCCATCGAGCCGTCGTCGTAGGTGAGAACGATGGCGCATCCCCTTTCGGCAATGTCCGTCACGGTGGTGGCGGGAATGCTTCCCGGCTTTCCGTCCATGGGGAAGAGGTGGTGCTGGCCGGTGGCGGGAGAGTAGAAGTAACAACCGTGGCGGTTGACCACAATCCAGAGGTTGCCCTGGCGGTCGGCATAGACGAGGTCGGGACGGCCCTTCATGCCGTGGCGGCTCATCCAGCTCTCCATGTGGCGGTCGAAGCGTTCTGTGCGCGGGTCGTAGAGGCAGTAGCCCACGTTGGTCTCCACCCAAAGGAGGCCGTCGGCTTCAAACACGCGGTTTATCTGGTTGCTGATGACGGAGGTGGTGTCCGTGGCACTGAAGTAGAAATTGCGGATGCGGTAACCGTCGAAACGGCTGAGGCCGGCAATGGTGCCGAACCACAGGTAGCCGCTGCGGTCGCGGCAGATGCAGCTTACGTGGCCGTCGGCCAGTCCGTCGGACGTCTGCAAGTGCCAAAACTCCGTTCGGTCGGCTTTGGCAAGCAGGCATACGAAGGAGAGGGCAACGAGTGCAAACTTGCGGCTCGCGGCGAGGCATTTGCCGTAGGCGGCATGTGCTCTTCGGCATGCGGAGGAGGTGGTGTGTACGAGGGTTTTCATGGACTTTATCCTTGGGTAAACGAAATGGAGAATGTGTTTCCTTTTTGCTTTGCGAAGGAGCACGGCGGACGGTGAAGTACCGCCGTGCGCTTCGTTCAGGACAAAGTTACGAAACGTAAGGTGTTGTGCACAAACTTCCGCATGACTAAGTGGTTATATGAGATGGATTGGAGCAAGACGCTCACCACCCCGCGTTCTGCTTGTAGACGCCGCCGGAGAGGTTGATTTCGGCTTTCGGAATCTGGAAGAAGCCGCGCTTGCTGCGAATGTTGCTTTCCACGAACGAGGAGGCAATGGTGGTCAACTCCTTGTTGTAGTAGACCTCGGCGGGCTTGCCGTTCACGTTGGCCTGCTCCATTTCGGCTTTCACGAAAGCGTCGAGACCCTGACGGCGAAGGTCGAAGTAGCGGACGCCTTCGCACATGAACTCCTTGCGACGCTCCTCCCAAATCTGTTCACGCGTGGGAGCGGCGCTGAGGTCGTGGCTCGAGTCGCCGTAAGCGCGTTCGCGCACCTGGTTCACGTAGTTGAGCGCATTGCTGCTGCCCAGCTCGGCGGCCATGAGGAGTACGTCGGAGTAGCGGAGGAGAATCCAGTTCTGGTCCTGCGAGGTCATGAAGTTGCCGCCCGTGACGTCGGTCTCCGAAGCCGGAATGGACGTGCCGTCGGTGAAGATGAGCGGACAGTACTTCTTGTTGAGGTAACCCGTGTAGTCCACGCAGTCGGAGTTGGCCTGCTCGCTGTAGGCCGTGTTGCCGTTGCCGTCGGAAAGTTTGCGGCAGTCGATGATGGTGGCGTCAAGGCGCGAGTCGTCGGCATCGAAGATGTCGTGGGCGGCTTCCGTGATGGGACAGGCACCCCAACCCATGCCGTAGGGGGCGTATTTGTTGAGGTTGCGCATGCCGAAGTTCACGATGAAGCGGTTGCCGTTGGCGTTGCCGTTGCTCCAGTTCTGGTCGTTGTTGAACTTCACAACCCACACAATCTCGTCGCTCGCTTCCTTGTAGGTTGACTTGCGGCCTTCCTCAAGCTTCGTGGCCTCAGTGGAGGCGCCGGGCCAAAGGTTGGCGAAGTTGGACTCGAGCGAATAGTTGCCCGAACTGATCACGTCCTCGCAGTACTGTAGCGCCTGGGCCTTGGTCAGTCCGCCGGGCATGGTCTTGCCTTCGTTGTTGTTGTACACTCCGTCGTAGAAGAGATAGACGCGAGCCAGCATGGCAGCGGCGGAATACTTGGTGATGCGGCCGAGCGAGTTGTTCTTGTCCTTGTAAAGGTCGGCGGGCATGTTGTCGGCGGCGAAACGGAGGTCGCGCACGATGAGGGCATACACGCTGTCGGGGTCGGCCTGCGGCACCTTGTCGCGGCTGGCGGTGGTGAGGAGCGGCACGTTTTCAAACATGCGTACGAGGTCGAAGTAGGCGAGTGCACGCAGCGAGCGTACCTGTCCTTCAATGGCCGTGCGGTCGGCGGCCTTCGCCCAGCTGATGCCGTTGAGCGAGTTGATGAGCAGGTTGCAGTTGTAGACGGCTTTGTAGTAGTCGCCCCAAATGCCGCTGAAGAGGTCGCCTTGGGCCGTGTTGATGCTCTGGTCCATGCGGTCGAGAATGCGGTTGTCGCGGTCGTCGGGTCCGCCGCCGCCGTAGCAGTCGTCGCTCATGGTTTCGGCTGCCTGGTAGAGGGTGGGGGCGTAACCGTCCGACACGGTGCGCTGGTACTGGTCGTAGCAACCGATGAGGGCATAGTCGGCCTGTTCGGAAGTCTTGTAGAAAGAGGTGGAGTTGAGTGCCGTCTTCGAGGTGGTGTCGAGGTAGTCGTTCGTACACGACGTGAGAAGCGGCGCGGCCAGCGCGGCACTGAAAAGCATGCCGGCGCAGAGCCATTGGGTATAGAGGGGTTTCATTGTGGTAGTGGTAAGAGGTTGGGGAAATGGGTCAGAACTTGAGATTCACACCGAAGAGGAACGTGCGGGCGTGGGGGTAGCAACCCGTGTCGACACCGCTCATCCAAGCTTTTTCGCCGTAGCCCACTTCGGGGTCCATGCCGTCGTAGGAGGTGAAGGTGTAGAGGTTCTGTACCTGGAAGTAGAGACGGGCCTGGCTGATGCCTTTCCACGAAATGAGGGGTGCGAAGTCGTAACCTACGGTGATGTTGGCTATACGCAGATAGTTGCCGTTCTGCAGATAAATGTCGGAGAAGTTGGTCCAGTTCTTGTCGTCGTTGGTAAGGCGCGGCAGCGTGTTGGACGTGCCTTCGCCGTGCCAGCGGCCAAGGTAGGTGGTGGTGTAGTTGCTCTTGTAGCTGTTGCCCCAGTTGCGGTAGCCGCCGTTGGCAATCTTGAATCCGGCAGCACCGGAAAGCAGAGCGGAGAAGTCGAAGTGCTTGTAGGAGAAACCAAGGTTGAGGCCGAAGTTGAACTTGGGTATGCCGTTGCCGAGGTCCTGCTTGTCGTTGTCGTCGATGGTTCCGTCGTGGTTCGTGTCCACTACGATGATGTCGCCCGGAGCCGTGTTGGGCAGCACGCCGTTGCCGGCGGCAACCCAGTCGTCAATCTGCTTTTGGTTTTGGAAAATGCCGGCGGTGCGGTAGCCCCAGCCCATGGCGTGGCCGTTTTGGCAACGGAAGAATTCGGGCTGGTTGTTGAACATGATGTTGGCGTTCGTGGAGCCGTAGCCGTAGCCGTGGATGATGCCGCCCTCGGTGGGAATGCTGTTCACCTCGTTGTGGTTGACGGAGAAGTTGGCGCCCACGTTGTAGGAGAAGTCGTCGTTGATGTGGTCGCGCCAGGTGAGGGAGAGTTCCACACCCTTGTTCGTCACGTTGCCGCCATTGATGTAAGGTGCGTCGGCACCTGCGGTGGCGAGAACGGGAGCCTGCACAATCCAGTCCTTCGTCTTCTTGTTGTACCAGTCGAAGGTGAAGTTGAGGCGACCGCGGAAGAAGCGGGCGTCGATACCGAAGTCGGTCTGCTCGGACGTTTCCCACTTCAGGTTTTCGTTGCCGAGACGGTTGGAGTAGGCGCCGTTGCTGTTCTTCGTAGAACCTTTGCCCGTGCCGAAGTTGTAGCCCGAACCGCTGAGCGATACGGTGGCGGCATAGAGGAACGGGTCGATGTTGTTGTTGCCCACCTGGCCCCAGCTGATGCGGAGCTTGAGGAAGTCGAGCCAGTCCTGAACGGACTCCATGAACTTTTCGCCCGTCACTACCCAACCTGCCGATACGGAGGGGAACCAGCCCCAGCGGTGCGACTTGGCGAAGCGCGACGAACCGTCGCAACGCAGCGTGGCGTTGAGCATGTAGCGGTCGTCGTAGCTCCAGCCGAAGCGGCCGAAGTAGGAGGCGCGGCGGTACTGCTCGGCAGGATAGCCGAGCACGTTGGTGCCGGTGTGGCCGTTGCGGTCGTTGCTGAGGTAGGCGGTGGACCAGTTGTTGTAAAGAGAAAGGAGGGTGTTCTGAGCGGCAAGGTTGTCGCCTTCCTGGCGCTCGGCTTCCATACCGAGCATGGCGTTGTAGTCGTTCTTGCGGGCCTTCCAGTTGTAGGCCACGGTGTTGGTCCAGGTGAGCGTCCAGCCTTTATACTGGTTCTGCAGCACTTCGGGGCCCTTCGTGTTCTGGTCCTGCGAGGTGGAGACGTACTCGGGCGAATACTGGCGGTAGGCGCTGGCATTGTTGTTGAATCCGAGCATCGACTTGAAGCGGAGGTTCTTCACGGGCTGGAGTTCCACGTAGACGTTGGCCATCCAGTTCTGGCGGTCGGTGAGGTTGTTGCCGCGGTAGAGGTTGGCAATGGGGTTGCCGTCGTAGGCATACCAGTCGCCCGACTGCGAGTAGGAGTAGCCGTTGTTGAGGTCGTCGCGGCCGTCGCTCTGGAGATAAAGGGGCTGGAGCGGCGAGGTGGCGAAAGCGGGACGCAGCTTGTTGTTGTACATGTTGCCCTCGCCGATGCCGCGGTTGCGGGTGTAGGCCATCGACACGTTTTCGCCGAACTTCAGGATGTCGCCGTAGAACTTCTGCTCGAAGTTGCCGCGGAAGTTGTAGCGCTCGTAGTTGGACGACCGCTTGCCGCCCACAATGCCTTCCTGGCTGAAGTAGCCGAGGGAGACGGCGTAGGAAGTGTTCTTCGAACCGCCGTTGATGCCGAACACGTAGTTTTGCACGGGCACGTTCTTCTTGAACATGAGGTCCATCCAGTTGGTGTCGTAAATGTTGCCGGAGGCATCGTGAATGCTGGCAATGCCAGACCAGTCGTAGGGCTGTCCGCCGGAGTTGACGTTCTGCTCGTCCATGAGTTCCATGTACTGCTTGGCGTTGAGCATCTTCACCTTCTTGGCGGCGGACTGCCAGCCGTGGTAGGCGTCGAAGGTAATCTGCGTGCGGCCTTCCTTGCCGCTCTTGGTGGTGATGATGACCACGCCGTTGGCAGCCTGTGCACCGTAGATGGCGGCAGAGGCGGCATCCTTGAGAATGTCGAGGGTTTCGATGTCGGAGGGGTTGACGGTGGAAATGTCGCCGCCGGGCACGCCGTCAATCACGTAGAGCGGCGTGTTGTTGCTGTTGGAGCCTTGGCCGCGGATGATGACTTTCATGTCCGATCCGGGCTGGCCGCTGGAGGAGATGATGTTCACGCCCGGCGTCTGGCCCTGCATGGCCTGAAGGGCGTTGCCGGTGTTGCGCTGGGCAATGTCGGTGCCTTTGATCTGTGTGGTGGCACCGGTGACGAGTTTCTTTTTCTGCACACCGTAGCCGATGACCACTACCTGGCCGAGCGAGTTGCCCTCTTCTTTGAGGGAAATCTGCATGGGTTCGGCGGTGGCTTTTATCTGCTGCGGAGCAAAGCCGATGTAGTTGACTTTAATGGTTTCGCCCACGCGGGCTTTGAGGGTAAACTTGCCGTCGGCGTCGGTAAGCGCCATGGCTTTGCGGCCTACAACCACTACGGAGGCGCCCATGAGCGGTTCGTGGTCGGTTTCGGAAAGCACGGTGCCGCTGATGGTTTGCATCTGTTGCTGTTCGCGGGCTGCGGGAGCCTGTGCGAAGGCAGTTTGCGGGAGCGTAAGCGCAAGGGTGGGGAAGAGCAGCATGGACGTGAATGCCGCTTTGCATAGACAAGGACTCAGCGAGGAGCCTTTTCCTGTGGATTTGGCTTTACTCATATCTGCGATGATTTTTTGGTTAGTAGAAGTCCGAAACAGTGTGTCGGGCTTTACCGGGTAATTGGTTGATGAAGATTTGCGGGGTGTTGCAGCAAGACGTTTTTCAGGGCTTTTTTCATGGACGTGCGGTTTAGGCATTTGTAAAGAGCACTTGGCAAATGGCTGCTTGCAACGGCTGCAAAGTAGCAACATTTATTTCGCGGCTTCATCAAAAAGGCGCGCCGTAAAGGTGTATCGGATGTTTCAAAAGTGTGTATGTTTTGTTGCAGGCAAGTGTAAGTGGTTGATAGTCAATGTGTATAAAATGAATAGCAAAAAGTGCGGCGGGCTTTTCCTCTATGGGGGCGAAAGCGTATGGGGACGAAGTCTCCTGACTTCGCTTGAGCGAGTCTCGAGTATTTGTATAGCCGTGTAGAACGCGACGTTTCAAACGTCGCCTCCATAGCGGGCGCATGCCGTGTAGAGCGCAAAGTATACTAACTTCGCGTATGCGGCGTTTCCACGTTCTACGGAGGCGACGTTTGCAACGTCGCGCTCTACACGAAAATTATGCCCCTGCGAGCGGTGCTTTCGCCCTAAAATTCTTCCAAAATAAACAAAGAATACTAACCCGTTGAATATCAGTGAGGTGTGGTTTCAAAATGAATTCCCCGTTTTGAAACAAAAATTCCAAGCCTTGAAATTTAAATTTCAAGCCTTGGAATTTTTGTTTCAAGGCTTGGAAACTTAGCGTCAAGCCTTGCAGTTTGTTTGTGAAGAACGCGACGTTTCAATCGTCGCCTCCATAGAGGGTGAAGCCGTGTAGAGCGCGAAGTAAGGAGACTTCGCCCCCATACGCTACGCACCAAAAAACGGAGCCATGCTGCACAACGCTGTGCAGCATGGCTCCGTCAGGGAACGAATCAAAGAGTATGTTTTATTTGCGGTAGGTGACGTTCACCGCCTTGGCATCGTCGTAGACACATTTCTTCATCTCTTCGGCAGAGAGAGGCACGGCGTCGCGGGTGAGTTCCGGCACGTTGTAGCTCTTGTTGAGCAGAATGCTGTACTCGGGGTCTTCCTGCGGAAGGGCAAAAGCCTTGTGGCCTTTTCCGTTGCGGTCGAAGTAGGCAATGTATGGACGCGAATACGAACCGTCGTCGCGGCGCGACACGAACACTATCCAGCGGCCGTTGCTGCTCCATGTGTGGTAAGAGTCGGCGTCGGGACTGTTCGTCTCCGTGAGCGGATAGACGTTGCCCGTCTGAAGGTCCTTCACGTAAAGGTCGGACGTCTTGTGCCAGATGTGGAACTGGCCGTAGTCGGCAAGCGTGAAGAGCACGTAGCGGCCGTCGGGGCTCACGCGGGGCACGGCCACGCTGGTGCTGTCGCCCTCGGCATAGTATTCCAGCATGGGAGCGGAGAACTTGCGCGTCTGTTCGTCAAACGAAATGGACATGAGGTTGTAGCGCACGTGGTCGGCAATCTTCGGGATGATGTCCTGGCGCTCTTCGTTGGTCTTGCCGGTGAACTCGGGGATGTGGGCCACGCAGTAGAAGAGCTTCTTGCCGTCGGGACTCCAGCAGGGGAAGGTCTCGAGGTCGGTGTCGGTCTTCAGAATGTTGGAAAGCGTGTGGTTGTCGGCATCGTAGAGCACGAGGTCGGAACCGAAGTCAATCACTTCAATCTTCTGGTGGTTGCGGATGTGGAACGTCTGGCCCGTCATGTTGGAGGAGAAAGCCACCCAGTTGTGGTTGGGGTGCCAGGCGGGGTAGGTGCAGCCCGAGAGGATGGAGTCGCACTTCATGTTCACCTTCTCGGCCTTGCCGTCCTGCACCACAACGGTGCCGCCGTGTTTCGCACGCACGTGGAAAAGCATGTGGCGCGTGCTGTAGTTGCGGTAGTTGTGGCAGTTCACGCAGTGGTTGTCGTCGGGTTCGAAGGTGCGGTTGTTTTCGTAGATGGTCTGCACGTTGAACGTTTCGAGGTCGCGCTGGTAGAGGCCCACCTGGCGGTAGAGCTCGTAGGAAGGCTCAATGAGACGGTAGGAGAGGTAGCGGTCTATGGAGTCGGTGGCCACGTCAATCTTGTAGGACGGAAACTTCACCCACGCCCCTTCGCGCTCGGCGTAGAGCGTCACTTCAAGTTGCTTGCCTTTGGCGGCAGCGAGCATGTCGCGCCACTGGATGGAGTCGAACTCCAGTTTGCCGTCCTTGCCGGCAGCGGCAACGGCTTCTTTCCCGCCGCCAGCAATGTGGCCTACGAAGGCATCGCCCGTCGACTTCACTTCAATGTTGAGCGGGGCAATGTTGGGCGGCACGATGATGTCGCGGTAGTCGGGATAGATTTTTGCCGTCTCGCTCACGGCGGTGCTCTGTGCGGGCACAACGGCTTCGGGGGCCGACGAGCAGGCGCTGAAGAGCGCGAGGAGCGAGAGGGAAAGTATGAGAATGGTATGTTTCATTTCACAAAAAAATCTTTGGAGATATAACTGTGCACTTGCAAAGCAGCGTTAGTTGACGCCCGCCTTGCTGTCTTTCTGCTCGCTGTCGTAGCTCTTGACGGTCTGGCTGGGATCGTTGTTCTCCGTGTAGTAATAATAGAAATACGTGCCGAGCCATGTGGCTTTGAGTTCGCGGCGGAGCGCTTCGCGGTCGTCGATGTAGGGTTTGGCATCGAGCAGGAACGAGCGCAGCTGGTCGGGCACGAACTGTCCCACTTCGGGGAACATCTTGAGCGCGTCGGGGTTGTTCAGCGCAAAAATGGCCACGGCCTGCTGCATGGCTTCGGTGAAGCGCATGCCCTTTTGTTTCATTATCTGTGCACGAATCATGAAGGCGCGCAGGTCCTTCGAGTAGAGACAGGCGGTGGCGGAGGTGACGAGCGTATTGTCCGAACCGCGGCTGAGGCCCACGTTGTAGCCGAGGAATGCGGGCGGCATGTAGTTCTGCTCGTAGTGGTCCTCCTGGGGGTAGAGCGAGAGCACGTGCTTGATTTCCGCGTCGTCGGTAATCTTTTCGGGCTTGTCGGCCAGCGCCTCATAGCGTGCCACGAAGTCGTCTTCGAAAGGCATCTGCTTGATGAGGGCCAGATACTTGCGGCAAAGTTCTATCTCGCCGTTGGCCAACGCACATACCGCCATGCGTTTGTAGGAGAAGAGGCGCGGTCCGGCCACCACGACGTAGTCCATGGCCGTGCGGTAACCCGCGTTGAGCAGACCGGCGTGGTAGTTGCAGTCGCTCATGAAGAGTCCGTACTCCTCGTTGCCGTCGAAGCGGTCGAGGTGGAGTTTGGGGAAGTCGAAGGGGATGTCGAAGATGTGGTCGAGCAGTTGGTCCGTTTCCTCAAGGGCAATGGCGTAGTAAGCCGCTACGGCACGCGTGGGGCGCTTGGCTTTCTGCGCTTCTTCAATGATGGTGTCCCAGTCCTGCACGGCGGCGAGGTTCTGGAAGCGGGCGGTGAGAATCACGTTCTCGTTGATTTTCCGCGTGGCCACCCCGGTGCCCACGAGTGCAAGCACCATGATGAGCGCACCCCAAGGACGCACCTTTTCGGGAGCGGGCTTCTTCTCTCCCTTGGCAAAGCGGCGCACAAGCGCCACGAGCAAGGCGAGAACGAGTGCGGCGGCCAATGCCGTAAGCGGCACGAGCACCACCATGGACGGCTCGTTTTTGTAGTAGAGATTCGTGCCGCGCCAAACCATCCATGCCATTTCAGCCACGGGTACGATAAAGCCCAGGCCGCGAAGCTTGCGCGGCAGACAGAAGGCGTAGTCCACGAGAGCGGCGGTAAGCGTCATGACGAGTGCGAGGAAGGCTCCGCCCAGCGCTGCCCATTTGCAAAGGAGCATCACCCACCGGGCGGCGTAGAACAGATGGCCCATGGGCTGCGTGAGCAAATAAATCAGCGATTCGGGCGCCGAAGAGATGTACATGTCCTGCTCGGCGCGCTCGATGACGTCGCCGTAGACGAGGGTGAAGAATGCGTAGACGAGCAGAAATCCCAAGGCATACGTCAGCCACTTGGCCGTGCCTGTGCGCAGCATGCCGAAAGCCTTTTTCGTGCCGGCAGGACGCGAAGCGGCGCGTGCCGTCCCCGCATGGGGCGCACTTCCGGGATTTGCTCCGTAAGTCTTTCTTTTTTTATTCACAATAGTTTTGTTTTTCTTGATTTTGGTACAAAAGTAGTGCAAGGCGAGAGAAGAGCAAAAGGAAAATATCAAATTTTCCTTTTTTGCTCTTCCGAGCCGCAGCCTACTTTGGCGCAGCAAAAGTGTGCAAGGCGAGAGAAGAGCAAAAGGAAAATATCAAATTTTCCTTTTTTGCTCTTCCGAGCCGCAGCCTACTTTGGCGCAGCAAAAGTGTGCAAGGCGAGAGAAGAGCAAAAGGAAAATTGAAAAATCCCCTCTATGGGGGCGAACGATGGGGGCGAAGTCTCCTGACTTCGCTTGCGCGTATATATATAATGTCCCAACAACACCTCAAAACGCTGCCCAAAGCCTCCCAAACTAAAAAGAAATGCGTAAGTTTGCAGAAACTACAAACAATACAAAGCAATGGACATCGTAGAAAGATTTCTCAAGTACGTAAGTTTCGATACGCAGTCGGCCGAAGATGCCGGCAAAACCCCCAGCACCGACAAACAGCTCAAACTCGCCGAATACCTCAAGGAAGAACTTGAAACTATCGGCCTGACCGAAGTGGAAATGGACGACAACGGCTACGTCTATGCCACCCTTCCTGCCAACACCGACAAGGAAGTGCCCACCATCGGTTTCATTTCCCATATGGACACCAGCCCCGACTGCTCAGGCGCAGACATCAAACCCCGCATCGTGAAAAACTACGACGGCGGCGACATCGTGCTCGACGAAAAGGACGGACTCGTCACCTCTCCCAAGAAATTTCCCGAACTCCTCGACCACGTAGGCGAAGACATCATCGTTACCGACGGCCACACCCTCCTCGGTGCCGACGACAAAGCCGGCATTGCCGAAATAGTACAGGCCATGGTATACCTCCTTGCACACCCCGAAGTGAAACACGGAAAGGTGCGCGTAGGTTTCAATCCCGACGAGGAAATCGGTCTCGGCGCCCACAAGTTCGACGTGAAGAAGTTTGCCTGCGACTGGGCCTACACCATGGACGGCGGCGAACTCGGCGAACTGGAGTACGAGAACTTCAACGCCGCTTCCGCCAAGATTGAAGTGAAAGGCGTGAGCGTGCACCCGGGCTATGCCAAGGGCAAAATGATCAATGCCGCACGCGTAGCTTGCGAGTTCGCCTCGCTTCTTCCCGCCACCGAAACGCCCGAGCAGACCGTAGAGTTTGAAGGCTTCTTCCACCTCCTCGGCATGGAAGGCAACGTGGAGCACGCTTCGCTCTCCTACATCATCCGCGACCACTGCCGCACTCGCTTCGAGGAGCGCAAGGCACTCGTGGAGAAAGCTGCCGAATGGATGAACCTTCGTTACGGTGAAGGTGTCGTCACCGCCACCATTGCCGACCAGTACTACAACATGCGCCAGCAAATCGAACCCGTGCCTCATGTGGTGGACATTGTGCTCGACGCCATGAAGGAGTGCGGCATTCCTTCCCGCGTTCGCGCCATCCGTGGCGGAACGGACGGCGCACAGCTCTCGTTCATGGGACTTCCTTGCCCCAACATCTTCGCCGGCGGACTCAACTTCCATGGTCCCCACGAGTTCCTTCCCATTCCTTCCCTCGAGAAAGCCTCTGAACTTGTGGTGAAAATCATTGAACTCACGGCACGCCGATAAGGCGCTGCCTTCAGACCCGATACTAATGCAAAGGACACGCGGTAAAACAAAACCCGCGCGTCCTTTTCTCTTACGTAGCATAACAAAAAGAAATTGCGCAGTTTTTTGCAGAGAAATTTGTGCGGCGAGCGGCCTGAAAGGCCACCACAACATAGCCCAGGTCACGGAACGTAGTGACGCGGCCTGGGTATATGTGGGCGGTAATGTTGCGGGCTGGAGGCCCACCACATCAACCGCATGAGCATTTCTCTTCGCGCATGTGGTGGCCTTACAGGCCGCGGAGGTAGTGTGCCCGTTTAACCCAGGGTGTCGCTTCGCTTGCCCTGGGCTATGTTGTGCTGGCCTTTCAGGCCGCTCTCGCACGCAACAGTTGTGCAACTCGTTTTTTTGAACATAGTATAGTTCCCAAATTCCCAAAAACCGAATCCTATGGAAAGTCTCATCTCCGACCTTGCGCTCATACTGATACTTGCCGGTGTGGTGACGCTGCTTTTCAAACGGCTCAAGCAGCCCCTCGTGCTCGGCTACATCGTGGCAGGCTTCCTTGCCGGTCCGCACATGGCCTACACCCCCTCCGTCACCGACATGAGCAGCATACAGACCTGGGCCGACATCGGCGTCATCTTCCTCATGTTCACCCTCGGCCTTGAGTTTTCTTTCAAGAAAATTGTGAAGATGGGCATCGGCCCCGTCATTGCCGCCTGTTGCGTGATGTTCTGCATGATCAGTGTGGGCACCGGCGTGGGCCATCTCTTCGGGTGGTCGAACATGAACAGTCTGTTCCTCGGCGGCATGCTCGCCATGTCCAGCACCACCATCATCTACAAAGCCTTTGACGACCTCGGCATCCGTCAGCAGAAATTTGCCGGCGAAGTGCTCTCCGTTCTCATCTTGGAAGATATCCTCGGCATCTTGCTCATGGTGGTGCTCTCCGCCCTCGCCGCCAGCCGCAAATTCGAAGGCGGTGCACTCGTGGCCAGCTTGCTGCAACTGGCCTTCTTCCTCATCCTCTGCTTTGTGGTAGGCGTTTACGTCGTACCCCTGTTCCTTAAAAAGGTGCAGCGGTGGATGAACCGCGAAACACTCCTCATCGTAAGCATCGGCCTGTGCTTCCTGCTCGTGGTGTGCGCCACGAAAGCCGGCTACAGTTCCGCCTTCGGCGCCTTCATGATGGGCAGCATTTTGGCCGAAACCGTTCAGGCCGAAAGCATAGAACGCGTGGTGTCGCCCGTGAAGGACCTCTTCGGCGCCATCTTCTTCGTGTCCGTCGGCATGCTCGTCGACCCCGCCATCCTTGTGCAGTACTGGTTGCCCATCCTGGTAATCTGCGTAGCCATCATCGTAGGTCAGGCCGTCTTCGGCACCGCCAGCTTCATTATTTCAGGACAGTCGCTCAGCACGGCCATCCAAGGCGGATTCTCCTTGGCGCAGATTGGCGAGTTTGCCTTTATCATTGCCTCCATGGGCGTTTCCCTTCATGTCACGAGCGACTTCCTCTATCCCGTGGTAGTGGCAGTGAGCATCATCACCACGTTCCTCACCCCTTATATGATACGCGCCGCACGGCCCGCCTATCTCGTGCTCGAACGCGTGGTGCCCGCTCCCGTGTTGCGCCGCATAGACCATGCCGAGGGCGCGGCAACGGCCCACAACCGCAGCAATGCCGAAAGCGGTTCTACCCGAAATCTCTGGAAAAGTCTGCTACGTGCTTTGGCTACGCAGATGGGAGCCTACCTCACGCTGAGCGTGGCCGTCATCCTCCTTTCCTTTGCCCTTCTGCTCCCCCTCTCGCGTGCTACCTTCGGCCACTGGATTGGCAATGTGGTGTGCGGCATACTCACGCTGCTCGCTGCAGCACCCTTTCTCCGTGCCATCGTCATGCGCAAGAACCGTTCGGAAGAGTGGAAAACGCTCCGTCGCCGCGGCAAGGCGAACCGCATGGGACTTTGGCTGACGTTCTGCGTGCGCTATGTGGTGGCTGCCGCCATTGTCTACTACATCCTCGACTTCCTCTCCCCCTTCTGGTGGCTTTGGCACGTGCTCGCTGCCGCTTTGGCCGTTGCCGTCATGCTTGCCTCGCGTGCAGTGAAGTGGACGAGCATCAAACTCGAACGCACGTTCCTCCAGAATCTGCGTTCGCGCGAAGTGAAAGCCCGTCAGGAGTCGGGCGGCGAACCTGCCTATGCCGGACGCCTTACGAGTCGCAACGTACACTTGGCCGAACTTGAAGTGCCCGAAAACTCGTCGTGGGCGGGACACAAACTCAGCGAATTGGCTTTCGGCCACTCCGACGGCGTAATGATAGCCGCCGTGGTGCGCGGCGAGCACCGCATCAACATTCCCGACGGCGAAACGGTGCTTTTCCCTTCCGACACGCTTGAAGTGATCGGCAGCGACGAGAGCATGGAAGCCTTCTCCGCCCGTATGCAGAGCGAACTCCGCACCGACGTCGTTGAGGCTTCGCGCCGCCTCCAGTTGCGCCGCCTCCTTATCCGCGAAGGTTCGCCCTTCATCGGCCAAACGCTCAGCGAGAGCGGCATCCGTTCCCATTACCACTGCATGGTGGTGGGCTTTGAAGACACCGACGGCAACATTGCCACAGCCACTGCCGACCGCGTCATCCTCCGTGGCGACGCCATGTGGATTGTAGGCGAAGACGCCCACGTCAGGGCTTTGCTCAAGTGAGAAATTTTGGGCTGATAAAGCCTATATAAAAACGAGACAAGGTTCTTCCTTCACTGAGAGGGAAGAACCTTGTCTCGTTCATGGTAGAAACGGAACCATGTATACAGGTACGCAGAGCGTATCGCCGTCTTTTTTCAAGTCTTTTGTATATACTAAATATTTGTGCGCAATGCGTGACGAATATTTTTCGGCGAAACGGTCAAGAGAAGTGTGGCTCTTGTAACCGGACGATTTCACTTCGATGGGACTCACCTTGTTAGCGTCCGACTGCAGGAAATCTATTTCGTAGTAACCTTTGCCGTCGGGCTTCGTGATGGTGTGGTAGTACAAATCCTTACCCGACGCCTTTAGCATTTGGGCCACTATGTTTTCGTAAATATAGCCGAGGTTGGCGTCCAATTTATCGCTCAACAACTTTTGGTAAATGATGTTGTCGGTAAATTTCTTTGAATTGAACGCCAATGTGACGAACAATCCCGTGTCTGACGCGTAAATCTTGTAACGCTCCAAATCTTTTGTCAGTGCCAATCCCACGTTCGGGTCGTTGGAGTGGTAGGCCACGTTGGCCACTCTCGATTCCGCCATAAGTTGAACCGTATCGGTTATTCTGTCTGGCTTTTCGCCGGGAATAACGGCCGACACCACATATCTTGAGGCGTTTTTACTCAATTGGGAAGGGATGGCGTCGTACAATGCTGTAGCTTTCCCCGTGGTGTCTATTTTCCTCAAATCTTCTTCATATAGGGCAATGATGTCTCGTTTTACCAAGTCCACCGCGCTAAGGTCGTTCGTCTTGATGTATTTGTCTACGGCCTGCGGCATACCGCCAACCAACATATACAACCTGAAGTCTCTCATCATTTTACGGTGAACGGCATCGCCAATGGGCTGCTTTGCCTCAAAGACTTTTTGGAGAAGCTGAACGGTAACTTTGTCTCCCAAGGCCCATCTGAATTCTTCGTAGTCCATCGGATACATACTGATGCGCGTTTCTTCGCTTGGGATGATGATGTTACTTACGTTTTTGCGTATGGAAATCAATGAGCCCGTTTCAATGTAGTCGTATCTGTGGTCTTTTACCAGGTGTTTGATGGCTTGTCGTGCCTTGGGATTGTTTTGGATTTCGTCGAACACGATAAGCGATTTCCTTTCCTTTAGGCTTACGCCATAGCTGATTTGCAGACGGACGAATATATAGTCGAGGTCTGAAAGGTCTTCAAACAAAGCGTTTGTTTCTGATGATGTTTTGGAGAAGTCAACCAAAATGTAGGACTCGTACTCGTTTATGGCAAACTGCTCAACGATAGTTGATTTGCCAACACGTCTCGCTCCTTCAATCAAGAGTGCGGTTTCACCGTTGCGCTCTTGCTTCCATTGGAGCATTTCCTGATATATTTTTCTTTCGAAAATGAGGGGTTCGTTCATGTTGTTCGTAACTTGCTGATTACGAGTGCAAGTTTAATGCTTTTGCCGAATACCGCAAAATGTTTTAGGCCGTTTTTGCCGAATACCGCAAAATGTTTGGCCCGATAATGTAGAAAAAATGGGGGCGGCGCTTCAAAGAAACGTCGTCCCCATTCAGGTCTATTTAATGCAAAGAAATGTTCGGCTCAGGGCAGCAGGCAGGCCAGCATCCAAAGCTTGGGTGTGATGCCGTCGAAGTAGTAGATTTGTTCTCCGTAAGCCGACCTCAGGCGGACAGACTGGCCGTCGATGTAGTAGACGGCGTCGCCGAACGAACTGCGTTCGCGCAGCGTGTTGCCGTCCAGCACGTAGAGAACAGCCCCGTAAGCGTTGCGGGCACGTATGCTGCGGGCATCGATATGGTAGAGCTGTGTGCCGTAGGCCGTCTTGTTGCGCACATACGAGCCGTCGAACACGTAGACAGCATCGCCGTAGCGGCTTTTGGAACGCAGCGTGTTGCCGTCTACATAAAAGACGACGTCTCCGTAGCGGCTTTTCTGACGGATGGTTTGTGCGTCGAGACCGGTGGCGAAAAGGAATATGCTGAGAAATAGTACGATGCGTTGTATCATGGGAAAACAGGATTAACAAGGTGCGGAAAGGCGCAGTATGGCTGCCTTTCGGAATCGTCGGGCGTGAACAGCGTGGCTGAAATGCACAGCGCCGTTATTTGTTCCGTTGCGAATATAGCCATTTTTCCATAAAGTCAGCGGTTGTGCTGACAGATTTCTCCCGTTTCGCCCGTTTTTACCACACAAAAAGAGCCGTCGCACCCTTTTTGCGGAGATTTTCCGCTTGGGGGAGCGACGGCTCTTATGATGTACTGCCCAATTAGGGGCTAAACGTTTACTGTGCGTTGCTGAAGCTTAGCGCTTCGCCGTTGGCGCTTACGCGGATGGGCTTCGTCTTGTCCACTGTTCCGGCGAGGAGGGCGCGGCTCAAGTCGTTGAGCAAGAGGCGCTGAAGGGCGCGCTTTACGGGACGGGCACCAAACTCCGGATCGAATCCGGCACGGGCCACAAGGCGGATGGCGTCGTCGTCGACAGTAAGTTTGACGTCCTGTTCGGCAAGTAGACGGCTGATGCCGTTGACCTGCAGGCGGACAATTTGCTCAATCTGAGGCTGCGTCAGCGGTTCGAACATGATGATGTCGTCAATTCGGTTGAGGAATTCCGGACGGATGGTCTTCTTCAGCATTTCAAGCACGGCGCTCTTCGTTTCGTCGATGATGCGTGCGCGTTCCTCGTTGTTCTTGTTGGCGATGGCCTCGAACTTCTGCTG
>CAVCAV010000013.1:0-24572 GCA_963600165.1 Christensenella sp. UBA1685 | reverse complement strand
CCTTTACGTTGTCGTAGCTTTCCCATTCGCGTTTGTACCAGCGCGTCATTTTCCCTTCGCTGCCTTTATAGTAGTGGCCGGGGAGGAAAGGTTCGTACTCTTCGCAGTAACCTTCCAAAGCCTTGAGTTCGCTGGCGCAGTAGACTGTGCCGTCGGCGTCGTGACCGATGTAGAGAGGTATTACGCCGATGGGGTCGCGGGCAATGAGGAAGTCGTCGGCTTCTTCATCGTAGAGTGCAAAGGCAAAAATGCCGTTGAGGTCTTCAAGGAAGTCAATGCCCTTGTCGCGGTAGAGCGCAAGGAGCACTTCGCAGTCGGAACCCGTTTGGAACGGATATTTGCCTGCATATCGGGCACGGATGTCCTGATGGTTATATATTTCGCCGTTTACGGCGAGTACTTGCTTGTTGTCGGGGGAGAAGAGCGGTTGTTTTCCGCTTTGCGGATCCACGATGGAAAGACGTTCGTGGCAAAGTATGGCAGACTTCCCGCAGTATATTCCGTTCCAGTCGGGTCCGCGGTGGCGAATCTTCTTGCTCATGCTGAGTGCTTTCTTACGAAGTTCTGCCGTCTGCTCTTTAATGTTGAATATGGCTACTATTCCGCACATGGTATGTTTCGGTGTTGTGTGTTGGTGTTTATTTTGGTTTTGCTAAAATGTCGGTTGATGGCTACATAGAACGACAGTGTGTAAGTTCGGTTCCCTATTTGGACTTCAAAACGTTCTTGTGTTCGCTCCTTTTGTAACGCAATGCAAAGGTAATCATATTTCTTTTGTCACAAAGCTTTTGCGGGAAATATTTTGCTTACAATTTGCTCTTTGAATATTGCTTCTGTTGACAAAATGTGAGTTTTACTGAGCGGTTGCGACTCTTCTGCTAAGTTTAGCACGCTGAATGTCAAGGTATACGACATATGCAGGACGCTTAAGCAAGAACGTCGGATGGTGTGTCGTATTTGTGTGGCTGTGGTATTGACGTTTTGCTCTTTAGAAGTTGATGCGAAGAAAAGTTCGTGGTGCAGCACGTTGATCGGTCTGTGTGACGGTTGACATATTTTACATAGCGCAGCAAAGGGGTTCGTGGTGAAAATGCTACTTTTGCATGCGGTTATCATACCCCTAAACAATCTATCAAGATGAAACAAATCGGACATTTCAATAAGGAACGCGGGCTGAAGGGTTGCATCTCTGCAGCGTGGCATATGTTTTCGCTCTATATAAATAAGGAGTTGCGACAATTTTGGCCTTTGCTTGCATTGGTCGGACTTTCCGGCGCGTTCGTAGTAGAAACCTTGCGCGGTTATGTAATGGACCACGCTTTGCCTGCATTGCGCCTTTGGCAAAGCGGTCAGGGGCGCGACGTGGCGAAATATCTGCTCGTTCCCGACTTGGTGGAAGCTGTCATATTCGTTGTCGTATTCATTGTGTCGGTTTTAGGACTTTATTGGTTGAAAGGCCGTACCGCCGCTTTCCTTCTTTCCTATAGCAAGGGCAAAGCCTGGATGCCGACGGCAGAAAACAGACTTTGCGCTACAGAAGACCGTACGTTGGCTTTGCGTCTTTTCTGGCTTCAACTTCCCCTGTACATAATCACTTTCGCTTTGTCAGCCCTTGTGGTTTGGCTGGCTTCGCGATATACATGGTGGCTGACGCTTGTGCTCGTTCCGCTTTTGTGCTACGCTGCTTGCGGAAAGTGGGCAGCGAGTGCCTACCGCGTGGTTTACGGCCTGTCGTACGGCGATTCGTTGCTTTCGGGATATGCCAAACATTGGGGCAAGGCTTTTAGTGCACTGCTGCTTTGCGCCATTCCCACTTGCTTTGTCCGCCTGTTGCTTTTGTTGCCCGTGGCCATTTATATCTTGGCTTCCTTTGCTGCGGCCGACTCAAAGCTTATTGGCGACGAGATTTATCTGCCTCGGTGGGTGGAAGTAACGTGTTTCTTTGTGAATGCCGTAGCTCTGGCTTTCTATGCTTTCTCTTCGTTGTTCTCTTCTTATGCATTGACGCTTAGGTTGAATACTCTTAGAAAATAATTCAGAATATAAACGACGCGTTCAACTCCATTAAGCGCGGCGAGCGGCCTGAATCCACATTCAGCAACGGCGTATCTTATTATCATAACAAAAGCCGCAGCACGCAAGGTCCTTTCGTGAACCTTTGTGTGCTGCGGCTAATTTATATGTCTATGGCTGCCTTATGCTTTCGCGTTGGAGAGAAACTTGTCGATGTCTTCTGCGGCTTTGCGTCCGGAGGCGATGCAACGCACTACGAGACTAGCTCCTGTGGCGGCGTCGCCGGCGAGGAATACGTTGTCGGCAAACTTCGGATGTTCGGGACGGAGGAAGCCCATGGCAAGAAGCACGAGGTCGGCCTTAATGATTTCCTTCTTTCCCGTGGGGCACATGAGGGGACGGCCACCGTCGGGATTGGGCTTCCATTCCACTTCTTCCACTTCCACGCCGGTGACGTGGCCCGCTTTGTTGACGATGAACTTGTTTGACGTCAGGCACCAGCGGCGTTCGCATCCCTCTTCGTGGCTTGAGCTCGTCTTGAGCACGATGGGCCATTGCGGCCAGGGAGTGTTGGGGTTGTGGCCTACGGGCGGCTTGGGCATGATTTCAATTTGCGTGACACTTTCGGCACCCTGACGGTTGCTGGTGCCTATGCAGTCGCTACCCGTGTCGCCACCGCCGATGACGAGCACCTTCTTGCCTTTGGCGGTGATGCGCTCCTTGTCGTCGAAGGTTTGTCCGGCGAGCACGCGGTTCTGCTGGCTGAGGAGTTCTAGTGCAAAATGGATGCCTTTGGCTTCGCGTCCGGGAATCTTGAGGTCGCGAGCGGTGGGCGTGCCAGTGCAGATGCAGTATGCGTCGAAACCTTCGGGCAGGGCATTGGGGTCTATTTCGCTGTTGACCTTGAATTTCACGCCTTCGGCTTCCATCACTTTCACGCGACGGTCTATCACGGACTTTTGGAGTTTGAAGTTGGGAATGCCGAAGCGCAGCAGACCGCCCACATATTCGTTCTTCTCAAAAACCGTCACGTCGTATCCGCGGTGGTTGAGTTGGTTGGCGGCAGCAAGTCCGGCAGGACCGGAACCTATGACGGCCACGCTCTTTGCGTTGCGTGTGAAGGTTTCCGGCTGTACGTATCCTTCCTGGAATGCCATTTCTATGATGGAACATTCGTCCTCACGTATGGTTACGGGTTGGTCGAGCGTGAGCTTGAGCGTACAACTCTTCTCGCAGAGGGCGGGGCAGATGCGTCCCGTGAATTCGGGGAAGTCGTTGGTCGCTGCAAGTATTTCATAAGCTTCACGCCATTTGCCGCGGTAGATGGCGTCTTGGAATTCGGGTTGTCTGTTGCCGAGCGGACAGGCCCAATGGCAGAAAGGCACGCCGCAGTCCATGCAGCGCGATGCCTGTCGGCGGCGGTCGCTGACGTTGAGTGTCTGTTCTACTTCTCCGAAGTCAGCAATGCGTTCGTGGACCGGACGGTATCCGGCTTCCTGACGCGGTATGGTAAGAAATGCTTTGGGATCTCCCATGATTCTTCTATGTGTGTTGTGGGTGGACCGGAAGGGCGCCACCGCTGATATTCAAAATCGGGTGATAGGGAAATTGAATGGGTGGTTCTATAAAACGGTGGAATTTTATAGAACCACCCATTTAATATTATTAGTAGTCGCGCTGTACTTCGGCAATCTTTTGCTGGAGTTTGCGCATTTGCTCTTCTGCGAGCACTCGCTTGTATTCAATGGGGGTTACCTGAATGAATTCTTCGAGGTAGCGGTTCCAGTTGTCGAGCATGGTGCGTGCCAACTGCGAACCCGTGTAGAGGTAGTGCTGGCGGATGAGTTCGTGGAGTTCCTTTCTTGAAGCGGAATCCTCGAGAAGGGTGAGTTCCACCATTTCCATGTTGCAGAAGTAGTCGAAATTGTGGTTCTTGTCCCATACGTACGCTACACCGCCGCTCATACCGGCGGCAAAGTTGCGTCCCGTGGCACCGAGCACCACTACGCGGCCGCCTGTCATGTATTCGCAGCAGTGGTCGCCCACGCCTTCCACGACGGCGATGGCGCCTGAGTTGCGCACGGCGAAACGTTCGCCGACGGCACCGTTGATGTAAACTTCACCGCTGGTGGCACCATAGAGCAGGGTGTTGCCCGCAATGGTGTTGTCTTCAGCGTGGAAGTTTGAGCGTACGGGCGGCATGACGGCGATGCGGCCGCCGCTGAGCGCCTTGCCGAGGTAGTCGTTGGCTTCGCCTTCAAGCTTGAAATTGATGCCGTGGGCGAGGAAAGCGCCGAAACTCTGACCTGCAGAACCCTTGAACTTCACGTTGATGGTTTCTTCGGGAAGTCCGGCCTGTCCGTATTTGGCTGCAACGGCTCCGGAGAGCATGGCACCAACGGAACGGTCGGTGTTGGCGATGGCATATTCGAGCGACACTTCTTTCTGGTTGTCGATGGCATCTTTGGCGCCTTCAATCATCATCACGTCTTTCACGTGCTGGATGTCGTGCTGCTGGTCGCAAACGTTGTGGATGGCTGCAGCGTTGTCCACGCGGTGGAGCAGACGGCTGAAGTCGAGTTCAGAAGCCTTGCTGCCTGCGGGCGCTTTCTTCAGTTCGATAAGTTCCGTGTGGCCCACGATGTCGGACAGATGACGGTAACCCATCTCTGCGAGGTATTCGCGCACTTCTTCTGCCAGGAAGCGGAAGTAGTTGACCACATATTCGTAGTGGCCGCGGAAGTGCTCGCGAAGTTCGGGGTTTTGTGTGGCAACGCCTACGGGGCAGGTGTTGGTGTGGCATTTGCGCATCATCACGCAACCGAGCACGATGAGCACGGTGGTACCGAAGGCGAACTCTTCTGCGCCGAGGAGGGCGAGGGAGATGATGTCGTGTCCCGTTTTCACCTGGCCGTCGGTCTGCAGACGTACCTGGCCGCGAAGGCCGTTGAGCACGAGCGTCTGCTGCGTTTCGGAAAGACCGATTTCGGGCGAGATGCCGGCATAGCGCATGGACGATGCGGGAGAGGCACCTGTACCGCCTTCAGCACCGGAAATGACGATGAGGTCGGCTTTGGCCTTGGCTACACCTGCGGCAATGGTACCCACACCGCTTTCTGCCACGAGCTTCACGCTGACGCGGGCACGGGGATTGACATTCTTGAGGTCAAATATGAGCTGTGCAAGGTCCTCGATGGAGTAGATGTCGTGGTGGGGCGGGGGAGAGATGAGGGAGATGCCGGGGATGGAGTGGCGCGTCTTGGCGATGATTTCGTTCACCTTATAGCCGGGGAGCTGACCGCCTTCGCCGGGCTTGGCACCCTGCGACACTTTAATCTGTATTTCTTCTGCGTTGACGAGATATTCGGCGGTGACGCCGAATCGTCCCGAGGCAATCTGCTTGGTCTTGCTGGAGAGGGAGATGCCGTCGAACGTTTCGTGGAAACGGTCGCTGTCTTCTCCGCCTTCGCCTGTGTTGGAACGCGTGCCGAGTTTGTTCATGGCGAGCGCAAGGGCTTCGTGGGCTTCCTTGCTGATGGCGCCGAACGACATGGCTCCGGTTACGAAATGCTTGACGATGTCTTCTACGGGTTCCACTTCTTCAAGAGGTATGGGGTTCTTCTTGAAGGAGAAGAAGTCGCGGATGAAGATGGGGCTTTCCTTCTCGTCGACGAGGTGGGTGAATTCCTTGAACTTCTTGTAGCTGCCAAGACGAGTGGCGAGCTGGAGCGTGGAGATGGTCTCCGGGTTCCATGCGTGTTTCTCTCCGTCCTTGCGGTAGGAGAAAAGTCCTTCGTAGGGCAGCAACTTGTGCTGGTCCTGTTCGTATTCGGTGGGGTGGAATCCGCGACGGTGGAATTCGGCGTAGTCGCGGGCAATCTCTTCAAGTCCGATACCGCCGATGGTGCTTTGGGGAGTGCCGAAATAGCTTTGGAGGATTTCGTCGCCGAGACCGATGCTTTCGAAAATCTTGGCACCGCGGTAGGAACGTATGGTGCTGATGCCCATTTTGGACATTACTTTGTAGAGACCCTTGCGGATAGCCTTGATGTAGTTCTTCTCGGCTGTCTCGTAGTTCATCTGTATTTCACCATGCTTTACGAGGTCGTCGAGAATGGCGAAAGCCATATAGGGATTGATGGCGCTGGCACCGTAACCGAGGAGAAGTGCTGCGTGCATCACTTCTCTGATTTCACCGCTTTCCACAATGAGTGCGGTTTCCACGCGCTTTTGTACGGCAATGAGGTGGTGGTGCACCGCGCTGACGGCGAGCAGGGAGGGTATGGGAGCGTGTTCGTCATCAACACCTCGGTCGGAGAGGATGATGTAGTTCACGCCGTCGTTGACGCTCTGCTCGGCCTGCTTGCAAAGGTTGGCAAGGGCTTCCTGTAGTCCTGCACGTCCTTTCTTCACTTCGAAAAGCATGGGGAGCTTCACGGTGTTGAAACCTTTGTAACGGATGTTGCAAAGGATGTCGAGCTGGCGGTTGTTGAGCACAGGGTGGGGGAGGCGCACCATTTTGCAGTGGCTCTCGCTGGGGGTGAGGATGTTCATGCCGACGGCACCGATATATTCGGTGAGCGACATGACGAGTTCTTCACGTATGGGGTCGATGGCCGGGTTGGTCACCTGTGCGAACTGCTGGCGGAAGTAGTTGAAGAGAATTTGCGGTTTGCCGGAAAGCACGGCGAGCGGCGTGTCGTTACCCATGGAGGCGATAGGTTCGCTTCCGTTGTTGCACATGGGGGTAACTGTGCGCTCAATGTCTTCGCGGGTGAAGCCGAACACGAGAAGTTTCTTCTTGAAATCGTCAACGCTGTTTTCCACCTTGCGTCCGCTCTTGAGCGTGTCGAGCTCGATGCGGTTGGTGGAGAGCCACTGGCGGTAGGGCTTGGCCTTTGCCAACTGCTCCTTGAGTTCTCCGTCGTAGAATATTTTTCCTTCCTGGGTGTCAACGAGGAGAATCTTGCCGGGCTGCAGACGTCCCTTCTCCTTGATGTCGGAGGCTTCGAACTTGATGACGCCAGCCTCGGAGGCTACCACCATCATGTCGTTCTTAGTGATGAGGTAACGAGCAGGGCGTAGACCGTTACGGTCGAGCATACCGCCTGCATAGCGTCCGTCGCTGAAGAGGAGGGCGGCGGGACCGTCCCAGGGTTCCATGAGAATGGAGTGGTATTCGTAGAAAGCCTTGAGGTCCTCGCTGATGGGATTCTTGTCGTTGAAACTTTCGGGCACGAGCATGGCCATGGCATGGGGAAGCGACATCCCGCTCATGACCATGAATTCCAACACGTTGTCGAGCGAAGCGGAGTCGCTCATGTTGGGCTGAATGATGGGGCGTATTTCACGTATGTCGCCCAGTTTGTCGTTGGAAAGAACGGCTTCGCGTGCTTCCATCCAGGCGCGGTTGCCGCGGATGGTGTTGATTTCACCGTTGTGGGCAAGCAAGCGGAAGGGCTGTGCCAGTCCCCAAGTGGGGAAGGTGTTGGTGGAGAAACGGGAGTGCACTACGGCGAGTCCGCTGGTGAAATAAGGCTGGGTGAGGTCGGGGAAATATTCGCGCACCTGTGTGGAGGTGAGCATGCCCTTGTAAACGATGTTCTTGGAGGAAAGGGAGCAGATGTAGAAGTCCTTGTCGTGAACAAGGTTTTCCACTTTCTTCCTTATAATATAAAGCTTGCGTTCCAGGTCTTCGGGAGCACCGCCGGTGATGAACACCTGCTTGATGTCGGGCTCGGCAGCGCGTGCATCCTGTCCGAGAATGTCGGAATTGACGGGCACACTGCGTACGTGCATGAGTTGCAACCCTTCGCGTTCCACCTCTTCGAGCATGATGCGAAGGATGTCCTGCTGGGTCTTTTCGTCTTTGGGGAGAAATACGAGTCCTGTACCGTAACGTCCTTTCTCGGGTACGGGTATGCCTTGAAGAAGAATGAATTCGTGTGGGATTTGCAGCATGATGCCCGCGCCGTCGCCTGTTTTGTTGTCGGCGCCTTCTGCTCCGCGGTGCTTCATGTTTTCAAGAACCTTGAGTGCGGAATCCACGAGTTCGTGGTTCTTTGTTCCGTGAATGTTGACAATCATACCCACGCCGCATGCGTCGTGCTCGTTGTCCGCATTGTAAAGTCCTTGGTTAAGCCTTTGTCCTGGTTGCATAATGTCCTTGTATTGAATAGGATAGTTCGTCGGGCACGCGTGGCGGGTTCCGCTATTATAATAAGGAGTGTATAAACGCGCGCCTGGTCGGTTTTTGTTATTTGGTGGCAAATTTACGATTTTCCTTTCAATTTAATGCTCATTGCGTCCTGTTTTCTGCAGAAAGTAATTGCAATGCGTGATTTTTGACACTTTGGTAACGAAATGCTGCTGTGCTTCGGCATTTTGGCAAAAAGCTTGAGCCAGGCGCTTACTTTTTGTACGGAGGAGGTGTTGTGAGGGGCTGTTGTATTGCTTGTTGGGGTTGGGGATTTGCGTTTGTTTTTAGTTGTCGGGGCCATGTATGGGCCGAACGATGGAGCGAACGTGGAGCGAACGATGGGGGCGAAGTCTCCTGACTTCGCGCTCTACACGGATGATGCCTGAGTTCGCGCAAGCGAGCTCGGGAGAGCTCGCAACCATCGTTTGTTTCCATCGTTCGCTCCACGTTCGTTTAATCGTTTGCTTCCTGATTGTTAAAACCGTGACGATTTTTAGACAATTGCGCTTCCTGAAATAGAATGAACCAGGCGGCTTTGTCGCGTGTTAAATGGTTTGTGATTCAACGGTAAAGCATCCCGTAAAAACTCCAAGCGTGCCCAAATAAATTCCAAGGCAGCAAATTTTTCCTGGAAGCGTTGTTGTTTGGCGAAGATTTGGGGCCATTTATCCTTAAAAGTGGGAGATTATGCAGCTATACTATGTATATATACGCATTTGAGGGCAAAAACTGCAATAATATGCAGTCTGAGAATCGCGCAAATGCGAACGGAATTGCGGTTGACGATTTCTACGCGATTCTCAGTGTTAAAATCGAGGCACTGTGAATGACTGATTCACATCTCGGGGTATACTTTCATGGAAGAACTGGACTTGAATCATAACTCGCTTTCGAGTTGTCACGATTAATATTTTGCAGATTTCTCTCCTGTATGAATGAGTTATTCTGAGTTTGCATCGGCGAAAAATACACTATTTCAGCCGAAAGCAGCTGCAGCGCTTTGCCAAAAAGAAAATAAGTTGTACTTTTGCGCCGCTATCACGAGATGATGGCATATTCAAACCTATTAAAATCATAAATTAAATGGCAACAAAAATCAGATTGCAGCGTCATGGCCGTAAGGGCTACGCCTTCTACAGCATCGTAATCGCTGACGTAAGAGCACCACGTGATGGTAAGTTTACTGAAAAGATTGGTACTTACAACCCCAACACCAATCCTGCCACAGTAGATTTGAATTTCGACCGTGCCCTCTATTGGGTGGAAAACGGCGCACAGCCCACGGATACCGTCCGCAACATCCTTTCCAACGAAGGTGTGCTCCTTATGAAGCACCTCAACGGTGGTGTTCGCAAGGGCGCTTTCGACGAAGCTGCCGCAAAGGCTAAGTTCGACGCTTGGAAGCAGCAGAAGGACGCTAAGGCTTCTGCCGATGCCGACAAGAACGCCGCTGCCAAGAAGGCCGCAGCCGACGCTCGTCTCGAGGCTGAGAAGAAAGTAAACGAAAAGATTGCCGAGAAGGTAGCCGAGAAGAAGGCTGCTGCAGCCGCTGCCCAGGCAGAAGCTGAAGCTGCTGCTACGGCTGAAGCTGAAACGGCAGAAGGCGAAGCTGCAGAAGCTCCCGCTGAAGCTTAATCGTTTGCTTTACGCAATGTAAAAAACAGGAGGGAACGACTCTTTGGGTTGTTCCCTTTTTTATTGCGCTTGCTTTCATCGTATTTCTTCGGCGAAATGCTGAATTTGTTTGTTCTTGGCGCAGATTCGGTATAAGCGAAGACAATAATTGCACGCTCGCGTCGTTTCTATGATTGGTGTGCGAGATTTTGCGCATTTACATTGGTCAGCCTTGGGCGACCCTCCTTATATTAATATTGTTATCCAGGACTTCCATGTCAACGTTACCATCCGACTGTACACATAGTTCTTCTTTTGCCTCGCGTCTAGACGCCGGCATTACGCGTGTGCTCGATTGCATCGTGGCATTGGTGTGTCTTGTAGTGTTCTCTCCAGTGCTGGCGGTGTGCGCCATGCTAATTTGGTGTGAAGACCGTGGTCCGGTAATTTACAAACAGGAACGCATCGGATATAAAGGCCGTCCTTTTTATATTCTCAAGTTCCGCACGATGCATGTGGATGCGGAGGAAAACGGTCCGCAGTTGGCACAGTCCGACGACACCGACAAGCGTTTGCTGCGTGTAGGCCGCATATTGCGCAAGCATCATATCGATGAATTCCCGCAATTCTGGAACGTGGTACGAGGTGACATGGCTTTTGTCGGACCACGTCCCGAACGTGCTTTCTATATCCGTCAGATTATGGAACACGATTCACGTTACGAACGTCTTTACGCCGTTCGTCCGGGGGTGACGTCCTATGCCACCATTTATAATGGATATACCGATACGATGGAGAAGATGCTGCGCCGCCTTGAACTCGACTTGTATTATCTCGAACACCGTTCGCTGTGGTTCAATGCCAAGATATTGTGGCTGACGTTCTACAAGATCTTTAGCGGACGCGTTTTCTGAATTCTCCGTTCGTTGACATTGCTTTTTTTTCTTTAAAGAAATTCTATACCAAAACGCGATGAAAAACCTAAGAACCAAGCTCTTGCTTAGCTCGGTGATGTGCATGCTATGCTTCTCTTCATGCAGTCTTTTCGGCTCTCGTAAGGAGAATGCCGACAATGGGTATAGTGAGAAACGTGCCGGCATGGAAGCCGATGCTTCCGGGCGTATTGCCCAAGCCCGTTCGCTGCTTTCGCAAGGCAATGCAGCAGAAGCCCGCAATGTGGTGGCCAAGATGCGAAAGGATTGCTATCTCGCCATTACTGCCCGCACCGCGTCAATCCTGCTGATGGATTCCATCGACATTGCAGAAAGCAAGCAGAACCTTTCGCGTGTGGACAGTTTGCTGCGCCAACATTCCGATAGCGTTACGTCCGACGATTTCGACGAAGCCTGCCGCAAGGTGCAGTTCTATGAACAGAAACTGCGTCACGACCAACAAAAATAAACTCTTTGCAGCGGCGTAGACAAATAGCCGCTGTCGTGTTTCCTACAAAAAACTCTTTCCGTATGTCTGACATCTCATGTTTCGAACGCGATTTGAACGAATCGCAACTGGAAGCCGTGACCTACTGCGACGGCCCGTCGCTCGTCATAGCCGGAGCAGGCTCCGGAAAGACGCGCGTGTTGACCTACAAAATAGCCTATCTGCTTCAGCACGGGCTTGAGCCGTGGAATATTCTTGCTCTGACGTTTACCAACAAGGCTGCACGGGAGATGAACGAACGTATCAGCGCGTTGTGTGGCGAGGGGTATACCCGCTACTTGTGGAGCGGCACGTTCCATAGTCTTTTCGCACGTCTGCTGCGTATGGAGCATGAAAGCACGGGTTATCCGTCCGACTTTACAATATATGATGCCGCCGACAGTAAGTCGCTCGTCAAGACCATTGTGAAGGAAATGGGACTCGACGACAAACTGTACAAACCCAACGTCGTGGCGGGCCGCATTTCCGAAGCCAAGAACCACTTGATGTTGCCCGAAGCCTACGCTTCCGACAGGAGCATCATGCGGCGTGACGAGGTGGATGGACTGGGACAAGTGCATAAGATATACACCACCTACCAGCAGCGCCTCCGTGCAGCCGGCGCAATGGACTTCGACGACCTGTTGCTGAACACCTTCCTGCTCCTCCGCGACCATGAAGAGGTCCGCAAGAAGTATATGGACCGTTTTCGGTATATCCTTGTAGACGAGTACCAGGACACCAACAAGGCGCAGCATCAGATACTTTCGCTCCTTACAACGCCCGAATCGAGAATCTGTGTGGTCGGTGACGACGCGCAGAGTATCTATGGCTTCCGCGGAGCAGATATCAGCAACATTCTTCAGTTTAAAGAACGATATCCATCGGCACGCATAGTAAAGTTGGAGTGCAACTATCGCTCTACCCAATACATTGTCGATGCCGCCAACAGCATCATTGCCCATAACCGTTCGCAGATTCCCAAGAAGGTTTTCTCCGCAGGCGAGAAAGGCGACAAGTTGCAGATTTTCTCTGCAATGACCGACAAAGAAGAAGCTGCCAAGGTCGCTTCGCGCGTAATAAAGCTTCATCGCAGCGGTGTGGACTACAATGAGATAGCATTGCTTTACAGAACCAATGCTCAAAGCCGCTCCTTTGAAGAGACTTTCCGCAATGCGTCCATTCCGTATCGAATTTATGGCGGCCTGTCGTTCTACCAAAGAAAGGAAATAAAGGACCTTATGGCCTATCTTCGTCTGGTGTGCAATCCTCACGACGAAGAAGCCTTCCGTCGCATTATCAACTATCCAGCACGAGGAATAGGCGCCACTACGATAAAGAAAATCCAGATGACTGCTGCGCAGCAAGGCGTGAGTCTTTGGCAAGTGGCAAGCCATCCCGACGAGACAGGACTCGGCGTCAATGCGGGTACGAAAAGCAAACTTTTCAAGTTCTGCACGCTTATAGAAGAATTTCGCGGAAAACTTCAAACGGAAAATGCTTACGATTTGTGTGTGAGCATAGTACGCGAAAGCGGAATAGGCGCAGACTTAACCGCCGACCACTCGGCTGAAAACATTAGCCGACAGGAGAACGTCAATGAATTCTTGGGTTCCGTCAGTTCTTTTGTCAAGGAGCAGACCGAAGCGCAGAATGCGGGCATATATCTCACCGATTTTCTCCCGACCGTGGCGCTCCTTACCGATGCCGACCAGCGCAGCGACGATACACCGCGTGTCACGCTGATGACCATTCATGCCTCCAAAGGTCTGGAGTTCGACTCCGTCTTCGTTACGGGTATGGAAGACGAACTGTTCCCCAATTCCAATGCCAAACTCTATCCGAGGGAAATGGAGGAAGAACGTCGCCTGTTTTATGTGGCGGTGACCCGTGCCAAGCGCCATTGCTTTTTGAGCTACGCAAAAACCCGTTTCCGCTTCGGTTCGCTCGATGTGTCGGAAGCCAGTCCGTTCCTCGACGAAGTGGATACCAGCTGTGTGGAGCGCGAAGTGGACAAAACTCTTAATGCTCTTCCTCAGCGGAAACCGACGTATTCCCGTTTCGCTGATGATATCGACGCTCCCTCCGAGAGTCAGTTCCGCAAAGGCGGTTATACGCCTTCTTGGCAAAAAGGACGCAATTCGGGTACGATGCGTGATGAAGAACTTGCAGGCGGTTATGGCGGTTTCGGTTCGCGATACGACCAACCGGTACGCACACCGCGTAGAGTTGCGCCTCCTTCCATCCCTTCTGGTTTTAAACGTACGTCTGTTACACCAAAAGCTTCGTCGGAGAACCGCCCTGCTGTTGCTTCTTCCGAGAACTCGCCCTATCCTATAGGTACGCGCATCGAACACGAGCGTTTCGGCAAGGGTACGATAAAGGGCTGCGAAGGTTCGGGCGAAAACCTGAAGATCTGCGTAGCCTTCGATATGGCTGGAACGAAAAACCTCCTTGTGAAGTTCGCCAAGTTCCGCGTGTTGTAACTATAGGTTAGGCTCGCGCCCGAAAATGGCGCCGAAACCGAAGATGCAAACTTTGCAGCGTTCGCTCTTAACAAAGTTTTTTGTGAGAAAACGCACGGCGCATTTGGCACAAAAAAGGAAAAGCCGTAATTTTGTGCGCAATTAAAATCCTGACATTTATGACATCTGATTTTATTGCAGACAAAATCATCATGGACGGACTTACGTTTGACGACGTCCTCTTGGTTCCCGCTTATTCTGAAGTGTTGCCTCGTACCGTTTCTTTGGCAACGAAATTCTCCCGTAACATCGACCTTCAAATTCCCTTCGTCACTGCCGCAATGGACACCGTGACCGAGGCTCCTATGGCCATCGCCATTGCACGTGAAGGCGGTATCGGTGTGATTCACAAGAACATGAGCATCGAAGACCAAGCACGCCAAGTGGCCATCGTAAAGCGCGCTGAGAACGGCATGATTTACGACCCCGTCACCATCAAGCGTTACAAGACCGTGCGCGATGCGCTCAATCTCATGGGCGAGTACCACATCGGCGGTATTCCCGTCGTTGACGACGATAAACACCTCGTCGGCATCGTGACCAACCGCGACCTGCGTTTCGAACGCGACCTCGACAAGCGCATCGACCAGGTGATGACCAGCGAGAATCTCGTGACCACCACTACGCAGACCGACCTTCTCGCCGCTGCACAGATTCTTCAGGAAAATAAAATCGAAAAACTCCCTGTAGTTGACAAGGAAAACCATCTTGTAGGTCTCATTACCTATAAGGATATCACCAAGGCCAAGGACAAACCCATGGCATGCAAGGACTCCAAGGGACGTCTCCGCGTAGCAGCTGGCGTCGGTGTAACGGCCGACACGTTGCAGCGTATGGAAGCGCTCATCCAGGCTGGCGCCGATGCTATCGTCATCGACACCGCCCACGGCCATTCCAAATACGTGATTGAGAAACTCAAGGAAGCCAAGGCAAACTTTTCGGGCGTTGACATCGTGGTAGGCAACGTTGCCACAGGCGATGCCGCACGCATGCTCGTTGAAGCCGGTGCCGATGCCATCAAGGTAGGTATCGGTCCGGGTTCCATCTGCACCACCCGTGTCGTTGCAGGTGTGGGCGTCCCCCAGCTCTCAGCCGTTTACGATGTAGCTTGCGCCCTTGAGGGTACAGGTGTACCTTTGATTGCCGATGGCGGTCTTCGCTACTCAGGCGATGTAGTCAAGGCTTTGGCTGCCGGCGGTTACTGCGTAATGATTGGTTCACTCGTTGCCGGTACTGAAGAAAGCCCGGGCGAGACTGTTATCTTCAACGGCCGTAAGTTCAAAACCTATCGCGGTATGGGTTCTCTTGAAGCCATGGAGAACGGTTCCAAGGACCGCTACTTCCAGGGCTCTGTTAAGGACGCCAAGAAGCTTGTTCCCGAGGGCATTGCCGGACGTGTGCCTTACAAAGGCTCTGTACAGGAAGTCATCTATCAGCTCGTGGGCGGTCTGCGTTCAGGTATGGGCTACTGCGGTGCAGAAACCATTGAGAAACTCCACAATGCCAAGTTCGCACGCATCACAGGTGCCGGCGTTCTTGAAAGCCATCCGCACGACATCACCATCACCAGCGAGGCGCCCAACTACAGCCGTCCTGGTGAACAATAAATCGTAAGATAAACTACTCTTTATAAATAATGGGACTGTTCGCGGGGGAAGTGCGTAAGCACAGACACTCAAGTTGGAGTGTACCCTTGCCGATAGTCCCATTATCTTTGACTTGTATAATCTCCCTATGAAGAAAACCGTATTCCTACTTTCTTTTGCTGCTTTGGCACTTACATCTGCTGCTCAGACAACGGCCGATCCTGTGCTGATGGTAATAAACGGTAAGCCTGTTACTAAGGCGGAGTTCGAGTATTCCTACAACAAAAACGGCAACGTTGAAGGTGCCGTTGAGAAAAAGACTGTCAAGGAATACGTGCCGATGTTCATCAACTACAAACTCAAAGTGGCCGCTGCCGAAGCTGCGCATCTCGACACGCTTTCCAGTTTTAAAAAGGAATTTCTGACCTATCGCGATATGCAGCTAACGCCGTATATGGTAGACCAGCAGTTTATCGACTCTGTGGCCCGTTCCATCTACGACCGTACCGTGCAACAACTTGCCGGCAAAGACCTTATACGTCCTGCCCATATTCTTATTTCGCTCAAGCAGTCTGCAACAGAACAAGAGAAGGTTGCCGCAAAGGCAAAGGCAGACTCTATCTACAATGCCCTTTCCCAAGGTGCCGACTTTGCCGAAATGGCAAAGAAATTCTCTCAAGACACTGGTTCTGCCAAGCAAGGCGGCCAGTTGCCCCTTATCGGTCCCGGTGCTACAGTGAAAGAATTTGAAGATGCCGCTTATACGCTCAAGACCGGCGAAACTTCGCAGCCCGTGCTCTCGCCCTATGGTTACCACATCATACGGATGACACAGCGTACGCCACTTGATCCATACGAAACGCTCAAGCCGAAATTGATAGCTTCGCTCAAGCGACAGAACATAGAAGAGGTTTCTGCAGAACAGCGCATCAAGAAATTGGTTGACGCTTCCAACGGACGGCTTACCCGTGAGGCAGTGCTCGACAGCGTAATGAATGCCCATCTTGAAGACAATGCCAACCTTCGCTATCTCATCCAGGAATACCACGACGGCTTGTTGCTCTATGAGGTAAGCAAACGTCAGGTTTGGGACGTAGCAGCCGCCGATTCTGTAGGGCAGGAGAAGTGGTACAAAGCCCATAAAAAGCAATATGCCTGGACTGAACCCCGTTTCAAAGGCTTCGTCTATCACAGCAAGGACGAAAAGGTGGCAAAGAAACTGAACAAGTATCTTTCCAAACATATCAACGACAATGCCTACGGCACTTGGCGCTCCGACGTGAAGTCTATGTTCAACAAAGATTCCGTTGTGGTCAGTGTCAGTGGTCCTTACCTCTGCGTCAAAGGCGAGAATCCTTATATCGATGCATACGCTTTCAATACCGGGCAGAAGGTAAAAGGTATGAACGGATATGCCGTGAGCAACGTGAGCGGAAAACTCCTCAAACAACCCAAGTCCTGGCTCGACGTGAAGCCCCAGGTTCTTAGCGACTTCCAGGCCGACATGGAAAAGAATTGGGTAGAACAACTTCGTCAGAAGTTTGCCTTCTCCGTAAACGACAGTGTGCTCGACACCATAGAATAACCACAAAGAAACATCCTTATGGTAAAGAAAATATTGCTGGCCATCATGGCCGTTATGCCTTTCGCTGCACAGGCGCAGAAGAATGTCGTCGACGAGATTATTTGGGTCGTAGGCGACGAGCCTATTCTTCTGTCCGATGTGGAAGAACAGCGTATCAGTGCAGAAATGCGCGGCATGACTATCGACAATCCCTATTGCGTCATACCTGAGCAAATGGCTGTTCAGAAGCTTTTCCTTCATCAGGCCGAACTCGATAGCGTCACCGTGAGCGAGAGCGACATCATCAGTAGCGTGGATGCCCGTATCAATGAATTTATTCAGACCTACGGTTCGCGTGAGGCAGTGGAACAAGTGTCGCGAATGAAGATTTCCCAACTGCGTGAAATGTTCAAGAAGCAGGTGCGTGAAGACCAAATGGTCCAGCAGGTGCAGCAGAAGCTTACGTCCGACGTGAAGGCTACGCCGGCAGAGGTGCGTGAATACTTCAAGAGTGTTCCTACCGACAGTTTGCCGTTCATTCCCACTCAGGTGGAAGTACAAATCGTTACGAGCGTCCCCGAAGTGTCGCGTGCTGAAGTGGAACGCATTGAATCGCGCCTTCGTGAATTTGCACGCCGTGTCAACAGTGGCGAAACAGAATTCTCCACTTTGGCAAAGTTCTACTCCGAAGACGGTTCAGCACGAAACGGCGGTGAACTCGGTTACACCGGCCGCAACCAGTGGGTGCCTGAGTTTGCCAATGTGGCATTCAGCCTCAACGACCCCAAAAAGGTATCGAAGATTGTACGTTCGGAATTCGGTTTCCATATTATCCAGCTCATCGACAAACGCGGCGACAAGGTCAATGTACGCCACATCTTGCTTAAGCCCCATATTGAGGAAAGCGAGTTTGAACGTGAAACATTGCGTCTCGACTCCATAGCCGATGACATCCGTGCTGACAAATTCACTTTCGAAGCTGCGGCGGCCAATCTTTCCGACGACAAGGACACGCGTGCTAACGGTGGCCTCATGGCCAACGTAAATCAGGAAACGCGTACCATCAGTTCACGCTTTGAGATGAAGGACCTTCCGCAGGATGTGGCCAAAGTGGTCGATACGCTCAAGGTTGGCGAAGTTTCTCGTGCCTTCCGCATGACCAACGAAAAGGGCCAGACCGTGTGCGCCATAGTCAAATTGAAAAACCGCATAGAAGGCCATCGTGCCAGCATGACGGAAGACTTCCAGACGCTGCGCGACGTGGTCGTAGGCAAACGCCGTGAAGAAAAAGTCGAGAAGTGGATTCAAGACAAAGTAAAGTCCACTTATGTAAAGATCAACCCTGATTGGCGCAACTGCGACTTCCACTATAGCGGTTGGGTAAAGTAGACTTCGCACTTAGTTATAGAAGAATTACAGCTTTTGGTGGTTCTATAAATCCGAAGGTTTCCTGCCTCCAATTACACGCAAGGAACACTTTCGGATTTATAGAACCACCATTCGTTTTCACAGCATTTGTCCAAATAAAGACTTCTTTATCAGTCTGTACACTTGTATCTTAACGAAAGATGGTTACCTTTGTCAGTGCCGAATCTTAAAGCATCGGTCAAGACCTAACATCTAATCTCTCGTTTATGTATAAAATCGTCAGCAAACATCAGTTCTCGGAAAACGTATTTAGTCTGGAAGTGGAAGCCCCTTTAGTGGCCAAGTCGCGCAAGGCCGGCCATTTCGTCATCGTGCGCGTGGGCGCAAACGGAGAACGCATTCCTCTCACCATCGCACAGGCTGACAAGGAAAAGGGAACCATCACCCTCGTCGTACAGGCAGTGGGCGTTTCCACCACCAAATTGACTCACCTTGAAGTAGGCGACCACCTTACAGACCTTGTAGGTCCTTTGGGAAAAGCCACCGACATTCGCCGCTACGGAACGGTTGTCTGTGCAGGCGGTGGGGTAGGGACAGCTCCTTTGCTTCCCATCGTACAAGCATTGAAAGAAGCCGGCAACCGCGTCGTTACCGTGCTTGCGGGACGCAGCAAACCACTTATTATATTGGAGGACGAAATGCGTGCCTACAGTGACGAAGTGGTAGTAATGACCGACGATGGTTCATATGGCCATAAAGGACTCGTCACAGAAGGCATTGAAGCTGTACTCAAACGTGAACATGTCGACAAGTGCTTTGCCATCGGTCCGGCCGTGATGATGAAATTCGTATGTTTGCTGACAAAGAAATACGAGATACCGACCGACGTCTCCCTCAACACCATTATGGTAGACGGAACGGGAATGTGCGGAGCATGCCGCATTAGTGTGGGCGGAAAGACTCGCTTCGTCTGCGTCGACGGTCCGGAGTTTGACGGCCATGAAGTGGACTTTGATGAAATGCTCGGGCGAATGCGTGCTTTCAAACCCGAAGAAGCGAAGGCCATGCAGGACTTGCAAGCTCATTGGGAGCGCGTAAATGTCAAGGACTGTAAGGGCAAAGAATGCCCTGAAGGCACATCCCATGTTACTGCTCCAGAGGAAAACACCGGAGCAAAGTCAGACAAAGTGACCGTTTCGGCCGAAAGTACAGAAGCATCTCGCGATGCCGAATGGAGAGTGGCATTGCGCAAGCAAACCAAGCCTAAAGACAGACTTGCCGTTCCGCGTGTGGAAATGCCTGAAGTTGACGCTTTGGAACGTGCCCGTTTGTTGAGAACCGAAGTGAACAAAGGCTTGAGCGTGGAACAGGCGCAGCGCGAAGCTTCGCGTTGCTTGGATTGTGCCAATCCCGGATGCGTGGAAGGTTGTCCTGTGCGCATTGATATACCTCGATTTGTCAAGAATATAGAACGTGGCGACTTTGCCGAAGCCAATAGCGTGTTGCGTCTTACGAGTACATTGCCCGCCGTTTGCGGTCGCGTTTGTCCGCAAGAGAAGCAGTGCGAGAGCCGTTGCATTCACCACAAAATGAATTCTGCACCTGTGGCCATTGGCTACCTGGAACGTTTTGCAGCTGATTATAGCCGTGAGCATCCGAGCGGCAACCATTCCGCATCGCAGGAACTTTCTTCAGAAAAAGGACGCGTGGCCGTGGTAGGTAGCGGTCCTGCCGGTCTTTCTTTTGCAGGAACCATGCGCCGAAAGGGATATGCCGTGACGGTATTCGAAGCTTTGCATGAAATTGGCGGCGTGTTGAAATACGGCATCCCTGAATTCCGTTTGCCAAATCGCGTGGTAGACTACGAGATTGACGCTTTGCGCGCAGCAGGCGTTGAATTCCGCAAAAACTGCATAGTTGGAAAGACCGTAAGCATAGATGATTTGAAGGCAGAAGGTTTCCGCGCTGTCTTTGTGGCAAGTGGCGCGGGGCTCCCCAACTTTATGGGAATTCCGGGAGAGAATGCCACAGGCATTATGTCGAGCAATGAATATCTCACGCGTGTGAATCTGATGGACGCCTCCAACGATGCTGCCGATACTCCCGTTCCTTTTGCCAAGCATGTGGTGGTAGTAGGAGGCGGCAATACGGCTATGGATTCCGTGCGCACGGCCCTGCGCCTTGGTGCAGAAACAGCTACGGTGGTTTATCGTCGTTCGGAAACCGAAATGCCGGCCCGTGTGGAAGAGGTGCGCCATGCCAAAGCTGAGGGCGTGCAATTTATGACGCTTCACAATCCGTTGCGCTATCTGACGGACGAGAACGGCCATGTGACACAAGTGGAACTCCAGCATATGCAACTTGGCGAACCCGATGCCAGCGGACGCCGCCGTCCTGAGCCTATTCCCGGAGACACCGTGCTGCTCAATACCGACCTCGTTATTGTAAGTATCGGCGTTTCGCCCAATCCTATTCTGCCTCATTCCGTAGAAGGACTTGAACTTGGACGCAAGGGTACTATTGCGGTAAATGACCAAATGCAAAGTTCTTTGCCTATGCTCTTTGCCGGAGGCGACATCGTGCGTGGCGGTGCAACCGTCATTCTTGCTATGGGCGACGGAAAGCGAGCAGCGGAATGCATGGACGAATATCTTTCAACTGAAGAATAAGCAAACAGAGTCACCTTAAGGTGAGACTTTGATTTCAGTTTCGGCCAAGGAGAAGGCAAGCGCGCATTCTCCTTGGCCGTTTTTTCGTACTTTTGCCGCCGAAAACCAACATTTATCTGCGTATACCTATGCAAGGACTTTATACCATTCTTCTTCTCATTTGCTCAAACATCTTTATGACGTTTGCCTGGTACGGCCATCTGAAACTTCAGCAAAACGGTGTGAGTACCCATTGGCCGCTCATCATGGTCATCCTCTTCTCGTGGGGCATAGCCCTCTTTGAATATATGTGTCAGGTGCCAGCCAACCGAATGGGCTTGCTCGACAATGGCGGGCCGTTCAGCCTCATCCAGCTCAAGGTGGTTCAGGAAGTAATCTCGCTTATCGTCTTCACCGTAATTGTCACCATTTTCTTTAAAGGCGAGCACTTTGCGTGGAACCACGTGGCAGCATTCCTTTGCCTTGTGGCAGCTGTCTATTTCGTGTTCAAATAAAATCGTCCGTTATGGAAAGCAATCAAAAGAAGCTCTGCCCCGAATATCGGCTTCACAAGAAACTTTTGCGCCAGATGGGCGAGGCCATTCGTGAGTTCGGACTCGTTGAAAGCGGCGATTCAATACTTTTAGGACTCTCTGGCGGAAAAGATTCGCTGGCATTGCTCGACTTTTTGGGCGAGATGATGAACCACACGAACCGCTCCTTCCGTGTGGTGGCGCTTCACGTTCGTGTCAGCGGTGTGGACTATCTTTCGGATATGGATTACTTGCGGCGTCAGGCGGAGAAATGGGGTATTCCTTTCCAAGTGGAGCAAATCGACATGGAGCCCGACCGCAATGAGAAGCGTACACCTTGCTTCCTTTGTTCGTGGCACCGTCGCAAGGTGCTGTTCCGCGTGGCACAGGAAATAGGATGCAACAAGATAGCTCTTGGACATCATCAGGACGACATACTCCGTACTGCGCTGATGAATCTTGCTTTCAACGGCACGTTCAGCACGATGCCCGCCAAGTTGACCATGCGCAAATTCCCCGTCACCATTATCCGTCCGCTTGCCAAGATGTGCGAAGATGACTTGCGCTCTTGGGCCGCGCTTCAGCACTACGAACCCGTACGCAAAGTCTGTCCGCACGACGACAAGAGCAACCGTACCAACGTGGCACGTGTGGTCAACGAGTTTGCTGCATTGACTCCAGAATATCGCAGCAACATCTGGCATGCCCTCTTGAAGGCCGGCGCTTTGGTGCAGTAAAATCCTGTTGGCAATACTGCTCACAAAAACAAAAAGCCTGCGCATCCACAGCAGATGCGCAGGCTTTTTATTGATGTTAGGAGTGTCTTACAAGATAACTTACTTGATAAGATACTGCGAAGAGATGCTTTCGTTCTCCATCACGCGGCGGATGGTTTCGGCAAGCATGCCGCTTACGGTGAGTTCCTTTACCTTGGTGCAGGTGCCGCGGTAGGGGATGCTGTCGGTGAAGACCATTTCTTCAAGAGCGGAGTTCTGTACGCGTTCGTCTGCGGGACCGGACATGATGCAGTGGCTGGCAATGGCGCGTACGCTATTTGCTCCGTGGCTCATGATGAGGTCGGCAGCCTTGGTGATGGTACCAGCGGTGTCGACAATATCATCAACGAGGACTACATCCATGCCCTTTACGTCGCCGATGATTTGCATGTCGGCCACTTCGTTGGCCTTCTTGCGGCTCTTGTTGCAGAGCACCATGGGGCAGTCGAGATATTTGGCATAGGAAGCGGCACGCTTCGAACCGCCTACGTCGGGAGTGGCGATGCAAAGGTTGGGCAGATTGAGGCCCTTGATGTAGGGCAACATGACGGTGGAGGCATAGAGGTGGTCTACGGGGACATCGAAGAAGCCCTGTTCCTGATCGGCGTGCAAATCCATGGTCATGAGACGGTCAATGCCGGCTACGCTGAGCAAGTCGGCCACGAGTTTGGCACCGATGCTTACGCGCGGTTTGCTCTTGCGGTCCTGACGAGCCCATCCGAAGTAGGGGACTACGGCACAGATGCTGCGGGCAGAAGCGCGCTTTGCGGCATCAATCATAAGGAGCAGCTCCATCAGGTTGTCGGAACTGGGGAAGGTGCTCTGTACGAGGAACACGTCGCGTCCGCGGATGCTTTCTTCGTAGCAAACCTCAAATTCTCCGTCGGCGAACTTCGTGACCGTGAGGTCGCCAAGCGGACAGTTGAGCTCTTCACAAATCTTTTCAGCCAGATATCGGGAAGCTGTTCCCGAGAAGACCATGAATGAATTGTTGTCCATTGTTGAGTTGAATTTTGTATGGATAGTTATTAAGTAGTTTTCCGATTGTGTCGTTCGGGGCTTATTCCGCAGCGCGCCGCAACTGGCGGAAGTGGTTTATCAGTCCCTTGAAATCCTCGGTGGAATGCATGTTGAAGCGGTTCCAGATGTCTCCAAGAATCACCGCACCTCCAAAGCCCAAATCTTTGGCTTCTTTGATGTGGTCGAGGTCTATGCCGCCTAAGGCCATCACCTTCTTGTCGATGATTTTGTTGCGTTGCAAATCGCGCAAGCGGGTAGGGGTGAAGGGCGAAGCGTAACCTTCTTTGGAAATGCTGTTGAATATGGGAGAGAGGAAAACGTAGTTGCAGGCCTTTTTATGTGCCACCACTTCTTCTGCGGTGTGGCATGAACAGGAGATGTGACCTTTGTACTTTGCCGGCAGTTCGGGATTGCGGTGGTTTAGGTGAATGCCTTTGAGATTGTATTCGTTTTTCAGGTAGAAATGGTCGTGAACCACAATGCGTTTGCGGTGGTCCTCGTTGAGCAGAGAAAGCAAACGTTCAGAATAGACAGGCTCCGTGCCCGGCTTTCGCAAGTGCAAAATTTCCAATCCTTCATCAAACAGCGCCGTCAGTATCTGATGCTCCTCGACGAAGAAATACGGAGTAGTCATAAGAATTAGTTTCATGATTGTCTTGCTTAATGTTCGGCAAATTTACGACATTTGCTTTACTTACGTTCTCTGTATTTCGTTTTTGTTAAGCTTTGGACTGAAAAACTCTTTCTTGCAGGGCTCTTGCCAACTCCGCTTGTATAATTTAGGGCGTGTATAATCGGCCGAAGCATACGTGTGCCTATGCCTGTCGGCAAAAAAACATAGCGATAGTGGATGTTGAACGGGATTTTATAGTACTTTTGCTTGACAAGCGTGCGCATCCAGGCTCAATTGTCCATCGCTAAAGTGCGCATGCACCACAAACATTCAGAAAATGCCAAAGATATCCGAACGGGCCATCATTATGCCCGAGTCCCCTATACGCAAGCTCGCTCCTTTAGCCACAGCGGCTACGGACCGTGGCATCCATGTGTTCCATCTCAACATCGGCCAGCCCGATCTTCCTACGCCGGAAGCCGGACTTGACGTGCTTCGCCACATTGACCGTAAAGTGTTGGAGTACAGTCCAAGCCAGGGGTTCCGCCAATATCGCGAGAAGCTAACCCATTACTATGAAAAATACCGCATCCACCTCAATGCGGACGACATCATCGTCACTTCAGGCGGCTCCGAGGCTGTGCTTTTTGCTTTCCTCTCCTGTTTGAATCCTGGCGACGAGATTATTGTACCC
>CAVCAV010000012.1:0-24765 GCA_963600165.1 Christensenella sp. UBA1685 | reverse complement strand
GCGCGACGTATCCATCCATGGGGGCGACGATTGAATCGTCGCGCTCTACACGGCTCCCCCAAGCGCTCTCACAACCGCTCCCTCCCCACCCCGTTTTCACCCCAAACAATGTTTTATAACACATTATCGCCCCACTTTGCCAACTCCGCCGAAAAAAATCGGCCTTTTCCTTGCATAATTATTCACACCAAGCGCACATTTGTGGACAGAATGGTTAACTTTGTCGCCGTCGGAAGCCGTTCGGTCCACACACCGCTGCATAAAACGGCCCGGCAAGCGCCGTCGGCGCGAACTTTAACGACCTTAAACAGGCTGCAGGACCACCTCGGCCCGCACGCCCCTTAAATCTCCCTCCCCTTTCCTATGCACAAACCTTTCCACACCCTGAATCTCACCCTACTTGCCGCAGCCATGGCAGGTGCAGCCTTCGTGGCCGCGCCCACCGACGTGCGCGCAGAAAGCGCCGTAGTGCAGCAGCAAAACGTCGTAAAGGGCATTGTAAAAGACAAGAACGGCGAGCCCGCCATCGGTGCCACAGTGCTCGTGGTGGGCACACGTAACCTCACCACCACCAACATAGACGGCACGTTCACCCTTAAAAACGTGCCCGAAGGCGCAACCATCCGCGTAAGCCTCATCGGTTTCAACCGCCAGGACGTGAAGTGGAAAGGCGGAAGCCTCAGCGTGGTGCTGGAAGAGTCGGGCAAGAGCCTCAACGAGGTGGTGGTGACGGCCATGGGCATCATGCGCAAGGAAAAGTCGCTCACCTATGCCACCCAGCAGATAAAGAGCGACGACCTCAACAAGGTGCAGGACATCAACCTCGTCAACGGACTTGAAGGCAAGGCAGCCGGCGTGACCATCACGCCCAGTGCAGGCGGCGCGGGCGGCGCTTCGAAAATCCAGCTCCGCGGCGCGCAGTCCATCCTCGGCAACAACTCGCCCCTCATCGTGGTGGACGGTGTGCCCATGAGCAACGACACGCGCTCGCAGGCCAGTTCGGCAGAAAACCTCACCTACAGTTCCGTCACCGAAGGTTCCGACCCCCTCTCCATGTTCAACCCCGACGACATTGAGAACGTGCAGGTGCTCAAGGGTGCCAACGCCGCAGCCCTCTACGGTTCGCGCGCGGCCAACGGCGTAATCATGATCACCACGAAGAAGGGTCGTGAAGGCCGCGTCGACGTAAGCTTCACCTCCAACATCACCTTCGACACCCCCCTCACCAAACCCAAACTCCAGAACACCTACGGCGCCTCAGTGAGCGACGCAGGCGGGCTGAGCATCGACTCGTGGGGACCGCGCCTGAGCGACCGCTCCGACGCCGACCTCGTCATTTCCGCCCCCATGGGCAAGAACTTCACGGGCACTTCGCGCGAGGTGCATCTGCGCAACAAGGCCGCCGACGACGTGAGCGACTTCTACCGCACCGGAGTGACCACGAACAACTCCATCTCACTCTCCGGCGGTACGGAAAAGGTGAAGACCTACTTCTCCTTTGCCAACTCGCACAGCAACGGCATGATTGAGAGCAACACCTACAACCGAAACACCCTTGCCTTCCGACAGACTTACAACCTCTTCAAGCGCGTACACATCGAGGCCTCCATCAACTACATGCAGACCAAGACGAAAAACCGTACGGGCGGCGGCACCGTGCTCAACCCCATCTACGACCTCTACACCATGCCGCGCAACATCGACCTCGGCTACTACCGCAACAACTATACGCAGGAGGGAGAATGGGTGGCGCCCAACCAGCAAATCTATCAGCTCGACCCCTCTACGGGCGGCTACAAATACACCACCGTCGACGCTCCCCTCAGCGGCCTCTCACAGCAGTGGGCCTACCAGGCCGCAGGGCAGAACAACCCCTACTGGCTACTCCGACAGAACCGCAGCGTGCAGAAAGAGGACCGCGTGTTCGGCTACGTCTCGGGCAAGCTTGACATCTACGACGGACTCGCCTTCCAGGCCCGCGTGAGCATCGACCACACAAAGTACGACGGCGACAGCCGACGCTATGCCACCACGCAGGGACCCAACGCCAAGGACGACTTCGGCCACTACTGGAAAGACATCTACAAGACGGACGAAATCTACACCGACTACCTCCTTTCCTACAACAAGACGTTCAGCGACTTCTCCGTCTCAGCCACTGCAGGATGGGTGGGCCACGTGACGAAAAACTCCACGCAGAAAACCGACGTCAGCGCCACCTACATCGACGGACGTCTGCTGAAACTGCCCACCACCATCAACCAGTTCACCACTTCGGCCGGCGGCGTGGGAGCCACCTCGCTCTCCCTCACCAACGACTGGGACAAGGCTGCCCTTTTCACCGCACAGCTCGGATGGAAGGACCTCGTGTACATCGACGGTTCCTACCGCCGCGACTGGTACTTCGCCTTCCGTCAGTTCAAGGACCGCGGCACGCCCGACAACTACGGCTACTTCTCCTTCGGCGCCAGCGCCATTCTTTCCCAGTTGCTCAAAATGCCCGAGTGGGTCAACTACCTCAAGTACCGCATCAGCTACTCTGAGGTGGGCAACTCCATCCCCAACCGTTTCTACAACACCTACCGCTCCAACTTCTCATCTGGCGCAGCGAGCGTGAGCAGCTACCTCATTCTCCATCCCGAACCCGAAAAGACGAAGTCGTTCGAAATGGGCGTGGAATCGCAGTTCCTCGACAGCCGACTGGGCGTAGACCTCACGTTCTACAACACAGGCATGCACAACTCCTACCTCGAACGCAGCGTGGCAGGCAAGACGGAAGCCCTCAACTCCGGCTTCATCCGCAACCGCGGCTTCGAAGCCACCGTGAGCTACAACTTCAGCTTCGGCGACGACTGGCGCTGGCGCACCTCGCTCAACGCTTCGTACAACAAAAACAAAATTGTGAAAACCGTGCGCAACGACGACGGCACTGAAGCGCTCATTGCCACCGACGTGGCTCAGGGCGCCGTGCGCGTACGCTACAACGAGGGCGGCAAGTACGGCGACATGTACGTCACCGACTTCATGCGCTACACCGACGACGCCGCCGACGGCAGCTACAAGAAAGGCTGGATTGTGACGAACGCCGACGGCACGCCCCGCATGGACGACACCACCGAAGGACGCTACGCCACCTACGCCGGCAACATGAACGCCGACTGGCAACTCGGTTGGAGCAACACCATCAGCTACAAAAACTTCCAGCTCTTCTTCCTCATCAACGGACGCATAGGCGGAAAGGTGGTTTCGCTCACCGAGTCGTATCTCGACAACCTCGGCGTTTCGGAACGCGTGGGCAAGGCGCGCGACTATGCACAGGCCCACAACCTCTATATGCCCGACGGAAGCGAAGCCATGTACCTCCCCGACGGCAGCGGACGTCTCGTGGGCGTGAAGTCCTACTACAAGTCGACCTCCACCGTAGGCTCCGGTCTCTACGCACCGCAGTACATCTACAACGCCACCAACTTCCGCCTGCGTGAGCTTTCATTCGGCTACACCTTCCGCAACCTCCTCGGCGAAAACAAAAACCTCACGCTCTCCTTCATCGGACGCAACCTCTTCTTCATCTACAAGGATGCGCCCGTCGACCCCGACGTGTCGCTCTCTACAGCCAACGGACTCGGAGCCTTCGAAATATTCAACCTTCCCTCGGCACGCTCCTACGGATTCTCGCTCAAACTCAACTTCTAACCTTTCCCGCACTCCACATGAAAACTCATGCCCTCATAGCCTCAGCCCTCCTTGCCTTCTGCACAGCAGGGCTCAGTTCCTGCCTCGACTACATTGAGCCGGGACAGCTCCTCAATCCCGACCAAAAGATAGGTGAGGACGTCATCTACCAAGGCAATGCCGACAAGCTCGACTATCGCCGCGACATCACCGAAGACGGATTCAACGCCGCAAAGAAAGCCCTCAACGACAACCTCAAGCAGGCCCTCGGAGGCGAATATGCCATGCGCGGCGGCAAGAACGGCGACGTGCCCGGCGAACACGCTTACCAGCGCATGTTCTGTCTTGGTCCCGACCTCTACGCTCAGTACTTCGTAGTGCCCCACCACGACTTCATGTACGGCACGCTCACTTCCACCTACGCCGTGAGCCGCGAGTTCAACCCAGGGCCGTTCTCGTCCTTCGAAATTGTGAAGGAGGCCATCGCACCCCTCATCAACAACCCCGCGGCCGACTCCATTCCCGAAATAAAGGCCATCAACCTGCTGCTCTTCGATTTCACCTCGCAGGAGATGGCTGACCTCTACGGACCGTTTCCCTACGTGGAATACAAGGACAACCGCCTGCAGAACCCCTACACCTACAACGACCTGCGCACCATCTACACCAACATCGAAGCAAACATCGACAGCATCGTAGGCTGTCTCAACTACTTTGAAACAAACCGCCCCGACTGGTACAAGGCGCAGGTCAACTCGCTCCTCGCCCAAAACACCCGCATCACGCAGGACGCCACCAACGGCAAGCAGGGCATGGACACCTGGATCCGCTTTGCCAACTCGCTCAAGCTCCGCATGGCCATGCACATTGTGAAGGCCGACCCCGAACTGGCGCAGAAGTGGGCCGAAGAAGCGGTGGCCGGCGGCGTCATCGAAACGGCGGAACAGCAGATTGTGCTGCAGCCGCTCATCGTAGGTTTCACCAATCCGCTCCTCGGCATCGCCAACTCGTGGGGCGACATCCGCCTCAGCGCCTCGTTCGAAAGCCTGCTCAAGAGCCTCAACCACCCCTATGCGCAGTACATTTTTGCCAAAAACAACGCACCGCTCACCAACGCCGCAACGGGTGAAGTGACACCCACGGGAACCCGCGTGGCAGGCATGCGCTCCGGCGTGGCAACGGGCATCGGACAAAGTGCCGACAACAACCCGCAGATAGGCTACTCCGACCTCGTGGCAGAAAACATAGCCATGGCACCGCTCTACATCATGAAGTGGAGCGAAGTGGACTTCCTCCGTGCCGAAGGCGATCTGCGCGGCTGGCAGATGGGCGGAACGGCAGAGTTCTTCTACAACCGCGGCATTGAGAACGGCGACCTACAGGATCCGCTGCTCACCCAGGGCCAGAGCTGGTACCAGCAGGCCATGCCCGACTACATGGCTCAGGAACAGCCCGCCGACTTCACCTACGTCGACGCTCTCGGTTCCACGCCCGACATGCCCAGCGTAACGCACATCGGCGTGAAGTGGAACGAAGGCGACAGCCGCGAAACGAAACTCGAGAAAATCATCACACAGAAGTACATCGCCCTCTTCCCCTACAGCTACGAAGCATGGGTGGACCTCCGCCGCACCGGCTATCCCAAGCTCTTCCCCGTGCTTAACCCGCAAGACGGCGACGGCAGCCTCAAGGACGGCGACATCATACGCCGCATGCCCTTCCCCGGTACGGACGACGCATCGCTCGTAGACATCCAGGAAACCGGACTCAAGGCCCTCGGCGGAGAAGACAAGCAGGCCACACGCCTCTGGTGGGACGTAGACCAGGCCAACTTCTGAAGCAGAAAGCGAACGTGTGCATTTCTCTATGGGGGCGACGTTTGAAACGTCGCGCTCTACACGGCCTGCAAACAGCTCTCCACGCGACGTTTGAAACGTCGCCCCCATATAGAGTGCGCACACCGCTTCGCCGCAAACCATCGCCCATATGTCACCCTTCATGAGCGGCGGTCATCCTCTCCATGGAGGCGACGTTTGAAACGTCGCGCTCTACACTAACAATTCACAAACTAAAGCAAACCACATTCGCACATTTGCACATTCGCACATTTGCACATTCGCAAAGCGACACATTTGCACATTCGCACATTTGCACATTCCAAACCCAACCCCAACCTATAAACCAATAGTCATGAACAAAACTACTCTTGCCGCACTGGCACTCGTTTGCTCAGGCCCCATGATCCTTCCCGCAACGCCCATGCTTGCACAGGAAACGTCGCCCACGGCAACAACCGACGTCTATAACTTCGACAAGTTCAGTCCCGTCACGCTCATGCATCTCTTCAAGAATGCACTCGACCAGGGACGCAAATACCCCACCGACGCAGAGTTTGAAGCCGAAGGCATCCTGCCCTCCGACATCGCCTTCATCCGCTCCCACGTGCGCAAAGGAAAACTCCTCGACAACGCCGACCGCCTCGTGCAGAGCACCTACGAGAAACGCAACCTCTGGTGCAACCTCCCCATGGACATCGGTTCCGACGGCCTCGCAGGCTACCCCGACGGCGACTTCGGGTCGGACGTCTTTTCCATGTGGCAGTACACCAACCTCTTCGGCTCGTGGAACCACGGATTCTTCCAGGCTCCCGGCGCATGGGTCGACGCTGCCCACAAGAACGGCTCCGACATCATGTCGGGCATCATGTTTTTCGACACCACGGGAGGCCGCGGTGAAGGTTCCGACAACTGGGTGGACATCGTCTCCGACAAAAACGACGACGGCACGTTCACTTACGTGAAGCCCATCATCAACTGCCTCATGTACTTCGGTGCCGACGGCATCAACTACAACTGGGAAGCCTCGGGCTACGACAACACCGACGTGGTGGCCTTCCACAAAGCCCTCTACAAGGAAGCCGCAGCACAGGGCTTCGACAATTTCCACCTCGGACTCTACACTTCCAACTCCACCCTCTCCTCCTACAGCGCCAACGCACTCTACGGCGACGCCACAGGACAGACGGCCGACTTGATGCTCAACTATGCCGGCGGCGACTTCTCCTACGGCATTGCAGCCTCCGTTAAAGCCGCCGAGGCCGCCACAGGTTCGGCCGACAGGCTCTACACGGGCGTCTGGATTGTAGGCATGGACCGCGGATGGAACCGACTCGACGTGGGCGATGCGCACCGCGCAGGCATTTGCCTTTGGGGCGAACACGGACAGAGCCGCTTCATGAGCTACAACAAGGGCGCCGACGCGCTCGAAACGCAGGAAAACTACCAGCGTCTGCTCGAACGCGGATTCTCCGGCGGCAACCGCAACCCGGCAAGCCGTCCCGCCGTGAGCGCCACGGGCAACAATTGGGAGGAGCAGGACGGAAAGGCTCCCCTCTCCACCTTCTGCGGCATCGCAGAGTTCATTCCCGAGCGCTCCGCCATTCAGGGCAACCTCCCCTTCGCCACCCATTTCAACCTCGGCAACGGCAACCGCTACAACTACAAGGGAAAGAAGACCGCCAGCCTCTGGTACAACATGGCCAACCAAGACGTGGTGCCCACCTACCGCTGGCTCGTCTACAACGCCGGCACCGAAACGGTGAGCACCGACGTTCAGCCCGAATTCTCCCACGCTGACGCCTACACCGGCGGTTCGTGCCTGTCCCTCACGGGCAAGGCCACCTCGGCAGGCACCGACATCATTCTCTACAAGACGGCCCTCAAAGTGGGCGACGGCAACACGAAGGTGAAGATAGCCGTGAAGAACGGCAAGGAAGGCACCAACGCCTCCAACCTCAGCGTCATCGTTCGCAAGCAGGGCAGCACGGCATGGACCGAAGTGCCCGTGGGCAACGTGGAAGGCGCTACTTGGCAGGAGAAGAGTCTCGACCTCAGCGCGCTCGCAGCAGGCGACGTCATCGACCGCATCGGTCTGCGCGTGAAGGGCGACGACGACAACTACAGCCTTTATGTGGGTAAACTTGAACTCTCCGACAACACCAAGGCCACCCCTGCCGGCGTGAAGGACCTCGTGGCAGAAGTGAAGCAGGAGACCCGCGGCTCCATGTCGCTCAAGCTCAACTGGAAGGTCAACGCAACGGCCACCGACCGTGCCGACTGGAACCTCCTCTACAACGACGAGGCCAACATCGACCACTTCGAAGTGCTCTACCGCAACGGCAAGGACGGCCGCGTGAGCGAAGTGGGACGCACCAGCCAATGGGCTACCGTCGTGAGCAACATCGTGTTCAACAGCAGCGACGAAGATCCCTACATCGGCGTACGCGCTGCGAGCACCGACCTCAAGACTTATTCGCCCGTAGAGTGGATTCACGTGGCCCGCGCCGACCAGTCCACCCTCCCCGCCTACGACGCCAACACTTACGGCATCAGCCAGATGGACCCCGCCTGTGAAGGTGCCGACATCGCACGCCAGCAGCGCTACGTCACCGACGTGACCACCACCGGAGCCGAAACAAATCTCGACTACCACGCCACTTCTCCCGTGGCCGACGGCTCGCAGTATGCCAACGCCCTCGACCACACGCTCAAGGTGAAGCAGGGTCAGGAAGTGGAACTCTACATCAAGTGTTTCGACACCACCAACAACCACCCGGGCACATCGTCGGCCGACGGTCTGCGCTGGTGTTTCGCCGGCGGTTGGATGGATCTCGACGGCAGCGGCACGTTTGGCGCTGACGACATCACCACCAATCCCTCTGAGGGCGAACGCCTCTTCTTCCTCGGTTCACTTCGCGCCGGCACGCCCGCTTTCGAAACCGAAGGCATCCGCCACAAGTTCACCGTGCCCGCCGACGCCCGCACCGGCAACAGCCGTCTGCGCATCGTCTTCTCCGACGCATGGTTTGAGGGCATGTTCCAGCCCACCGGCCTCCACGCCAAAGGCTTCACCATCGACTTCAATGTGGAAATCACCGGCGACAACGCACAGCGCCCCGTTCCTGCCGACTCCCACGACGCAGGTGTGGCCGACGAGCCCGAAAATCTCGTGACCGACCCCACAGGCATCGACCAGGCAACGAACACCGACATGCAGTCAGTCAACGTGGACGGCGGCGTGGTTACCTTCACCAACACCGACAAAGCATGGATTTACGGCAGCGACGGAAAGCTCGTCCGCTTCGTCAACAGTGCACAGGGCAGCGCCACGGGTCTCTTCCCCGGTGCCTACGTGGTGAAGATGCAGCGCAACAACGTGATCCGTTCGCAGAAACTCATCGTACGCTAACGTTTAGCACACCTATTTAACCTCTTAAGGCCAGCACGGCACGCCTCTTCGGCGTACGGTGCTGGCCTTTTTTAAAATGTGCAAATGTGCAAATATGCAAATGTGCAAATGAGCTGCGGCGTAGCGGACGCTTGTGCGCGGCTCCGCCCTCTATGGAGGCGACGTTTTAAACGTCGCTTTTGCCTACGTGCCCAAAACACCCGTCCCCAATGGGCAAAATCGGGAAAATATGCATACCTTTGCCTGATATGAACGTAAATAGCGAACATAAGGCACGCGTTTCCGTGGTGATGTGCACCTACAACGGGCGCAGGTTCCTGCGCGAGCAGATGGACTCCATACTTGCGCAGGACCACAGGCCCTACGAAATCATCGTGCAGGACGACCTTTCCACCGACGACACGTGGGATTTGCTCGAAACCTACCAGCGCGACTACCCCGGGCTCGTGAAAATTCACCGCAACGCCGAGCGTCTCGGTTTCAACCGCAACTTCCACACCGCCATGCTCCGCGCCACGGGCGACTTCATAGCCGTCAGCGACCAGGACGACATATGGTTTCCGCAGAAGCTCCGCCGTCAGCTCGAGGCCATAGGCGAGGCAGACTGTTGCGTGAGCGAATATTTCACCGACCCGAGCTACCGCCAACCCCTCAAGCAGCGCGTGGTGCCGAAGCTTACGTTCGAACACATTCTCTTCTACGACCCCACACCGGGCCACATCATGCTGCTCCGCACCTCCTTCGTGCGCGGCATTAAGGAGTGGGACTACCGCATTTTCTACGACTGGTGGCTTGCGGTGCACGCCCTCATGGGCCACGGCATAGCCATTGCCCGCGAGCCGCTCAACTGGCACCGCCACTACGCGGGTTCGGCCACGACGCAGGTGTTCAAGAAAGGATTTTTCGAGCCTGTGCCCCACCCCACCTGGCAGCCCTACGTCATCGGGTTGCTCAACCGCTACCGCCTCCAGCGCCGCCCCACATGGCGGGCCTTCTACTCCTACATGGCCCAGCGCATAGACCGCAGCGCCCATCCGCTTGCCGCCACCATAGCGCGGCTGCAAACGCGCCGTTGCCCCTTTGCCCTGCTCTGGCTCTGCGCGCTCTGCGCGCGCCACTACGAGCTTGTCTATCCCGGCAAGCCGCACGGATGGAAAGGAAGGCTCCACGGCTTTTTCTATCCCATGATATCGGCCTACGGCAACGCGCTTTTCAAACTTTAGAACCTTCCCCTTTTAAATAATACAGACATGGAACAACACATTCGCCACGTGGCCGCCATTCTTGCCGGCGGAGTGGGCAGCCGTGCCGGTTTCGACAAGCCCAAGCAGTTTCTCGAAGTGGCGGGGCGCACGATTCTCGAACACAGCGTGGACGCCTTTGAGCGCAACGCGCACATAGAGGAAATCGTCGTGGTGTCCAATCCGCTTTTCGTGGACGAAGTGAAAACGCTGGCGCAGCGAAACGGCTGGACGAAGCTCACCGCCGTTCTCGAAGGCGGCAAGGAGCGCTACGACTCCTCGCTCCAGGCCATCCACCACTGCCAGCAGGCGTGCCAGGAGGCCAACCTCATTTTCCACGACGCCGTTCGTCCGCTCGTTTCGCAGCGCATCATCGACGACGTGTGCGAAGCGCTCCGCTTCCACTGCGCGGTGGACGTGTGTGTGCCCGTGACGGACACGCTTCTCATAGAACGCAAAGGCTACGTCGCTTCCATTCCCGACCGCAAGCTTTACCGCCGCAGCCAGACGCCCCAGGCTTTCCGCCTCAGCCTCATCGCCGACGCCTACCGCCGTGCCCTGCTCGACCCGAAGTTCAAGGCTACGGACGACTGCGGCGTGGTGAAAAAGTACCGGCCCGACGAACCCATTTTTCTCGTAGAAGGCGACGAGAGCAACATGAAGCTCACTTACCACGACGACGTGTCTATTCTCGAGCACCTCTTTTCTTTAAAGAAGGACTGATTTTCTTTTAGGAAAAAACGGGCCGCGCTTTGCCGCCAGCCCGCTTCGTGCACCTCCCACCTTCCCTATAAAAATTCCCTACGGCCCATGCCTCTCAAAGAATATCTCGAAACGCACCGACGTGCCGTGCAACTGAAGGAACTCGGCATACTGAAGGAAATAGACGCCATCTGCCAGCGCCACCATATTGACTACTGGATGGACGGCGGCACCATCCTCGGCGCCGTGCGCCACGGGGGCTTCATCCCCTGGGACGACGACATCGACATTGCCATGCGCCTCGAAGACCTGCCGCGCTTCGTGGAAGCCGCGCGCCGCGAGTTGCCCGAAACGTTGGAGATGCAGTCGCCCGACACCGATGCGTCGCTTCGCCAGCCCATCTTCAAGGTGCGCGACCGCAACTCGTTCATCGTGGAAGCTGACGACGACTTTTCGCGCCCCTACGCCAAAGGTCTTTTCGTGGACATCTTCCCCATGATACCCTACCCCGACGTGTCGCGCAAGTTTGTGCGCCGCATCACACGCGGCTACTGCCGTGCGAACGGCATACTGCAGAGCCAGCACTACTACAGCGTGCGCTCTTTTGCCGAATTCTTCTATTTCGGCTTCAAGCGTGCGGCGTACAAACTCGTTTGGAAGCTGACCTGTGTGCTCCACAAGCCCGGCGCCTACACGTCGAACGTACTGCGCAACAACGGCTATGGCGTGATGCACCGCACGGACAGCATTTTCCCCACACGCCGCATCCGTTTCGAGGACGCGGAGTTCAACGCTCCGGCCAATCCGGACGCTTACCTCACCGACCTTTTCCACGACTACATGAAGCTTCCGCCCGAGGACAAGCGGGGCGGCCACGCCGTGTTCTACGCGGAAAAGTTGGAGTGAGACGCCAAACGGCCGATTGGCTGATGTGCAAATGTGCGAATGTGCAAATATGCAAATGTTTATAGCTGAATTAGCGAAGCACAATCCTCTGTATGTCTTGCACGCCATAGAAACGCCGTGTAGAGCGCGACGTTTTAAACGTCGCCTCCATAGAGGGCGCACATCTGCGAACTAAAGCAAACCACATTCGCACATTTGCACATTCACACATTTGCACATTCGCGAAGCGACACATTTGCACATTTGCACATTACATTTCCCATGGACATATCCGTACTCATACTTTTTTTCAACCGTCCCGACTCGCTGGCGAAGGTTTTCGAAGCCGTCCGTGCGGCACGTCCCGCGCGACTGTTCCTCTACCAGGACGGCCCGCGCGGCGAGCGCGACATGGCGGGCATAGAAGCTTGCCGCCGCGTGGTGGAGAAGGTGGACTGGCCGTGCGAGGTGAAACGCCTTTACCAGGAGAAGAACTTCGGCTGCGACCCTTCGGAGTTCATTTCGCAGCGCTGGGCTTTCTCGCAGACTGACAAGTGCATCGTGCTTGAGGACGACGACGTGCCCTCGCCTTCGTTCTTCCCCTTCTGCAAGGAAATGCTCGACCGCTATGCCGCAGACGATCGCATAGGCATGATAGCCGGCTTCAACACGGACGAACGCACGACGGACTGCGGGGCCGACTCTTACTTCTTCACCACCAACTTCAGCATTTGGGGCTGGGCTTCGTGGGCGCGCGTGGTGAACGCTTGGGACGAACACTACACCTGGCTCGACTCGCCCGAGAGCGTGGAGCGCATTGAGGCGCTGACGCGCGAGCGGCGGCTCCGCACGGACTTCCTTCCCATGTGCCGCGCCCACCGTGCGAGCGGAAAGGCTTTCTACGAGACCATCTTCCACGCCCACTTGCTGCTCAACTCGCAGCTGGCCGTGGTGCCGGCGGTGAACATGGTGTCGAACCTCGGCGTGAGTACTGACTCCACGCACTTTGCAGGCTCGATGCAGACGCTTCCGCGCGGCTACCGCCGCATCTTCACCATGGGGCGGCACGACCTGAGCTTCCCCCTCCACCACCCTACGGCGGTGGTGGACCACGTGGCTTACCGCCGCCGCGTTTACCGCATCATGGCGTGGCGCCACCCGTTCGTAAAGTTCTGCCGAAGCCTGGAGGAGCTTTTCATCAACCTTCGCCACGGCCAGTGGCGGCGCATCTTCGGCGCCGTGGGCAACCGCCTGCGCATAATCTGCTGCGGAAGGCGCTTCCGCTAACGAACCAAAATGTCCTGTTCTGCGCTTTTGCCGAACAGGACATTTTGGTTTATCAGTTTTCCTTGCGCAAACGGCTGAACTTCAGCGGCTTTTGCCTATCTTTGCCGCATGCAAAACGAATTACTCAACGGACTGAGTAAATTTACTCAATGCATTGAGTAATTCGCCCAACGCTATAAAATACGCTTACGTCTATGTACCAACGTTCAGAATATCAGACACTTGCCTCGCGCCTTAAAGAACCGAGGAAATTCATTCAAGTGGTCATGGGCCCGCGTCAAGTGGGCAAAACGACGCTTGTCCGGCAAGTAGTTTCCACGCTAAGTTTTCCTTCGAAGATAGAGTCGGCAGACAATGTGGCTTCCACCCAAAACCAGTGGATAGCCACGGTGTGGAACGAAGCCCGCAACCGTGTGCGTATTGAACGCCTCGAGCGCTTTGTGCTCGTTATCGATGAAATACAGAAGATATCCAACTGGAGCGAGGCTGTAAAACACGAGTGGGACTACGACACGTGGCACGAAGTGCCCATCGTTGTCGTGCTGCTCGGCTCTTCGCGCGTGATGTTGGAACGCGGTCTCTCCGAGTCGCTCATGGGTCGTTTCGAAGAAATACGCATGACCCACTGGAGCTACGAGGAAATGCACGATGCCTTCGGTTTTTCTCTTTCGGACTACATATATTTCGGCTCCTATCCGGCTGCAGCGGACTTCATAGCTGATGCCACGCGCTGGGAACAGTATATTGGCGGAGCCATAATAGATGCTACCATCAACAAGGACATTCTCATGAATTCGCCCATCGGCAAACCCGCTCTTCTTCGTCAGACTTTCGAACTCGGATGCAGCTACTCGGGCGAACTGCTGAGCCTTACGAAGATGGTGGGCAGTCTGCAAGACGCCGGCAACACCACCACGCTCACCGGCTATCTCAATCTTCTCTCCGACAGCGGTCTGCTCTGCGCGTTGCAAAAGTTCAGTTTCGACGCCTCACGCCGCCGTGCCAGCGTGCCGAAGTTCCAAGTGTTCAACAATGCGCTCTACTCCTTCAACCGTCCTTTGGAAAAAGAAGCGGCCATGGCAGACAGCCGTTTGTGGGGACGCTATGTGGAGTCGGCGGTGGGAGCCCATCTTGTTTCGCGCTCGTTTGCAGAAGGCTACCATGTGTATTACTGGCGCGAGGGTAACCGCGAGGTGGATTTTGTGTTGGAATACAAAGGCCGCATAGCGCTCATAGAAGTAAAGAGCAACGCTGAGCGCACAAATGCCGGACTGGAATATCTGCGCGAGCACTACCATCCCCATTTTTCATGCATTGTGGGCGAAGGCGGCATACCGCTTGAGACGTTTCTCCGCCATTCGCCGAAAGAATATCTTGTATAAGTTTCAGCAAAACAAAAGAAAACAGAAAAACAATGAGAAATATTCGCAAAGCAATTGTTGCCGCAATGGTGTGCCTTTGTGCCACCGCGGCCATGGCGCAGAAGAACACGTACCGCTCGAAGGGTTACAAGGGTAACATAGAAATCGGTGCGAGCAACGCGGGCATAAGCGTGATGACGACGCACGGCTACCAGTTTAACCGCTTTCTCTTCGTGGGCGGCGGCATGGGCTACGAGGCGGACTTGATACCGCTTTATGCCGATGTGAAGAGCTATTTCACGAAGAAGGAGATGAAGGTGAATCCGTGGGCGGAAGTGAGACTGGGCTTTCAAATGATTGAAGGGCTGTACCCCTACTTCAGTCCTGCCGTAGGCTTCACGGTGCCTGTGGGGAAGGACCTCGCCATAAGTGCGGCGCTGCAATTTGGTCTTACCGATTATGAGCAAGTTATCACAGGCTTCAGGGTAGGCTTTCAGTTTTAGAAGATTGTTTGGCAGGGCGGGGGGAGAGCGCATGGGGGCGAAGTCTGCTGACTTCGCACTCTACACGGAGGTTACCTTTGTTCGCGCAAGCGAGCTCGGGAGAGCTCGCCCCCATAGAGGTCGCACTAGCCGTGTAGAACGCGACGTTTCAAACGTCGCCTCCATGGAGGGCGGACATGCCGCGCAAGCGAAGTCGGGAGAGCTCACCCCCATCGTCGGCATATGTTTTTGTTGAAACGAAGTCCATAGTTTATCGGCAAGAAAAAGGATATTCTTTGGCAAAGATAGGCGTTTTCTTGCCGCTATCGGCAAGAAATGGGCGTGTTTTGGGGTAAAAGGCGGTGGTTTCTTGCCGATAAGGGGGAATGTTTGTGGCAAACGATGGGGGCGAAGTCTCCCGACTTTGCGCTCTACACGGAGGTTACCTTTGTTCGCGCAAGCGAGCTCGGGAGAGCTCGCCCCCATAGAGGTCGCACTAGCCGTGTAGAACGCGACGTTTCAAACGTCGCCTCCATGGAGGGCGCACATGCCGCGCAAGCGAGCTCGGGAGAGCTCGCCCCCATCGTTCGCCCCAATCGTTAGCTACCGTAGAGGGCATTATTGTTTGTTGAGCACTTTGCGGAGCTGTTTGTCGAAGTCGGAGTCGATGCGTTGCGTCTTGTTGAAGATGTCGTATTCGGCCTCGGCTTTTTCTTTTGCCTGTGCGGCGGAGATACGGCCTTTGTCGGGGAGAATCTGGTAGCGGCGGAAGGTGAGAAACTCGTTGACGCTGGCGGAGAACTGCTCCATGTTGAAGGTGTTTTCGCGCTCTATGAGGTCTTCTATGTAGTCGAAGTAGCCGGTGACGGCGCGCTCGAGCTGGCGTATTTCCTTTTCAGTGAGATAGTTTTTGGCCACGCTGACGTCGCTCTTGAGCACGCGGCCGTCGGGGGCGTTCTTCCACGTGGTGAGCCCCATGTGGTCGCGGGTGTGGTCGGCGTTGGTGTAGACTATTTCCGCTGCCGTCTGTCCGGTGATGGCATAGTGGAAGCGGTTTTGAATCATGGCGTAGAAATCTTTTGTCGTGGGCGAAGAGCGGTCGTAGTCGGTGCTGCACTCGGCGTAGATGTCGGTAATCTGTTGCCATATGCGGCGCTCGCTGGCGCGGATGGAGCGTACGCGCTCTAGGAGTTCGCGGAAATAGTCCTTGCCGAAGACGGCAGTGCCTTGTTTGAGCCGTTCGTCGTCCATGGCGAAGCCTTTGCGGATGTATTCGCTGAGGACCTTGGTGGCCCATTGGCGGAAGCGCGTGGCCTTGAGGGAGTTGACACGGTAGCCTACGGCAATGATGGCATCGAGGTGGTAGAAGTCCACTTCGTGCTTCTGCAACTTGCCGGCCATAGCGCCGTGATGTGTGGTTGTTTCCATTTTGGAAACAACCACTTCTTTTTCGAGTTCATGCTCGTCAAAGATGTTCTTCAAGTGTTTGCTTACGGCGGGTACGCCAACACCGAAGAGCTGCGCCATTGCCTTTTGCGTGCACCACACCGTTTCGTCCTTGACGACTACTTGCACCTGGGCGGTAGAGTCGGGCATGGAGTAGAGGAGAAATTGTATTTCGTGGCTCATGAGTATGGTTTTGTTGTGTGGAAATGTTGGCGAACCCTCATGGGGGCGAAGTCTGCTGACTTCGCATGCGCGACATCATGCACGCTTTTGCGCGGCATTCCCCCTCTATGGGGGCGACGATTGAATCGTCGCGCTCTACACGGCTTGCTCGCGCACAACGCGACGTTTCAAACGTCGCCTCCATGGAGGAGGGAAAGCCGCGCAAGCGAAGTCAGGAGACTTCGCCCCCATCGCTCGCCCCCATGCGTTTGCGCCCCCATAGAGGGTTCGCCCCATAGAGGGCGCTACTTGCCGAGCGCGGCAATCCAGTCGGTGAGGGTGGTGAGGACTTCGGGGGCGATGGTTTCTTCTATCTGCTGATACTCCACCACGCTGCCGGTGGTGCAGTGCTGGAAAAGGTGGTTGAGCCCGTCGAGGCGCTTGAGGGTGAGGGCGCTGTGGGTGAGGCCCTTCTCGAGGGCGGCGAGGTTTGAGGTGGCGTCGACCTGCTGGTCGAGGGTGCCGTTGAGGGCGAGCACGGGGCACTTGACGGAGGGCAAGGAGGGACGTATGTCGAGCTTAAGGAAGTGCTGGAAATAGGGCGTGCTGCACTGCTTGACGGACTGCTCGAGGGCCGACTTGAGCTGTGCGGGCACACCGGCGAGTTCGGCGTCGGTGGGGGTGCGTCCTTCGCCGATGGCGGTGAGGGTGCGCTCCACGGCCTGGCAGTAGGGCTCAGTGACGTTAGCGGGTAGGCCGAGTTGGGCAATGGCCTGGCGGTTTTGCATGACGAGGGTCTGCATGCCCGAGACGGCCATGCCGGCGAGCGAGGCGGCGAAGTCCACTTTGCCGTCGGCAGCGAGCATAAGGGCTATGGTGCCGCCTTCGCTGTGGCCGAGTGCGCCTACGCGGGCGAAGCGCTCGCGCATGAGGCTGACGGCGGCAAGGGCGTCGGCCTTGAAGTCGGCGGTGGTAAATTGGGAGAAGTCGGCGGTGGAGTCGCCCCAGGCGCGGTCGTCGTAGCGGAAGGAGGCTATGCCCTGGCGCGCAAGGGCGTCGGCAATGACGGCGAAGGGTTTGTGGCCGTAGATTTCCTCGTCGCGGTTTTGCTGTCCGCTTCCGGTGAGCATGACTACGACGGGTGTGCTCTTCGACGCGTTTTCGGGCAGCACGAGTGTGCCGTTGAAGGTGAAGCCGTCGTTGGCGAAGGAGACCTGTTCCTCTTTATAGGGGAAGGGTGCGACGGGCGTCTGGGGGCGGCGCACTACGTCGTCGCCAGGGGTGAGGTCGAGGGGGAGTGAGAAGCCGTTTTGGGTGAAACGGCCGGATATTTGCTGACCGCTGAGCCGTCCTTCGTAGGTGGCGCCGATGGAGGGTACGGCAAGTCGGAGGGTGCCGTCGGCGAGCTGCTCGCGCGTGACGGGTATGCCCTTTGCGCCCTGTGCGGGGGAGTCGAGGGTGGAGGCGTTTTCCGAAAGGTGGAAGACGAGGGGGAGCGTGATGCCCTGTACTTTGAGGTTGCCTTTCCACGTGCCTTGCTGGGCGGAGGCGCAGAGGGCGACGGCGGAGAGGAGGAGGGTGGAGAGGAGATGTTTCATAGGAGGGAAGGTGTGTTTGTCGGGCAAGAAGGGGAAATTTGCTGCGTGCCCAAATTTTTGGGCTGCGGGCCCAAAATTTGAAGTTGGTAACATAAATGGCGGGCGATGGGGGCGAGCTATGGGGGCGAGCTCTCCTGACGTCGCATGCGCGGCGTCACAGACTCTTTTTCGTGGCTTTCGCACCCTCCATGGAGGCGACGATTGAATCGTCGCGCTCTACACGGCTTTTTAAGTTGTATAGAGGGGAGGAAAATAAAACTATCAAAACAAACAAAACGGGCTTCGCCATTCAAGAGCGAACCGTAAAACAACTTTCAAAACAAAAGGCTTCGCCTTTATCGCCGATGGAGAGCGTGGCGTTTTGTATGTTGTTTCTTCTATATGGCGCAGCTTGTTTTGTTCGTTTTGAACGTTTTATTCTCTTTGACTCGTGTAGAGCGCGACGATTCAATCGTCGCCTCCATAGGTCGCGCAAGGCCGCGCAAGCGAGCTCGGGAGAGCTCGCCCCCATCGTTCGCCCACATCGCTCGCACTCATTTGCACATTTGCACATTTGCACATCTGCACATTAACGCTGCTCCTCGTCCGTCACCGGCTCGTTGCCCACGACGTAGCGGCGGTAGTAGGAGATGAAGAGGGTGGTGACGGGGAGGGCAATGATGAGCCCCACGATGCCGAGGGCGTAGCCCCAGACGGAGAGGGAGAGGAGGATGATGGCGGGCGGAAGGCCCATGATCTTGCCCATGATGCGAGGCGTGAAGATGGTGTCCTGCAACACCTGCACCACAAGGTAGACAAGGAGCACGAGGCCCATGAGCACCCAGAAGTTCTGTCCGCTCTCCACGGCCTTGAGCAGGGCGAGGACGGTGGCGGGGACGAAGCCCACCACCTGGAGGTAGGGCACGAAACTGATGACGCCGATGAGGCAGCCGAGGGCTACGGGCATGGGGAAGCCTATGAGGGCGAAGCCTATGGAGAACATGAAGCAGTTGCTCAACGCCACGAGGGCCTGGCCGCGGAAGTAGCCTGCCATGCCGTGCTCGATGTCGGCGGCAAGCTGGCGGGCGAAGCGGCGGCGGTTGCGGGGCACGAAGCGTATCCAGCCTTCGGCATACTTCTCATAGTCGGTGAGGAGGAAGAGGAGGTAGAGGAGGCCGATGAGCGAGGCCACGATGTTGACAATGACGCCGGCGGTGCTCCACAGCACGTTCCACACCTTGGGCACGGCGGTCTTGAGGGCGGACATCACGTCGTTTTGCTGAAGGAGGTGCTCCACGTTGTACTCGCTGGCGTGCTTCTGCAGGAAGAGCTGCACGCTGTGGGGCACTGCGCCGGAGGTGGAACCTTTCTGCACGTACTGGAGCGCCACGTCCTTGAGGTGTCCGCACTCTGCCACCATGGGGGGCACCACGACGTAGACGAAGGCGCCGACGACGCCGCAGGTGAGCAGGAGGGTGACGACGATGGCGGCAATGCGGCTGCGCAGGCGGCAGCGGTACTGGAAGAAGCGGACCACGGGGTAGAGCAGATAGGCCACTACCCAAGCTACGAAGAAGGGCAGGAGCACGCCGCTAAGCCAGTAGACGAGGCCTACGATGGCGGCGAGCACGAGGAGGCCTATGAGGCCGCGGATGAAGCGGTCGAAGGTGATGGGGTCGGGATGGAGGAGGGGCATGGGAGGAAGGGTGTTAATGTGCAAATGTGCGAATGTGCAAATGTGCAGATGCTTCGCTTCGCGAATGTGCAAATGTGCAAATGTGCGAATGGAGGATGCTTTGCTCCGCGTATGGAGGCGACGTTTGAAACGTCGCGTTCTACACGAATTTGCGAGGAAGGGGGTTGAGCGACGTTTCAAACGTCGCCTCCATAGAGGGGAACGTCGCGCTTTGGATTGCTCACACGCCGTGTAGAACGCGACGTTTCAAACGTCGCCTCCATACGCGGTGCAAAGCGCACCTCATTTGCACATTTGCACATTTGCATATTTGCACATTCGCGAAGCGCAGCGCAGCGAAGCGCTACGTGTGCAAAAATATCCATTATGTTTTGAAAAAGGAGGAAAAGAAATACGTTTGTTTGTCACACCCGCAAAATAAGCATATATTTGCAGCATGGGAACACTCTATTTGGTGCCTACACCCGTAGGAAACCTTGAGGACATCACGCTCCGTGCACTGCGCATTCTGCGCGAGGCGGACCTCGTGCTGGCCGAGGACACACGCACCTCGGGCATGCTCCTCAAACACTTCGACATCAAAAACCAGCTCGTGCCGCACCACAAGTTCAACGAGCACCAGACGGCAGAAAGTTTTGCCGCACGCATGGCCGCCGGCGAAGTGATGGCGCTCATTTCCGACGCCGGCACACCGGGCATTTCCGACCCCGGCTTCATGCTCGTGCGCGCCTGCGTGGCAAAGGGCGTGACGGTGCAGTGCCTCCCCGGCCCCACGGCCTTCGTGCCCGCCCTCGTGGCCAGCGGACTGCCGTGTGAACGCTTCACCTTCGAAGGCTTCCTTCCGCAGAAGAAGGGACGCGCCTCGAGGCTCGAAGCCCTCAAGGAGGAGGAGCGCACGATGATTTTCTACGAGTCGCCTTACCGCGTGGTGAAGACGCTCGCACAGTTTGCAGAAACCTTCGGCCCCGAGCGCCGCTGCTCGGCCTGCCGCGAAATAAGCAAAATACATGAAGAGAGCTGCCGCGGCACCCTCGCCGAAGTGCTCGCCCACTTCCAGGAGACGGAGCCGCGCGGCGAGTTTGTCATCGTGGTGGAAGGCTACGAGCCGCCCAAACGCACCCGCCGCGACAAATACTCTTCCGAACAACCCAAAGACTAACGTTTTATGAAAAAGATTGTCCTTATCCTTGCCGCCGTGATGGCCCTTGCCACCGCCTGCGACACCAAGAAGGAAAAAGAACAGGCGCGCGACCTCAACGCCGCCACCATCGACTCGCTCCGACAGGCTCTGACGCAGTCGCAAAACGAGTCGAGCGACCTGATAGAAACGCTCTCGCAGATTCAGGACGGCTTCGACCAAATCAACGAGGCCGAGGGCCGCGTGACGGTGGAGAACCGCCAGGGCGAACACGCCAACAAGGAGGCCATCATGGAAAACATGGCCTTCATCCAGCGTACGCTCAAGCTCAACCGCGAACTCATTGCCAACCTTCAGCAGCAGCTCCGCAACACCTCGCAGAGCGACAAGCGCACGCGCGCCAAGTTGGAGGAGATGATTGCCAACTTCAACCGCCAGCTCGAAGAGAAGGACAAGGAGATACAGAGCCTCCGCGACGACCTGGCGAAGAAGGACATACAGATTGCCGAACAGGGCGAACAGATAGCTTCGCTCAACGACAACGTAAGTTCCCTCTCGCAACAAAACGAGGAGAAGGCGCGCACCGTGGCCGCCCAGGACACGGAGCTCAACACGGCCTACTACGTGTTCGGCACGAAGAAGGAACTGCGCGAGCAGCGCATTCTGCAAAACGGCGACGTGCTGAAGACGAACGACTTCAACAAGGACTACTTCACGCGCATCGACCTTCGCGTGACGAAGACCATACGCCTCTACTCCAAGAGCGCCAAACTGCTCACGAGCCACCCCGCTAACTCCTACTCGCTCGACAAGGACGCACAGGGCCAGTACACGCTGCGCATCACCAATCCGCAGACGTTCTGGAGCGTGAGCAAATATCTTGTCATTTCGGTGAAATAAGATAAACATTAGGCATCGCCAAACAGTTTTTTTGAGCGGCGAACCCACACGCGTATGGAGGCGACGATTGAATCGTCGCGCTCTACACGTCACATTCTCATTTTCACATTCGCCAAAAAGCGCCGTGTAGAACGCGACGTTTCAAACGTCGCCCCCATAGAGGGCGCACATTCGCGAAGCAAAGCAAACAACATTTGCACATTCGCACATTCGCCAAAAAGCGCCGTGTAGAACGCGACGTTTCAAACGTCGCCCCCATAGAGGGCGCACATTCGCGAAGCAAAGCAAACAACATTTGCACATTCGCACATTCGCCAAAAAGCGCCGTGTAGAACGCGACGTTTCAAACGTCGCCCCCATAGAGGGCGCACATTCGCGAAGCAAAGCAAACAACATTTGCACATTCGCACATTCGCCAAAAAGCGCCGTGTAGAACGCGACGTTTCAAACGTCGCCCCCATAGAGGGCGCACATTCGCGAAGCAAAGCAAACCACATTTGCACATTCGCACATTTGCACATTTGCACATTAACATCATGTCCCGAACCACCATACTTTGCGCAGCCCTTGCCGCTGCCACACTGCTGACGCAGACGTCGTGCTCCTACCGCGAGTATGCCGCCATTGCCTCGGGGAGTTCGCTCGGCGGACTCTTCGGCTCGAGCATAGGCGGACTCATGGGCGGACCGCGCGGCGCAGACAAAGGCACCATAGCAGGCATGGTGCTCGGAGGTGCCGTGGGCGCCGCCGTCACCGCCTCGCAAAACCAGAAGAAGACCAACGACGACCGACGCTACGAAGCCGCCGACCGCCATGCGGCCTACGGCGACGTGGAGTACGGCTCCTACAACTCGCCCTCCTACAGCGGACGCTCCACCGCCGCCGGCTCGGACCTCGACGCCGTGGAGGTGACCAACGTGCGCTTCATCGATGCCAACAACAACCAACAGATGGACGCCGACGAGTGTGCCTTCATCGAAATGGACATCTACAACCGCTCCGCCCGCACGCTCTACAACGTGACGCCCACCGTGGCGTGCACGAACAGCCGCGTGGTGTTCTGCGCCCCGGCCACCATAGCCACCATAGCCTCGGGCCAGGGCATACACTACCGCACCTCGCTCCGCGCCCCGCGCCACCTGAAGACGGGGAGCGCCACCTTCACCGTGAAGATAGGCTCGGGCAAGCACAGCGTGACGGCAAGACAGTTCAACGTGCGCACAGGGCAGTAGCGCCAGCGCACAAGAAGAAACAGAGAACTACACACTCCCCCACCCTCACCTCGCTTGCACGCCGCAAGCGAGTTTTTTGTGCTATGGGGGCGAAGTCTCCCCTCCTATGGGGGCGACGATTGAATCGTCGCGCTCTACAATATTCTATTTTTTAAAAAAACTTCAACTGCAAATCCGTGTAGAACGCGACGTTTTAAACGTCGCCTCCATAGAGGGCGCAAAGCCGTGTAGTACGCGACGTTTTAAACGTCGCCTCCATACGCGGAGCAACCCGCCCCATACGCTACGCCCCCATAGCTCGCCCCCCATAAGGCGGAGCCACGTAAAAGCCTCCGTGAGGCCACATCTGCACATTTACACATTTAATACCATGCTCAACGAATACAAAGCCACCATAAAACTCGGACTCCCCATTGCCATCGGGCAGGTGGGAGTGATCATCATGGGCTTTGCCGACACCATGATGGTAGGCCACTACAGCACCGCCGCACTGGCCGCCGCCTCGTTCGTCAACTCCGTGTTCAACCTCGTGACCTACCTGCTGCTCGGCTACAGCTACGGACTCACGCCCCTCATCGGCGCACTCTACGGCAAAGGCAAATGCCGGCAGGCGGGCACGATGCTCAAGACGGGGCTCTCGGCCAACTTCCTCTTCGCCGCAGCCATCATGGCCATTCTCACGGCGCTCTATTTCTTCCTCCCCCACATGGGTCAGCCCGAAGAGATTCTGCCCCTCGTGCGCCCCTACTTCGTGTGCCTCACGGTGAGCGTGGTGTTCGTGGCGCTCTTCAACGCGCTGCGCCAGTTTACCGACGCCGTGACGGACACGAAGGTGGGCATGTATGCCATCCTCGTGAGCAACGTGCTCAACATCGTAGGCAACTGGCTGCTCATCTACGGCATAGGGCCTTTCCCCGAAATGGGACTGCTCGGTGCGGGCATCAGCACCACGTTTGCCCGCGCCGTGATGATGATGTTCGTGCTCGTGGCCATCTGCGCCATGCCGCGCTACGCCCCCTACCGCGAAGGACTCAGCGGCGGAAAGGTGCGGGCCAAGCTGCTGCGCATTGTCAACTCGCGGTCGCTCCCCGTGTCGATGCAGATGGGCATGGAGTCGGCAGCCTTTGCCGTGAGCGGCATCATGGCTGGCTGGCTCGGCGCACTGCAGCTGGCGGCCTACCAGGTGGCGGTGACGATGAGCACGCTCGGCTTCCTCGTCTACTACAGTTTCGGCTCGAGCATGAGCATACGCATTGCGGCAGCCTACGGACAGCACGACCTTCAGGGCATCCACCGCGCCAGCCGTGCCGGCAGCCACGTGCTGTTGGGCCTCTGCGTGCTGACGTGCTGCGTGTTCGGCTTCCTCGGGCGGCCCATGGCGCGCCTTTTCACTACGGATGAGGCGGTGCTTGCCGTGGTGGGCACCGTAATCCTTCCCCTCGTGCTCTACCAGCTCGGCGACGCCATGCAGGTGTGCTACTCCAACGCGCTTCGCGGCACGGGCCGTGTGCGCCCCGTGATGCGTGTGGCGCTGGTGAGCTACATCCTCATCAACCTCCCCGTGGCGTACCTCTTCGCCTTCGTGTGCGGATGGGGCACGAAGGGCATTTTCCTCTCCTTCTCCGTAGGCCTCTTCACGGCCGCCACGCTCTTCAAGCGACACTTCAAGAAGGCGGAAAAGGAACTGGCTGGAAGGTAGCCGTCACAGACGGTTTTGCGCGGCTGCGCCCTGATGGG
>CAVCAV010000011.1:0-25115 GCA_963600165.1 Christensenella sp. UBA1685 | reverse complement strand
GCTGCAGGTTTGCAATTTCACTCATATCACGAAAGTTTATAAAGTTGTTGTTTCTTGTTCAAGTGCGTTCTTCTCCTTTTTGATGCGCGGACGGATGTTGACGCGCGCCCAGCCGAAAATGCCGAGGGCCACCACGAGGGCAGTCTGTATGGTGTGTACGGCCAGAGCGAAGAGAATGGCGTCGGTCTCCGCCACGCCCCAAAGCACGAGCATCGTTTTTACGGCAAAGTGCCACGGTCCGGCGCCGTTGGGCGTGGGAACGAGCACGGCAAACGTGCCGACGCAGAATATAAGGAAGGCGGGTTCTACGGAAATGCCGCTCGTGAAGCCGAAACAGAAGAAAGCAATGTAGAAATGGAGGAAATAGCCGCCCCAGATGAGCAGACTGTAGAAAAGGTAGAGCGGCAGGTTGTGGACTTTTCGGAGGGAGACGATGCCTTCCCAAAGGTCCTTGAGCATGTCGCGCCCCTTGCGGAAAACGGCGAAGCGGCGGATGAGCACCACGGCGGCTGTGACGGCTGCCACGAGGCAGATGAGCGTGACCACATAGCCCGTGGCGGTGAAGCGGTGCAGGATGTCCGACACGTCGGTGCCCGTTTTTTCCATAAAAGTCACGAGCATGGGGAGCTGCGTGAGAAACGCCACGGCGGTGAAGAGGAGCATCATGACGGAGTCCACCAAGCGTTCCGTCACCACCGTGCCGAGCGACTTGGTGAACGACACACCGTCGTATTTCTTGAGCGTACCGCAGCGCGTCACTTCGCCCACGCGGGGAATGACGAGGCTGGCGGCGTAGGATATGAAGATGGCGTCGACACACGTGGTGCGCCGCGGACTTTCGCCGAGCGGCTGAAGGGCCATGCGCCAGCGCCATGCACGGGCCATCTGCGGCAGAATGCCGAAAGCCAGCGACAGCGCCATCCACCCCCACTTCATGTCGTGCGTCACGAAGCCGAAAAAGTCGCTCCAGTCCGTGCCGCGGTACATCCACCACAGGATGCCCAGGCCGAGCACGAAGGGCAGAAGGATTTGCAATGTGACTTTTAGGAGGTGTTTCATTCTTTTTCTTTATCTTTGCAAAGCAATCGTTGAACGATATATGCTCCGTTTGCAATGAACCCCGCATCGGGATAATCCCTTGCGGGGCGTAAAATTTAAGTTCCCTGTGAACAATAATTGCACGGGGGCTTGCGTTTGTTTTAAGCATGGCGCTTGAAATGTAGCGCAGTTGCCCAAATGATGCAAAAGCAAAAGTAAACAAAATAGTTTAGATGAAGTCCGTACGCCCGAAAAAATTTCTCGGCCAGCATTTCCTCACGGACCTGCCCACGGCGCAGGCCATAGCCGACACGGTCGACGCCTGTCCCGACATACCCGTTCTGGAAGTAGGTCCCGGCATGGGAGTCATGACCCAGTATATCATTCCCAAAGGCCGCGAGTTTAAGGTGGTGGAGATCGACTTTGAGAGCGTAAGCTACCTGCGCGAACATTTTCCGCAGCTTGAAGACAACATCATTGAGGACGACTTTCTCAAGATGCACCTTGAACATACGTTCGGCGGCCGTCCGTTCGTCTTGACCGGCAACTATCCGTACAACATCAGCAGCCAGATTTTCTTCAAGATGCTCGACTACCGCCACCTCATTCCCTGCTGTACGGGCATGATACAGAAAGAAGTGGCGGAACGCCTCGCCGCCAACCCCGGCTGCAAGGCCTACGGCATTCTCAGCGTGCTTGTGCAGCTCTACTACGACGTGGACTATCTCTTCACCGTGGAGCCCGGTGTGTTCAATCCGCCGCCAAAGGTAAGAAGTGCCGTCATCCGCATGACGCGCAACAAGGTGGACCATCCCGGCTGCAACGAAGCGCTCCTCCGCCGCGTGGTGAAGACCACCTTCAACCAGCGCCGCAAGATGATGCGCGGTTCCATCAAGCCGCTCCTCGCCGAGCTCGACCAGCGCTGCGGCGGCGCCGCTCCCGACCATGCCGCCTTCCTTGCCGACCCCATGCTCACCCGCCGCCCCGAGCAACTCTCCGTGGCGGAGTTCGTCGACCTCACAAACCGCGTGGCCGCCGTGTATGCCGGCAAGCTGGAGTTTTGAAGATCCTTATATAGCAGATAAAGTAAGAACAACAAATCATTCATTTCCAACATGAAGACATATTTAGTGACCGGTGCCGCCGGATTCATTGGCGCAAACTATCTGAAGTACATCCTCAAGAAGTACGACGACGTGCGCGTGGTGGTGCTCGACCTCCTCACCTATGCCGGCTATCTCGGCACCATTGCCGACGACATCGACAACGAGCGTTGCTATTTCGTGAAAGGCGACATCTGCGACCGTGCCCTGCTCGACCACCTCTTTGCCGAGTACCGCTTCGACGTGGTTGTCAACTTCGCCGCCGAAAGCCATGTGGACCGCAGCATTGAAAATCCGCAGCTCTTCCTCAACACCAACATTCTCGGCACACAGAACCTCCTCGACGCCTCACGTGCCGCTTGGGTGATGGGACGCGACGAACAGGGTTACCCCACCTGGCGCAAAGGCGTGCGTTTCCATCAGGTGTCTACCGACGAAGTCTACGGTTCGCTCGGCGCAGAGGGCTACTTCACCGAAGAGACCCCGCTCTGCCCCCACAGCCCCTACAGCGCCTCCAAGACCTCTGCCGACCATTTCGTGTGCGCTTACCGCGACACCTACCATATGCCCGTGAGCATTACCCGCTGCTCCAACAACTACGGACCCTACCAGTTCCCCGAAAAGCTCATTCCCCTCGTCATCAACAACATTCTCGAGGGCAAGAAGCTCCCCGTCTACGGCAAGGGCGAGAACATCCGCGACTGGCTCTTCGTGGAAGACCACTGCAAGGCCATCGACATGGTTATCAACCAGGGTAAGGACGGCAGCATCTACAATGTGGGCGGTCACAACGAGCGTCAGAACATTCAGATTGTGCGCATCATCATCCGCACCATCCACGACATCATGGAGCAGGAACCGCAGTTCCGCACGCTTCTCAAGAAGCAGACGAAGGGCGCCGACGGCCAGATTGACATTTCGTGGATCAACGAAGACCTCATCACCTTCGTGAAGGACCGTCTTGGCCACGACCAGCGCTACGGCATCGATCCCTCCAAAATCAAGGCCGACCTCGGCTGGTATCCCGAAACCACCTTCGAGGTGGGCATCGTGAAGACCATCCGTTGGAACCTCGAGCACCACGACTGGGTTGAAGCCGTCAGCGGCGACGACTACCAGCTCTATTACGAACGTATGTACAGCAAAAAATAAGTACGCTCTTGAACGTTCCCCATTGAACACACCGAATGTCCCCTCCCTGTTATTCTCCGATAACGGGGTGGGGACATTTGGGCTTTAAAAGAAGCATTCCTAATTGTTCTTTTTGTTAGAAACCTCTTTTGTCCATGCTATGAAGAAACATGTACTTTTCACTTCGGCACTCCTCTCCGTTGGAGCCGCTCTTGCAGCAACATCCCCTGCTTGGCTGCCGCAATCTCTTTTCCGTTCCGAAACAACGCAGGTAGCCGCAGCGGCCGCCAATCAAGCAAACAGTGCACAGCCAACAGCCGAATCCACCGCCACCGACGTCACCTCGCAGTACGTGAAGAACGCCTCCTTCGAAGCCGACGACGCAAGTACGCTCAAAGCCGTCAACAACTCCAGCGACGGCCTTCGCGGCTACACGGCCGACAAACTTACCGGCTGGACCCTCAGCGGCACTTCCGTCACCAATCTGCTCGTCACCAAAGACTGCTACGCCGACAACAACTTCGGCCTGATGACCACCATCCCCGACGGTTCGCAAGCCTACTATCTCCGTCAGGGCTGGTCCACCGGCACCACCACCTTGCAGCAGACCCTTTCCGCCCTTCCCGCAGGAAAATACAAACTCACCGCAGCGGTGCGTACCGCCTACGCCAACTCCGCCGCCTCCACCTTCTCGCTCTTCGCCGCCAAAGCAGGAGCGTCCAACCCCATGGAGAAGACTTCCGCCTCGTTCGCACAAGGCTCCACCAACTGCTTCCCCACGATGGAGTGGGGCACACACGAACTCACCTTTGAGCTCGATGCCGACGCCGACGTGCAGATAGGTCTTTCCGTCGACTGGCTCTCCGGCGGCAGTTGCATAGCCATCGACAACGTGCAGCTCTACCGTTTGCCCGACAGCTACGTGAAGCCCGAAGAACCCACCGAAGCCGACGTTGAAAGCCCCACAGAGGGAAAAATCGACGCCAATTTCGTTGGCGAGCAAGCCATGAAGGACGACCTTATGGCCATGCTCGGCAAGTTTGCCCAATATCTCAAAAACGACTACCAGGACTGCCAGGCCGCCAACTCCGTGGGTGAAGCGTGCGGCGCTTTCAAGAGCAACAGCACCATGACCAACGGCGAGGACGGCGTGCGTCCCAATGCCGACCTCTCCATGATCTGCGCCTTCCTTGCCAAATACGGCAAAGCCACCGAAGAGCGCACCGGCAAGTCCATCCTTCCCAGCGGCGTAAGTTGGACCGACGTGGAGCAGATGGCCATGAAGAGCCTCGTCTACGCCTACTCCACCCACAAGGCCAACAAACTCAAGGTCTGCTCGGGCAACACCTACTGGGGTTCCACCTCCACTTCCGACAACGTGTGGGAAAGTTCCCTCTGGGCCATGTCCGTGGCCTACTCCGCCTTCTTCCAGTGGGACAAACTCTCCGACAAGCAGAAAGGCTACATCGAAACGCTCCTCAAGGCCGAGTGCAACTACGAACTCGCGCGCAGCATTCCCACCGGCTACAACGGCGACACCAAAGCCGAAGAGAACGGTTGGGAGGCCGACGTGCTTGCCGCCACCCTCGGACTCTTCCCCGACGACGCCCTCGCATCCAAATGGTTCGACCGCCTGCGCCTTTTTGCCGTGAACAGTTACTCCCACGCCTCCGACGCTTCCGACCAAACCGTTCTCGACCCTCACTACGACAAGAAGACCGTGGCCGACCTCTACAAAGGCCAAAACCTCTTCGACGACTATACGCTGCAAAACCACAATTTCTTCCACACCAGCTACCAGAACGTTGTGATGCAGGAACTCGGCGAAGCCGCACTCGCCCTCAAACTCTTCCAGCTCGGCACCAAGGGCGAAGAGAAGTGGCACACCAATGCCCTCATGCACAACAACGACCGCGTGATGAAGCAGGTGCTCAACTGGCTCGCCCTGGCCGACGGCGAACTCGCCATGCCCAATGGCAACGACTGGAGCCTCTTCCTCTACGATCAGATTACGTCCTATTCCACCGCAGCCTGTTTCCTCTCCGACCCCGATGCCCTCATGCTTGAAAACCTGGCGTACAAAAACATCAAGGCACGCCAGACCACTACCTCCGACGGCTCTTGGCTCCTGCGTGCCGACGTCGGTGCACGCCGCATGGGCGTACAGGCCCACCGCGTCATGATGACATGGCTCATGCATGAGGCACTTTCCACCGAAAAGCTCACCCCGACGGTTTGGGACAGCTTTGCCAACCAGTATGCTGCGGCAAAGATTTTCCCCTGTCAGAACATCGTGCGCGCTTGCACGCCCGAGCGTTTCACCACCTTCTCATGGAGCACCGGCAAGCAGAGCTACACGGGATACATCGCCGCCAACATGCCCGACAAGAACAAGGTTGTCGTGCCTTTCCGTGCCAACAACACGGGCAACTTCCTCGGCTGGTACACCGTCAACGGCAAGTCAACCAACGCCACGCCCGTGGTGAGCGGCATCTATTCCCTCCGCGGAAATTCCTACACCATGAACGGCGAACTCAACACCAACGACGCTACGCTCAACAACCACTTCGCCATCTACTCTACGCCCGGAGCCGCCGTAATCTACACCGACTACGTACGTGCCAACACCGCCGCCACCGTCACCTCGCGCCAAGGCGGACTCATGGCCATCAGTACCGACGAGTTCACCAAACTCAAGCGCACGCTCTACTACGCCGACACCCACACGCAGGCCGACGGTTCGCAGTTGCTCAAAGTGAACAGTCCGTGGGTCAATGTCGACAACGTCCTGGGCGTGGTCAATGCCGGCGACAGCCTCATGGCTTTCGGCGACCGTGCGGAAAACAACTCCGTGATGACGTCCAAACTCTACACGTCCTATTCTTCCGGCAGCGAGAGCTATAAGGCCGGCGACGTGGTGGACCGCCGCAACATCGTTTACTATTACAATGCCTTCCATGGCGCTCCCAGCACCAAGTTGGCCGCCACGCTCACCGTCAATCTGCGCGACAGCCTGTCCGAGGGTTGGAACGGCGTCATCGCTCCCGACGTGACCGACGGAAAAGTGTCGGGCCTCTACATGCTTCTGGCCAACTTCTGCGGCGACACCCACACCTCGCTCCAAGGCGTGGCGTGGAACGGACAGGCTCCCGTCTTCTCCGTGCCCACTGTCATATCGCACAATGCCTCTTCCGCCACCTTCGCCGTCGACCCCAACCATTCGCTTGGCGAGACGCTCTGCTACTGTCTCGAGGCTACCGACGTGAAGGCGCAGCAGGACGCCGCCGATTCCGCCGCCGTCTATGTGCAGAACCTTTCCGGCAAAGCCAATGCCGTCACCGTAAACTTCTATGGTTCGGGCACCGCCCACACGAAAGAATTGACGCTCAAGAAAGACCAGATTGTGCGCATCAGCCGCGCCGACGGCAATTTCGTGGTGGAGGAAACCGACACCTTTCCCGCTGAGGCTGCCGACGCCATGGAAGGCTACACCGATGTGACGGACAGCTACCTGAAGAATCCGAGTTTCGAAGCCGACAAAACGTACGGCGACGCAACGGGCAACGTCACGCTCGGCAACGTCACCTACAATCCCTGCTACGTCAACACCGTAAGCGCCTCCGACAAGAATTTCATCAACGTTCTTCCCGTGACCGACTGGACTCCCGCTGCTTCGCTCAACGGTTCGTCAAACTATTGCCGAATGTATTCCATGCCCTACAGCGCCACGATGTATTGCGTCAGTCCGTCTTCGCAAGGCAACTATGCCGCCCAGTGCGCCGCCCCCGCGCTCGACGCCGACTGCGGCAACCGTTGCCTCACCGTGCTCAACTCATGGTCCTCTGGCGCCAATGCCGTCACGCAGAGCGTAGCCCTTCCCGCCGGCGACTACCGCCTTGTGTTCGACATGAAGTACGAATGCACCAACCAGTCCGCCAATGAAGGCTCCGTAGTCCGCACTTCCGGCGGCAACGTCAACACGTCCCTCACCGGCGTGAAGACCGCCTCCGCCGCCGACTACCGCTATCCCTCACAGCCCAACGAGTGGCAACAGATGGTCTACGACTTTACGCTCGCTGCGCCGCAGAGCGTAACCTTCTCTTTGGGATATTCCACTTCCGCCTCGCAAGGAGCGGCAAACAACACCCTCCTTTACATCGACCACCTTCGTCTCGGCAAGAAGAGCGCTACGGGCATCGCTTCCGCCACGGAGCTCAGCGCACCGTCCTCCAAAGGCGTCTACACCTTGGGCGGCGTCCGCGTAGCCCGCGCCGAAAAGGGCGTTTATGTGGTGGACGGACGAAAGACCGTTGTGAAATGATGACGTAACTTCGGTAAAAGAACAAAACGTTCAAAGCAAACAAAGCGGAGCTGCGTCCCAAGTAAGGCACAGCTCCGTTTTGTTCGTTTCGAATGTTTTGTTGAATCATCCCAATGCCCGCTTGCGGCAAAGCAGCAGCCCCATAAAGGTGAGCGCGCCGTTGAGCATAAGAAGTTCGTAGCCGAAAGTGTAGCCCCACCATATGGGAGCGAAATGGTCGAGCACGGCGCAGAGGATAGGAGCGCAGATGCAAACTGCGGGCACGCAGCGGTCGTTCACGGCACGTTTTGTAAACAGCCCGAAAGTGTAGAGCCCGAGTAGCGGACCGTAGGTGTAGCCCGCCATCACGTACACCACGTTGATGATGCTTCCGCTTTCCGCCGCTTTGAACACGACGATGCAGAGGAGAAAAAGCACCGCCATCACGATGTGCACACGGCGGCGCAGCTTGAGCGCCTTCTTTTCAGGCAAACGGCGTTCTTCCATCCGCACAATGTCGATGCACGCCGTAGTGGTAAGCGCCGTCAGCGCAGAGTCGGCGCTCGAGAACGCAGCAGCAACGATGCCGATGGTAAACGGTATCACCACCCACGCCCCCAAGTTGCCCGAACTCACCATCCAGGGCAGCAAGTCGTCGCCCGCTGCCGGAGGAGTCATGCCCTTTTGGGCGCAAAACGTGTAGAGCAGTATGCCGAGCGCGAGGAACAGCGCATTGGCCGGAAGGAATGCAAGGCCGTAGGAACACATGTTCTTCTGTGCATCGCGGAGCGAGCGGCACGTGAGGCTTTTCTGCATCATGTCCTGGTCGAGCCCCGTCATCACCACCACGATAAACACGCCGCTGAGAAATTGCCGCCAGAAAGCCTGCGGACTCGATGCGTCCCATTCCCATACGCGGCACATCGGACTCTCTGCAATGGTGCGCAACGTGCCGCTGAAGCCGAGTCCCATTTCGCTCGCCGTGATGCAGAGAATTCCCGCTGCGGCAATGAGCAGACAAGCCGTCTGCAGGGCGTCTGTCCGCACCACCGTCTGTATGCCGCTGCGGCGGGTGTAGAGCCAGATGAGCAGCAGCACCACGACGGTCGTTCCCACAAAAGCCCCCATGCCTTCCCCGAAATAGGGGGCCACCACAAAGCGTTGCAACACGAGGCAGACGAGGTAGAGCCGCGCCGATGCTCCCGTGAGTTTGCTCAGCACGAAAAAGAGTGCGCCCGTTCCGTGCGCCTTGCTGCCGAAGCGTGTGCCGAGATAAGTGTAGATGCTCGTGAGCCGCAGTTTGTAGTAGAGCGGCAGCAGCACGAAAGCCACCGCAATGTATCCCACCACAAAGCCCATGCACATTTGCAGGTAGGTCATGCCCGTGGCCTGTGCCCATCCCGGCACGGAGATGAACGTTACGCCCGAAATGCTGGCGCCGATCATGCCGAAGGCCACCATCCACCACGGCGATTGCCGTCCGGCGCGGAAGAAAGCGTCGTTGCCCTTTGCGCCTTGGCGCGAGCTGCGGTAGGAGATGAAGAGGAGAATAAGGAAATAGGCAACGAGCGTTGCCAGCATGCAGAGTGCGTTCATGAGATGTAAAAAGAAATGATGTGCAGTTATATAAGGCGTACGATAGGGGCGGCATTTCCGGCGCTGCCGTTCCGCTTATAGTAGATGAGCGGAAGAATCGCGCAGGAAATGTCGCCCCTATAGGCGGGATGTGGCGGTTATGCAGCTAAAATGATTGCGAAGAATCCGACGTAGACTATCAAGTAGAGCGCCCAACAAACGGCCGCGCACAAAGCGCCGATTTTCGCCCACTTGAGTGCTTCTTTTGCATTCTGAACGGCTTCGTCGTAGCGTCCTGCCGCGTAGCATCCGTCTACTTTCGAAGCGTAGACAATGGAAACGATACCGAGGGGAAGGCAGCAAAGCACGGTGCAAAGAATGCCCCACACGAGATTGTTGTCGGGGCGCGGCATCTGCGGCGCGCCGTTGTTAGGCGCCTGCTGGCCGTAGGAAGGGTGGGGCGGCTGCTGTTGCTGGTTGGGCTGGGGAGGTTGCGGTACGGCGGGAGGCGTTTGCGTGGACTCGGGGCCGTAGGGATTTTTGGGTTCTTCCATAATACAGTGGATTTAGGGGTAATTATTTATTAGTCGGTTGTTTTACAAGAGAGCGAGAAGACTGAAGAACGGTGCGGCAACCAAACCGCAGATGAGCGCAATGATGCCCCACTTCTGTGCGTCGTTCGAAGCAAGGAGCGCAGCGTCGTACTGTCTGCAGGCATAGAGTTTTCCCACTTCGTTGGCCTTGATGATGGCCACGATGCCAAAGGGAAAACAGCAGCAGATGGTGGTGAACACGGCCAGCGCCATGTGGCTCGGCGGACAGGGAACGTAATTGACGTTGTTCGGTGCAGCGTTGAATGCTTGCTGGCCGTAATTGGGCTGCTGGCCGTAATTGGGCTGCGGGCCGTAGTTAGGTTGTTGAGGGCCGTAGTTGGGTTGCTGCGGGCCATTGTTGGGCTGCTGAGGCTGGGGCGGTTCCTGTGCGGGATGTGCGTTGAACCAGTCGCGCAGTTCGGGCTGCGAGTTGGCGGGTTTCCAGTCGGTCATGCCTTTGCACCATACGAGCGTGGTGGGCGTGACGCCGTAGTCGGCAAACTTTTCGGGCGGTATGGGGCCGTGCTGGTTATTTTGTGCGTCGAGGTAGAAATAGGAATTCATGCGATGGGTTTAAGACTATTTAAGCACAAAAGTAAACATTTAGGGATAAAAGGTGCGTTTTTGCGCAGAAAAAACGTGTTTGGGGGAGAACTGAGCCGCTTATGCGAAGTCAGGAGACTTCGCCCCCATACGCTTGCGCCCCCATGCGCTTGCGCTGAATGCCGTGTAGAACGCGACGTTTCAAACGTCGCCTCCATGTGCGGCGAAAGGCGCAACTCATTTGCACATTCGCACATTTGCACATTCGCATATTCGCGAAGCTTCGCCCCCATCGCCCGCTATATTCCCAAAACGTTTCTTGTGATTCCCCAGGCGAAGAAGAGCACGATGTAGAGCCATATGGCGTAGCGGCTTTCGAAGATGAGGCGGAGGCGGTGGCGGAGCCGGCCTTGCGCTATCCATTCGGTAAACATGAGACAGAAGAGGTAGGGCAGACTGTAGATGAGGAAGCGGTTGTAGGCCCATGCTTCGGCAAAGCGGCCGTGAAGGAAGGCGTGCGCAGCGCGCTGGAGGCCGCAGCCCGGACAATTGTAGCCAGTGAGCATGCGGAAAGCGCACTTCGGCGCCCATTCCGTGCCGACGGGATTGACCGCATAAAGTCCCGCCACGACGGCGAGGCAGAGCGCTGCAAGGAACCATTTCCGGTGGGAACGTATGTAAGCGTAAAGACGGATAGGAGAGTTCATGCTGCAAAGTTGGCAATTTTGCCCGTGTAGCAAGGGCGTGTACGGAAAAAACGAGTAACTTTGTCGGTTGTTCAAGGTGCACAGTGTGCGCATCTGAGAAGCGATAAATCACAATACAAACCAGATATTTCCATTTCTATCATGGCTAAAGGAAAAGTAGATGCCCTTCTTGGCATCGTTTTCGGCGATGAAGGCAAGGGCAAGGTGGTGGACTTCTTCACCCCCCGTTACGACGTGGTGGCACGTTTCGCAGGTGGTCCCAACGCCGGCCACACCATTATCTTCGACGGTAAGAAATTCGTGTTGCGTTCCATTCCCTCGGGCATTTTCGACGAAGGAAAGGTGAACATCATCGGCAACGGCTGCGTCATTGCCCCCGACCTTTTCATGGCTGAGGCCCACGAGCTCGAATCTGCCGGCTACAAGCTCACCGACCGCCTGCACATCAGCAAGCGCGCCCATCTCATCCTTCCCACCCACCGCGTGCTCGACCGCGCCTACGAGGCTGCAAAGGGCAAGAACAAAGTGGGCACCACGGGCAAGGGCATCGGTCCTACCTACAGCGACAAGGCTGCCCGCGTGGGTCTTCGCGTGGGCGACATCCTCAACGGATTCGACGAGAAATACAAGGCGCTGAAAGCCCGCCACGAGCAGATTCTGCGCGACCTCCACTATACGGACTACGACATTACGGAAGAGGAAAAGAAATGGCTCGAAGGTGTGGACTACATGCGCAAGTTCCACCTCACCGACACCGAAATAGAGCTCAACCGCGCACTCGCCGAGGGCAAGAACGTGCTTGCCGAAGGCGCACAGGGTTCGCTCCTCGACATCGACCACGGAACGTATCCCTACGTGTCGTCGTCTTCCACCACGAGCGGCGGTGTCTGCACCGGACTGGGCATTGCCCCTAACACCATCGGTCATGTGTTCGGCATCTTCAAGGCCTACAGCACGCGTGTGGGCGGCGGTCCTTTCCCCGTGGAACTCTTTGACGAAACGGGCGACACCATTCGCCACATCGGCAACGAATACGGTGCCGTGACGGGCCGTAACCGCCGCTGCGGCTGGCTCGACCTCGTGGCACTCAAGTATGCCATCATGATCAACGGCGTGACGGACCTCGTGATGATGAAGGGCGACGTGCTCGACGGCTTCGACACCATCAAGGTGTGCACGGCCTACACTAAGGACGGCGAGACTGTTACCGACATGCCTTACGACACCGAGGGTTGGCAGCCTGTCTACGAAGAACTCCCCGGCTGGAACACTCCGCTCACGGAGCTTCGCAAGGAGGCAGAGTTCCCTCAGGCTTTCAAGGACTACATTGCCTACATCGAAAAGGCTACGGACACTCCTATCAAGATTGTTTCGGTAGGTCCCGACCGCGAGGCCACCATCATCAGATAAACGGACGGTACGTCCGTAACAAGAAAAGCGCCACGGTTTCCGATTGGAAGCCGTGGCGCTTTTCTTGTTTAGCGAAGGATGGGGCGAACGATGGGGGCGAACGATGGGGGCGAAGTCTCCTGACTTCGCATGAGCGGCCCTTACACGCTATGGAGGCGACGTTTAAAACGTCGCGTTCTACACGGAGGAGTAATAAACACAACAAACCGCCTAATAAGCGGTTTGTTGCATTGCTTTTATCGTGTAGAGCGCGACGTTTTAAACGTCGCCCCCATAGAGGGCGAAGCCGCGCGCAAGAGCCATAGAGGGCGAAGCCGTGTAGAGCGCGAAGTCGGGAGACTTCGCCCCCATCGTTCGCCCCCATCGTTCGCTCTCAATGTTTTTGTTCTATCGTTCGCTTACCGAATGTCGAGCTCGTCGATGGCGTATTTCGAGCCGCCGAGCTTGTCGATGATGAAGAGCACGTAGCGGATGTCCACGTTGATGCAGCGCTGGAGCGAGGGGTTGAACTTGAGGTCGCCCGAGAGACTCTCTATGTTGCCGTCGAAGGCAAGGCCGATGAGCTCGCCCTTGGCGTTGAGCACACCCGAACCCGAGTTGCCGCCCGTGATGTCGTTGTTCGAAAGGAAGCAGGCGGGGAGCTTGCCGTCCTCGCGGGCATAACGGCCGAAGTCCTTGGCCTCGTAGAGCTTGCGCAAGCCTTCGTGAACGTAGTAGTCCGTCTCCGTCTTGCTCTCTTTTTCAAACATGCCGTCGAGCACCGTGCGCCAGTTGTAGTACACGCCGTCGCGGGGGTAGAGGTCCTGAACGTGTCCGTAGGTCATGCGCAGCGTGAAGTTGGCATCAGGAGCCTTGGCCCAGTTGTACATGTCGCAAAGTCCGGCCACGTAAATCTTGTCGAGTTCCTTGCGCTGCTTGTTGTAGTTCTGCATGGCAGCGGCGAGTTTGTCGGCATAGGCAAAGTAAGCGTTCTTCTGTGCAACGAGCGGGTCGTTAGCAAGAGCTGCGGTGTCGTTCTTGACCAGTGCGTCGGCCAACTTGGCGCTGTCGGCAAAGACCGACTGCGAGTAGATGCGTTCCACTTCGGCCTTCCAGTCCTTGCCCTCGGCGAGGTTTTCAGGCACTGCGGCGAGCTTGTGGTCCTTGAGGAAGTAGGGGATGAGCAGTTCCACCTTGCCTTTGTCGATGTCCATGTTGATGTTGGCGGTGTTCTGCTTGTTGAAGTTGAGAATGGCCTTCTTGGCTTCGGCAATCTCCTTTTCCTTACCGCCCTTCACCGCTTTGACGTAGGCCTCCACGAGTGTGGGACGCATGTGGAAACTCTGGTCCTGGAGGGCAATGCGGTAGAGCGTCATGTCGTGGACCGTGTCGGCGTAAGCCTTGCAGAGTTTGTTGATGCGGTCGATGACGTCGGCATATTCCGCCTTGCCGCTCTGCTTGGCAAATGCGCGGAAGCGGGCCTCTTCGGTCTTCTTGTCTGCCACGAGGTGTTCCTTCTCCACGGCTTCGTTCATGCCGCCGAAGTTTTTCACCACGTTGCCCCACTGGGCGTACTCGTCCTCAAGAAGCAGACGGTTCTCGTCGCTCTGGTCCATGAGTTCCTTGTAGTATTTGAGGAGCGGATTGCCGGCGGTGATGATGGGCTCGTTCGTGCTCTGGCAACGCATCTCCACTTCCGAGGCGGTGAGATAGCGTGAGGTGGAACCGGGGAAACCCATGATCATGGTGTAGTCGCCGAGGTTCATGCCCTTGAGCGAGATGGGGAGATATTTCTTGGCCTTGAGGGGCACGTTGGCCTTGTTGTAGGTAGCGGGCTGTCCGTCCTTGTCGGCATAGATGCGCACCATGCAGAAGTCGGCATTGTGGCGCGGCCACATCCAGTTGTCTGAGTTGCCGCCGAACTGTCCGATGCAGTAGGGCGGATTGGCCACGAGACGGAGGTCGCTGTAGACCTGTTCGTAGAAGATGTAGAACTGGTTGCCGCCGAAGTAGGGCACGATGCGTGCCGAGATGCCTTTCGTCTTGGCGAGGTTGCTCTTCTTCAGCATCTTTTCGGCGAGAGGTTCGAGAAACGAGGCGCTCTGGCGCACGTATTCGTCAACCTTGGCCTTCTTCGCAGCGGCGTTGACCTCAGCCGTGACGTCGGTGATGCGCACCACGAAGGTAAACTCGAGGCCGGGCATGGGGAGTTCCTCTTCCATGCTGTGGGCAAAGTAGCCGTCCTTCATGTAGTCGTGCCCGATGGCGCTCATTTCGTGAACGAAGCTGAAGCCGCAGTGGTGGTTGGTCAGCACGAGGCCGTTGGGGCTTACCACTTCGCCCGTGCAGCCGCCGCCGAAGATGCCGATGCAGTCGCGCAGCGACGACGACGTTTCGCTGTAGAGTGCCGATGCCGGCAGCTGGAGTCCGGCTTTGCGGAGGGAGTCCTCGAGGTGCTGCTGCTCCATGAGCTTGAGCAGCCACATGCCCTCGTCGGCGCGTGCTCCCGTAAGGCTCATAAGTAGAGCCGAAACGAATAACAGAATTTTCTTCATGTATTGTGGATGTGTGATGTTTGTTTTTACAAAAAGAGTCCGATGGCGCCACAGGCGAAGAGCACCAATATGGGGTTCACCTTGAACCACTTTGTGGTGATGAATGCTGCGGCGAAGATGGCGATGTTGAGCGCGACGGTCCCCGGCGCGTCGGAGGGCGTACCGAAGTTCTCCTTGTTCATCAGGAGCACGGCGGCAGCGGCGATGAGCCCGATGATGGCGGGGCGCAATCCGCTGAACACGTTTTTCACCGCCATGGAGTCGCGGTGGGTGAGGAGGTAGTGGCTCACCCAAATCATGATGATGAACGGAAGCCACATGATGGAGAGCGAGGCCAGCACGGCGCCGAGAATGGCGGCCCACTGCGGGTAGCCCTCGTGGAGTACCGAGGTGTAGCCCACGTAGGTGGCGGCATTGATGCCGATGGGGCCTGGGGTGGACTGGCTGATGGCCACGATGTCAGTAAACTCGGCGTTCGTGAGCCAGTGGTTCTTCACCACCGTTTCGTTGTGGATCAGCGAGAGCATGGCATAGCCACCGCCGAAGTTGAACGTGCCGATTTTGGTGAATATGAGGAAGAGTTTGAGAAATATCATAAGGCTGCAGTTTGTCGGTTATTTTTCTTTCTTTACGAAACGTCCCCAGGCATAGCCGCCGAGGCCGGCCGCCACGATGATGAGGATGGGCGAAACGCCGAGAAGCGAGATGAGCACGCACGAGAGCACGGGAATCCATGCGTTGCGCAAGTTGATCTTTGCCGTCTTGGCCATGTTGAAACAGGGCACGGCGATGAGGGCCACCACTGCGGGGCGAACCGTGTTGAAGAACTTCACCACGTATTCGTTGTCCTCAAAACGCTGGAAGAACATGGCAATAATGATGATGGCCACGATGGAGGGCAGCGCGATGCCCAGTGCGCCTACTATGCCGCCCCATATGCCGCGCGCTTTGTAGCCGATGTGGCTGGCCATGTCTATGGCGAAAATGCCCGGGGTGGCCTGTGCCACGATGAGGATGTCCATAAACTCCTCTTTGTCGAGCCAATGGTTTTTGGTGACGAACTCATCTTCCATAATCTGTATCATGGCGTAGCCGCCACCGAGGGTGAGGGCGCCAATCTTGCAGCAGGTGAGAAAAAACTTAGTCAGCATAGTTTGTTTTTTGTATTGATGGAATGCTTGCCGGCGGCTCCGCTTGTTTCACCTTGCGGAGCCGTAGCAACTGCAAAAGTACACATTTGCCACGACTTGGGCGAACGGTTCGGAGCCGAGGGCGGCTAATTATAATACGTTCGCGCGCGCACGCGCGCACATACACCGAAGTTTGTGCAACCTGCTGTCAGCCTTCACTCCGCTTCGCGAATGTGCAAATGTGCAAATATGCAAATGTGAAAATGAAGTATACCTTGCGCCGTGTATGGCGTGTAGCGCATGGGGGCAAAGTCTCCCGACTTCGCTGCGTGGCTTCTCACCTTCTATGGAGGCGACGTTTGGAACGTCGCGCTCTACACGGCTTTCACATGAAGCTTGAAGGCGCAAGCGCATGGGGGGCGAAGTCTCCTGACTTCGCATTGGCGAAAATGTCAAACCCATTCCTCCGCCCCTTTCTATCGCCGATGACCGATTTTTATCCCTTGTGACGAAAATTTACCCCCTATAGAGAACTTGCTGTCACTCTTTTATTGAATGATTGTTGCTTGATTTTCAGTTAGTTGGTATGTGAAGCTGACGGCCATGCTGACAGCTGACGGCAGGTTGCACAAACTTCGGTGTATACGTGCGTGCGCGCGTGCGCGAGGCTTTTGATTTCACTCAAGATTGTCATTCTGTGCCAATTGCAAATTCATGCAAAAAACTTTCTACGAGCCCAACACGTTGGGTGGGCAGAAAGTTCGCACGGCGTGCCTTGGATTTTTTACGGCAAGGCGGGGATTTTGCAGAGGATGCCTTGGAGTTTTTTTCGACGTGCTTTGTTTTTTTGTTAGCGACGTTTAGCTAATGTTCAAACGTGTGTTTATGCAAATGTACAAAAGAGGGGGCGCCTTCCACCGCATATGGGGGCGACGATTGAATCGTCGCGCTCTACACGGCTTATGTTGCAATGTCTTACGCGTAGTGTATAGGGTAGTCTCCTGGCTTCGTTGGACGGAGATAGTCGTATTTTTTTTCGTGTAGAGCGCGACGTTTCAAACGTCGCCTTCATGGAGGGCGCAGCCGTGTAGAGTGCGACGTTTCAAACGTCGCCTCCATAAGCGGCGCAAGCTGCTCAACATTCGCACATACGCACATTCGCACATACGCACATTCGCACATACGCACATTTCTTCCTCTGCTCTTCCACGAAAATCTGCAACCCTTTGCTTTAAAATTTTGCTATCGTCAAAGCAAATGCATCTTGGGCGAAAATAGATTTTCAATAAGACATATTTGTGGTTTCGTAAATAAAAATCAAAGTGAAAGCCAAAAAAATTTCATTCAAGTGGGCAAAACTCTTGCGAGTGTAAGAACAAAACGTTACTTTTGCATAAGTGAACAAAGAGAGTCCGTTTTGAACAAACCCTTATATGTTTGCAAACGCTCCCAACGGATTTTGGGATAATAATACACACTCAATTACAAATGGCTAAGAGAAACGATTTAAACCGCATTAAGGTAATGCTCGTTGAAAAGAACAAGACGAGCAAGTGGCTTTCCGAGAAGCTCGACAAGGCACCTGCCACCATCTCCAAGTGGTGCACCAACTCTTCACAGCCCACGCTCGACGTGCTCTGCGAAATTGCCGAACTCCTCGAGATCGACGTACGCGAACTCATCCGCGTGCCCGAACGCCGCTAATTGCCTGCCGATTATTCTTAAAGGCAAAAGGAAAAAAGACGCATTCTTCTCGTGAAGAGTGCGTCTTTTTTGTGGAAATAAAAACTAAGCTTTGTGCGTACGATGTGGGCGAACGATGGGGGCGTAGCGCATGGGGGCGAAGTCTGGAGACTTCGCCCCCATCGTTCACTTCGGCTCGCTGAGCCAAACAGTCCCCACCGAGTCGGTGTTTTCGCAAAACGGTGTGGCACGGTGCATGGTCCTGGGCGCTGCAGCGTCGGCCGGCGTGCCTTCGCTGCGGTAGAGCGGCACGTTGACGATGGGCAGACCCCCTTCGCTGATGTCGCCCGTGGCCACAGGCATGTCGTTCGAAGAAAAATAGAAGCCCTTTGTGTCGCCTTCCACGGCATAGACAAGCGGGCCGCACTGGACGGCCACCTTGCCGTGCTGAAGCGACGTTCCCTCAGCGTCCGATGCGCGGAGTAGCTGCGGCGTGAGCGGAAATTCGAAATACACCTCGTCGAGTCGCTGCCACGTGCGGTCTATCACCACGTAGCCGTCGCGGTCCATCGTCAGGCCCTCCGCTTCGAAACCCGAAACGTAGATTTTCGGCAGCGCCGTCGTAGTGTCCACATAGGAGTAAGGCGTGCCTGCGGGTTTGCGGTGCACCAGCCAGTCCGGCATACGAAGGTGCAGACGGAACGGGGTGGGGCGGTGCAGTTTCGTAAAGCGCAGACGCACGTTGCCCGTAGCCGGCATGTCTGTAATCTGGTCCACCACGAACGATGCGTCCGCCAGTGAAACGTTTGCCGTACAGTTCGTGTAGAGATTCACATACAGGTCGTTGCCCTCCGTGGCATAGAGCGTGCCGCCCACGGCCAGCAGCGCCTCGAACGAACCGTGGCGGTCCGGCTGGCGAAAGGGCAGCCACGTGCACTCCGACGTCTGCAGCAGCGCGTTGTAGAAACTCCTTTCCACCAGGTCCATGTACTCCGCACGGCCCGTGAGGAGAAACAGGTAGGCATTCGTGCTCATGTTCATCATGGCCGGAATGCCCTGCGGCTGCGTACGTTCGTCGTCGCCGCCGCCAACGACGTTCAGGTTAGCCGCCATCTGCTGGCCCATCGTCTTCAGCTCTTCGCGTTTCGCCTTCACGGCGTCGGTAAGCACGAAGCGGGGTGTGCGCAGCGTGGAGTCGCGCGAGAGGGCCCTCGTGGCAAAACTCGAACCCGAGTAGTCCCACGTCACCACGCTGTCGGGGCTTACGAACGTCAACGCCTTTTTGCGCCACGGACCGGCGGCGAGCGCTGCGCAGGTGGTTGTCAGAAACAAAAGGAGGGAGAGGAGAGAGCGGGACATATTGGGGTGGGGTTGATGTAGTAAAATAGGAAATTACAGAGCGATTTTTCGCCTTCTGTGGAGGCGACGTTTAGAACGTCGCGCTCTAAACGGCTTTTTGCATGTCAAGAGAACAGTTCATGGCCATTCATGCTCTTCTCTTCACACTCTGTGCTTCAGAAAATCAAGTTTGTTTCCTTCGTGTAGAACGCGACGTTTCAAACGTCGCTTCCATGCGTGGTGCAAAGCGCAGCTCATTTGCATATTTGCACATTCGCACATTCGCGCGAGCGCGCGGCTCGTGCAAAGTTACAAGAAGTGCCGCCCACTTTTGCTCCCTTTTTCCCAAGAAAACGCCCGAAAACGCTCTTGCTGACCGTTTTTTGCATCCTTTGACCGATATTTGGTGCCTAAATGCTCAATTACTTTGTGCTTTAAACAAGAACTAACGATTAATTTTGCAAACGACATTTGGCAATATGGCCAATAAACCGCAAACAAAATCATCACACATATGGTAAACTTCTCATTGGAAGGCAAGGTAGCCCTCGTAACGGGCGCCGCCTACGGAATAGGTTTCGCAATGGCTCAGGCACTCGCCGAAGCCGGTGCAAAAATAGCATTCAACTGCCGCTCGCAGCATCACCTCGACGAGGCACTCGCCAACTACAAGAAACTCGGCATCGACGCCCGCGGTTACATCGCCGACGTCACCAGCGAAGAACAGGTAAAGGACCTCGTTGCCAAGGTTGAAGCCGAACTCGGCGTCATCGACATCCTCGTCAACAACGCCGGCATCATCAAGCGCATCCCCATGACAGAGATGAGCGTGGACGAATTCCGTCAGGTTGTCGACATCGACCTCACCGCACCCTTCATCGTGGCAAAAGCCGTCATCCCCGGCATGATTAAGAAGGGTCACGGCAAAATCATCAACATCTGCTCCATGATGAGCGAACTCGGCCGCGAAACCGTCTCCGCCTATGCAGCAGCCAAGGGCGGCCTGAAGATGCTCACCCGCAACATCGCCTCAGAGTACGGCGAATACAACATCCAGTGCAACGGCATCGGTCCCGGCTACATCGCCACTCCCCAGACCGCACCCCTCCGCGAACGTCAGGCCGACGGCTCGCGCCATCCCTTCGACTCCTTCATCGTGGCCAAGACCCCCGCAGCACGTTGGGGTACGCCCGAAGACCTCATGGGTCCTGCCGTGTTCCTCGCTTCCGATGCGTCCGACTTCGTGAACGGACACGTGCTCTACGTAGACGGCGGCATCCTCGCCTACATCGGCAAGCAACCCTAAGCGCATTGGACCATGAAAACACAATCGCTTATCCTTCCCCTTTGCCTCGCAGCCCTTTCGTTCGCCTCGTGCGGCAAGTCGGCCCTCTGCACACTCACCGTGAGCAACCCCGCCGACGTGGCGCGTGAAGGCGAAATGGCTGAAGTGGACGCCGGCAAGCTCTCCGCACTCAAAGGCCAGCCCTTCCGCCTCCTCGACGCGAAAGGAAAAGAAGTGGCAACCCAGTGGACCTACGACGGCAAACTCATCTTCCCCGTCAGCCTCGGAGCCTCCGCTTCCGCCACCTACCGCGCCGTGAAAGGCGAGCCCGCCAAGACCGACACCATAGTCTACGGACGCCTCTTCAAGGAGCGCGACGACGACTTCGCCTGGGAAAACGACCGCGCCGGCTACCGCGCCTACGGCCCTGCCCTCCAGGCCCGCGGCGAGCGCGGCTACGGCTACGACATCTTCACCAAGTGCGTCAGCTATCCCGTGCTCGAGAAGTTCTACGCCAACGAGTGCGACCACGAGGCCTGGACGAAAATCAACGCATGGCGTCGCAACGGCCAGAAGGCCAAGGGCGACAGTTTGGAACGCGTCATCTCCTACCACGTCGACCACGGCGAGGGCATGGACGTGTTCAGCGTAGGTCCCACCCTCGGCGGCGGCACGGCAGCCCTGCTCGATGACAAGGGACAGATAGTCTACCCCTGGTGCTACGACAAATGCGAGATTCTCGACCGCGGTCCCCTGCGCTTCAGTTTCCGTCTCACGTTCAAGCCCTCCCCCGTGGGCAACGACAAGAACGTGGTGGAAACGCGCACCGTCAGTCTCGACCGCGGCTCCTTCCTCAACCGCACCGTGGAACGCTACGACGGACTCTCCGCTGAGCACCCCATCGTGGCCGGCATCTCCCTTCGCGAGCAGAACCCCGACGGCTACGTGATGGACACCCCCGCAGGCTATGTGGCCTATGCCGACTCCACCGACAACGCCCACGTGGGCAACGGCGTCATCTTCGTGGCTGCCCTCTCGCCCGACTTTACCGCCACTAAAGTGGTGCCCTATTCCGCCGACGAACGCCGCAACCACGGCAACGCCCTCGGCCACGTGCTGGCACAGGGCAACTACCGGCCCGGCACCGACTTCGTCTACTACTGGGGCAGCGGATGGAGCAAGGGCTTCATGCCCGACATGGAAGCGTGGAACGCCTATCTCCGCCACTACAGCAGTTGCCTCAAGGCTCCGCTCAAGGTGGGGGTGAAGTAACCGTCTTCCGTTGGCCTGGAGAAACAAAAACCGAAAAAACACCCTGTGGAGGGCAGACTCTTCGAGTCTATTTGATGTCGTTTGTCGGCCCGGTGCTTTCCGCAAGCAAGCTTGCGGAGCACGGTACCGCCAAACGCCATCAGTGCCGTTCCGGCACTTGCCCTCCACAGGGCGATAAACCGCGCCTTCGGCGAAAAACCGCTGCGCAGTACAGTTCGGACAAACCGTGTGAACCAACCGTCTTTATGAATAAGGATGAAAGTTTGCGGAACGGTTTTTCGCCGAAGGCGTGGTTTATCGCCTGTCTGTTTTCTGAGTGGCGCAAGCCACTGTCGGGGAGTCTTGCTCTGCCTGTCGGGAGCTCGCTCCCGAAAAAGGCAGAGCAAGACAACGCGACAAGCCGAAGGCTCAGAAAACAGACAGGGGTTTTTACTCCGTTTTTGTTAAAACATCCACGAATGCGATTCCCCAAACACACAATTTACTAACCTCAAAGCGCGGAAGGCATAGCGAGCCCGTTTCCTTCCCCATCATTCATCCTTAATGGAACAAATATTCAGCTACATCATAGGTCTCGGCGCCGCCGTCATGATGCCCGTCATCTTCACGGTGCTCGGCGTGTGCGTCGGCGTGAAGTTCGGCAAAGCCCTCAAGAGCGGTCTGCTAGTAGGCGTCGGCTTCATCGGCCTTTCCGTTGTCACCGGTCTGCTCACCAGCAGCCTGGGCGAACCCCTCAAGCAGGTGACGCAAATCTACGACCTTAAACTTGCCATCTTCGACATGGGATGGCCCGCAGCAGCCTCCGTGGCCTACAACACCTCCGTGGGCGCCTTCATCATCCCCGTCTGCTTGGCCGTGAACATCGTGATGCTTCTGCTCAAGTGTACACGTACCGTCAACATCGACCTTTGGAACTATTGGCACTACGCCTTCATCGGCGCCGTGGTCTACTTCTCCTGCGACAACATATGGTGGGGCTTCTTCGCCGCCGTCATTTGCTACATCGTCACCCTCGTGATGGCCGACCTCACCACACGCCGCTTCCAGAAGTTCTACGACAAAATGGACGGCATCAGCATTGCACAGCCCTTCTGCCAGGGTTTCGTTCCCTTCGCCGTAGTCATCTGTAAAGTGCTCGACCGCATTCCCGGTTTCGACCGCCTGAAGATCGACGCCGAAGGCCTCAAGCGCAAATTCGGCATACTCGGTGAACCCCTCTTCCTCGGTGTGCTCGTAGGTTGCGGCATCGGTCTGCTCTCCTGCAAGAGCTGGGCTGAAGTGGTCGACAACATCCCCTCCATCCTCGGCTTGGGCATCAAGATGGGTGCCGTCATGGAACTCATTCCCCGCATCACCTCTCTCTTTATAGAAGGTCTCCGTCCCATCTCCGACGCCACGCGCGAAATGGTGGCCCGCAAATTCAAAAACGCCACGGAACTCAACATCGGCATGAGCCCCGCCCTCGTCATCGGCCACCCCACCACGCTCGTCGTGTCCCTCCTCCTCATCCCCGTCACCCTCTTCCTTTCCGTCGTGCTCCCCGGCAACCAGTTCCTGCCCCTTGCCTCCCTCGCCGGAATGTTTTACCTCTTCCCCGCAGTGCTTCCCATCACCAAAGGCGACGTGGTGAAAACCTTCATCGTGGGGCTCGTGGCCATCATCGTAGGTCTCTATTTCGTAACCGACCTCGCACCCTTCTTCACGCAGGCCGCACAGGACGTCTACGCCAAGACACAGGACAAGGCCGTGGCCATTCCCGAAGGCTTCCAGGGCGGTGCGCTCGACTTCGCCTCCAGTATCTTCTCCTGGATCATCTTCCGCCTGCTCCACAACTTCAAGTGGATCGGCGCCGGACTCCTCGTGCTCATCGCCCTCGGCATGAGTTTCTACAACCGCGTAAAAATCATTCGCGAAGCACAGAAAAGCATGGCAGAGGCAAGTAAATAAAAGAAGTTTCGGATATGAGCGACGGCGGGCTGAAGGCCCAGCACAACATAGCCCAGGGCAAGCGAAGCGACACCCTGGGTTACCGAAGCCATATTGATTGCGCGCCCTGAAAGGGCAGCACAATGGCTACAAGTGCGTTGCTATTTATCCGAAAATAGACATGATGTTGCCCTTTCAGGGCGCGAGTTCATTAGATGCATCCTAACCCAGGGTGTCGCTTCGCTTGCCCTGGGCTATGTTGTGCTGGGCTTTCAGCCCGCTCCTCGCACATTCCCTCTCGCGAAAGACTATATAACTTGTTTTGATATATTACTCTCCGAAAATATTTTCCCAAAAATGAAAAAGATAGCCATTGCGGCAGCCCTTGCCTTCGCCGCATTCCTCCCCGCAGCCGCACAGACCGCTGTGAGCGTGCAGACCGCCTGTCATCCCGACGACGTGAAACACTACGACACCGAAACCCTCCGTTCGCGCTTCATCATGCCCCGCGTGATGAAGGCCGACTCCATCCTTCTCACCTATTCGCTCTACGACCGCTTCATCTTCGGCGGCGCAGTGCCCGTGAAAGGTCCCCTCAAGCTCGAGACCATCGACCAGCTCAAGGCCCCCTATTTCCTCTACAACCGTGAGCTCGGAGTAATCAACGTGGGCGGCGACGGCATCGTCACCGTGGACGGAAAAGACTACGAACTCCACTTCAAGGATGCCCTCTACGTGGGCCGCGGCAACAAGGAAGTCACCTTCAAGAGCAAGGACGCTTCGAAGCCCGCCAAGTTCTACATCAATTCCGCCACGGCACACAAGACCTACGCTACGCAGCTCGTCACCATCGACGGACGCAAGGGTTCGCTCAAAGCCAACTCTTTCGCCGCCGGCAAGATGGAAGACAGCAACGACCGCGTAATCAACCAGCTCATCGTCAACAACGTGCTTAAGGAAGGTCCCTGCCAACTCCAGATGGGACTCACCGAACTCAAGCCCGGCAGCGTGTGGAACACCATGCCCGCCCACACCCACGCACGCCGCATCGAAGCCTATTTCTACTTCAACGTGAGCGAGGGCAACCGCATCTGCCACCTCATGGGCGAACCCAAGGAAGAACGTCTCCTTTGGCTCGGCAACGAGCAGGCCGTGATGGCTCCCGAATGGAGCATCCATGCCGCAGCAGGCACCAGCAACTACATGTTCATCTGGGGCATGGCCGGCGAAAACCTCGACTATGGCGACATGGACAAGATTCCCTACACCGAAATGCGATAAAAGGAATCGTTTGATTAAGTTTCGGATTTGAGCAAAGGCGGGCTGAAAGCCCAGCACAACATAGCCCAGGGCAAGCGAAGCGACACCCTGGGTCATCGGCAACCACCTTATATTGCACGCCCTGAAAGGGCAACAAAATGGCTACATATGTGCGGTTCTTTGTCCGAAAACAGATATGAGGCTGCCCTTTCAGGGCGCAGTCCATTAGATACATCCTAACCCAGGGTGTCGCTTCGCTTGCCCTGGGCTATGTTGTGCTGGGCTTT
>CAVCAV010000010.1:6963-26648 GCA_963600165.1 Christensenella sp. UBA1685 | reverse complement strand
TTCAATCGTCGCCTCCATAGAGGGCGAAGCCGCGCAAGAGCGTCCGTGACGCCGCGCAAGCGAGCTCGGGAGAGCTCGCCCCTATCGTTCGCAGAACGCTTATTTTGCCAAGTAGGCCTCTACGTTCTTTTCGATGCGTGCGAGTACGTCGCCGGTTTCCTGGGGCACGAACTTCTCGCCGGTGATGTGCTCGTAGAGCTCGATGTAGCGGGCGGAGATGCTATTGACGATTTCGTCGGTCATCTCGGGCACCTGCTGGCCGGCCTGTCCCTGGAAGCCGTTGTCCATGAGCCATTCGCGTACGAACTCCTTGGAGAGCTGCTTCTGGGGCTCGCCGGCAGCGAAACGTTCTTCGTAGCCTTCGCTGTAGAAGTATCGCGAGGAGTCGGGGGTGTGGATTTCGTCCATGAGGTAGATGGTGCCGTTGTGCTTGCCGAATTCGTACTTCGTGTCCACGAGGATGAGACCGCGCTGGGCAGCTATTTCGGTACCGCGGCGGAAGAGGGCGAGGGTGTACTTTTCGAGCACTTCGTACTCTTCGGGAGTGGCGAGACCGCGTGCAAGGATTTCCTCCTTGGAGATGTCGGCATCGTGTTCACCGATTTCGGCTTTGGTGGTGGGGGTGATGATGGGCTCGGGGAAACGCTGGTTCTCCTTCATGCCTTCGGGAAGTTTCACACCGCAGATTTCGCGCACGCCGCTCTTGTAGGCACGCCAGGCGCTGCCGCAGAGATAGCCGCGGACAATCATTTCCACGGGGAAGCCTTCGCACATCACGCCCACGGTGACCATGGGGTCGGGAGTGGCGAGCTTCCAGTTGGGACAGATGTCGGTGGTGGCATCAAGGAACTTGGCTGCAATTTGGTTGAGCACCTGTCCCTTGAAGGGGATGCCTTTGGGAAGGATGACGTCGAATGCGGAAATGCGGTCCGTGGCCACCATGGCGAGCTTGTCGCCGAGGTTGTAAACGTCGCGTACCTTACCGTGGTAAACACTCTTTTGTCCGGGGAAATGGAAATCGGTTTTTGTTAAAGCAGACATAGGTTTGATATTATTGGGTTTCAGACCGGCCGCACGACAAGGCGTCGGGGGCCAATCCGTAACGGGGTTTTATTTGGGGATGTACAAAACAAGTTGCACAAAAAGCATTGGCGGGCATTCGATATTTTCGGGGAACAAAACATTCAAAACAAACAAAACGGGGCTACGCCGTCATGCGGCGGCAAAGGCGAATCCTTTTTGTTTTGAAAGTTCTTGCAAACCCCTAAATGCGCAGCCTCGTTTTATCCGTTTTGAATGTTTTATTCTCCATGGACATTGGCAATACTGCCCGTTGCTGTCACATCCTTATTACCATGTTATTGGGGCGTTTTTGTCTCCGCCGCCTCCTCTTTGCTTTCCCGGAGCGCCTTGCGGCGTTCGTCGTCGTGCTTGTAGGCTTCCACAATGCGCGTCACGAGCTTGTGGCGCACAATGTCCTTTTCCGTCATTTCTATGAAAGCAATGCCGGGGATGCCCTGGAGTATGCGCTGGGCTTCGAGGAGTCCGCTCCGCTGCGAGGGAGGGAGGTCAATCTGTGTGCGGTCGCCGGTGACAATCATCTTGGTGTTCCACCCCATGCGGGTGAGGAACATCTTGATTTGTGCCGACGTGGTGTTCTGCGCCTCGTCGAGGATGACTACGGCGTCGTTGAGCGTGCGGCCGCGCATGAAGGCCAAGGGGGCAATCTGAATGACGTTGCCGGTCAGGTACTCCTGCAGTTTGGCTGCGGGAATCATTTCCTGGAGGGCATCGTAAAGGGGCTGGAGATAGGGGTCTATCTTGTCCTTCATGTCGCCGGGCAGGAAACCGAGTTTTTCGCCGGCTTCCACTGCGGGACGACTGAGGATAATCTTCTTCACCTCCTTGTTTTTCAACGCTCTCACGGCCAAGGCAATGGCGGTGTAGGTCTTGCCCGAACCTGCGGGGCCTACGGCAAACACCATGTCGCTCTTGAGGAAGGCTTCCACCAGGCGGCGCTGGTTTTCGCTGCGCGGCGTGATGGGTTTGCCGCCCGTGCTGTAGACAATGACGCCTTCCGCGGCCTCGCTCTGTGTGGCATGGCCGCGTACGATGTTTACGATGTCTTCTTCGGTGAGTCGGTTGAATTTGGCACAATGACGGTCGAGTGCAAGAAACATTTCTTCGAAAGCCGCCATCTCTTCTTCTCCGCCTACCACGCGCACCACGTTGTCGCGCGCCATCATGCGGAGTTTCGGGCAGAGTGCCCGGAGCATTTTCAGGTTGGCATTGTTGGCCCCGTAAAACACCACGGGGTCGGACTCTTCTAATATAAAATGTTTCTCGATCATTCAGTTGTTGGGTTGGCGAACAGTTGGGCGGGAACGCCCCGTTTTATTTGGTCAGTGCAAAATTAATGAATCCGCATGATTCCGTCATTTTTTTTGCTACTTTTGTGTGCGAGAAATGAAATCGCCCCATGCCGCATTCCGTTTCTTTTTTGTTTCCTGTATAATATAAGTAGAATGAAATTTCATTTCCCCATAAACCGTCTGCATTTCATCATAGCGTTTGCTGTGGTTGTCGTGTCGCTCGGCATAGCCAAATGTGTATGTCCCCAATTGGGCGAACTTTCCCCTGCCACACCTAAAGACACCACGGCGGTGCCTGTGAAAACCACGGCTACGGTGACCGACAGCATTGCGCTCCAAAGCGCCCACGTGGACTCGCTGCTGCTCAAACGCCGCAGCGCGCTCCGTCTGCTCGACGGCAAGGGTAATCCGGTGAAAAACCGCGTGACGAGTGTGGTGCGTTTCGAAACGTCGTTTCCCGACCTCAACGACGTGCAGCTGGCCACGGCACAGCGCCTGGGCGTCGAACTCATTGCCAACCGCGACGAGGCGGTGCGCCGCCGCAACGACTTGGTGTACATCGGCGACAACCCGTTCTACACAGTGCAGAAGCTGAGCCATTCGAGTCCCTACCTCGTGCCGCGCGCCGCAACGCTGCTCAACACCATTGCCCGCGCCTTCTGCGACTCGCTCGTCACGAAGGGCTATCCGCTCCACAAACTGCTGGTCACCTCCGTGCTGCGCACACAGGAGGACGTACAGCAGCTGAGGAAGTCGAACCGCAACGCGTCGGAAAATTCGTGCCACCAGTACGGCACCACGTTCGACATTTCCTACAACCGTTTCCTTGAGATACGCGACCCGAAAGAGGGCGAGAGCGAAATACGCTACGTGACGGTCTACAAGTCCATCCTTGCCGAAGTGCTTGAGGACCTGCGCCTTGCCGGCACGTGTTACGTGAAATACGAAGTCCACCAGTCGTGCTTCCACATCACCGCAAGGTGAGCCGCACGGCACGGAACGAAAAGCGCCTGGGGCGAAGACTTTAGCGGTCTTCGCCCCAGGCGTTTTGGTTTGATGCGTTTTCGTTCGATGCGAAAGTATACAAAAACGGCTGTACCAGTGATGTGATGAAACTCCGAGAAAAGAAAGGATTTGAGGTCCACTGTGTCTCTGTAATCCGACCCCACGTTCGGTGAGGAACGCATATCGGCACGCCATTAACATAGCGGCTTGCCTCGGCATTTCAGTTAATTATTGATGAGTATCCCAATCGAACCGGTACAGCCTTTATGTAGTGCAAATATACGCACATCATCGTTAGCCGCAAAACTTTTCACGAGGTTTTTTGCGTCCTCTATGGGAACGAACGATGGGGGCGAAGTATCCTGACTTCGCTTGCGCGAAAAACAAAAGATGGAGTGAGAATAAAACATTCAAAACAAATAAAACGGGCTACGCCCTCAAGCGGCCAAAAAGGCATAGCCTTTCGTTTTGATTGTTCACGGCCGTTCACCCTCAAAGGCGCAGCCTTGTTTTATTGGTTTTAATCGTTTTATTTTCAAAATATAAAAAGCGTCCGTGACGCTGCGCATGCGAGGTCAGGAGACCTCGCCCCCATCGTTCGCCCCATCGTTAGCAATGGTGCTTCTCACGCAGTACTCCGTCCCCCGCTCCGTATGCCTTCTCTTCACGCCCACAAAGGTCAACTGCCGGCCGAGCTGCGACGGCGAGCCGGAGAGCACACGCTGGGAATATTTCTCCGAAAGCGCCGTGAATATTTCCGTGGCGGTGAGCCACACACTGTCGGGCTCTTCTTCGTCATCGACCACTTCATAAGTGGCAAGAAACGCTTCGCGAAGGGCGGAGGCTCGGTAGTAGGCTTTGTTGTGTTCTTCTGCGGCTTCCTGTTCTTCGGGCGAAAGCGTGCAGGGTTCGCCGCGGAGCACTTCGGCGAGGAGCTGGGCGTAGAGCTGGGGATAGTCGATGGGCGTGGCGCAGTCGATGGGTGCCGTCACTTCCTGGCAGAAGAAGCGGCGCGAACCGGTGGGGTCGGTCAGGAGTTCGGCGGTGTTGCTCGTGCCGATGAACGAGGCGGTGCGACAGAGTTTTTCGTAGAAACGGGCATGGGGGCGGCGCACATTCATCTCCGAAAGCTGCATAAGGTTTTTCAGGCGCACCATCTGCGCAGGGGAATAGCGGTCGAACTCGTCGAGGTTGATGAGGGCGAAGCGGGACAGCTCGAGGTCGTGGTTGGTGCGTCCGGCGAGCTCAAACTTGTCGCTGTAATACGTGCGCAGGGCTTCGGGAAGGAGCAGCTGACAGAAGGTGCTCTTGTGCAGTCCTTGTTCACGGCTGATGAGCACAGGGGCGAGCTGGTTGCCTCCGAGGGTACTGATGTCGGTTTGGCAGAAGGCGGTGCGGTGAATTTCCGTGGCGCACCACATCTGCCGCACGGCGCCTCGCATCCAGGTGTGGAACACACTGTGCCACAAGGCGTCGTCGCTCACTCGGGCGGCGAGGGGACGCACGCGGTCGGTGCCGTCCCACTGGGGCAACTGTTCGAGCCATGCGGTGAGCGGATGGTACTGTTCGGGCAGGAAGGAACAGACGAGCCGCTTGACGTCGCGGTCCCACACGCTGATGTCGGCGGCATGGAGGTGGAGCACGAGTGTGTTGAGCACGAGTTCGTCCACGGGGCGGAATTGTGCCAGGCGCTCACGCTCGAGTTCGCTGACATCTGCGACGGCAGACACCGGTTTGAGCCGAATTTCGGGCCGTCCGTCGAGCACATTGTAGCGCACGTCGTAGTGCGACGCAAGGTATGCCTGTGCCTGGTCGTTGAGCCGGCTCATGGCGTTTTCTTCGGCGTCTTCGGCTTTTTGTGCTTTGACGGGAACGGTTTCCTGGATTTTGTCCTCGGCTTTTGGCGCTGCACTTTTGGCGGGCCATATGCCGTGATTTGCAAGGAAATCTACCACGCGGCGAACAAAGGCGCAAAGCCGTTCGCGTGGGGAAAGGGTGAAGTTTGTTTTTGATTTGTGTGACATGGGGTATAGTGTATTTGAGGTAAATGATTCGTGTTGCAAAGTTACGCTTTGAAATCGCAGATTGTATTGTAATCAACGGCCTCTTCGGGCGCTAATTGCACCCTCTTCGGGCGCTAAAGGCCCTCATGCGCACGCAGGTGCTACACAGAAGTTTGCGCAAGCTGCCGTCAGCCGTCACCGTCACGGACGGTTTTTCTTGCTGCGCCTTACGCGCGAACGATGGGGGCGAAGTTTCCTGACTTCGCGCTCTACACGGCTTGCGCCCTCTATGGAGGCGACGTTTGAAACGTCGCGCTCTACACGGCGCTTCGCGAATGTGCAAATATGCAAATGTGGAATGCTTTGAAGGCGTAGCGCATGGGGGCGAAGTCTCCTGACTTCGCGCTCTACACGGCGCTGCGCCCTCTCTATGGAGGCGACGTTTGAAACGTCGCGCTCTACACGGCGTAAAATGGCGATTATGCGAGGTCGGGAAACCTCGCCCCCATCGTTCGCTCCATAGGCGCAGCAAGAATAACCATCCGCGACGGTGACGGCTGACGGCAACTTGCACAAACTTTGGTGTATACGCGCGCGAGGATGAATTTGCTACGAGCCCAACACGTTGGGCTCGGAGATGTTTTCGTAAAGTTGCTCCCAGCGAATGCAATGCCGTGTAGAGCGCGACGTTTCAAACGTCGCCTCCATAGAGGGCGAAGATGCGCATAACCATCGTGAAGCCGGTCATGCGAAGTCAGGAGACTTCGCCCCCATCGTTCGCCCCATGCGCTTGCGCCTTCAAAGCATTCAACATTTGCACATTCTCACCTTCGCACATTTGCACATTCGTGCAGCGAAGCGGAGCACCACTCCATGCCTTGCATTTCCCACACCGTGCCTTGCATTTTTCACAACAAGGCATCATGCCAACGAGCAAAGGCGGTAAGCTGCTATTCGTTAGGAAATGCTTTTTCAAAAGCATTTGGCCTTGTCAAAAATCATGGTTCTTTCGGATTCAGGTTGAAAGGAAGCAACGGATTGTCGTCGTCTTCATTGAATCGGTCGAAGTCCGACACGAACGAGCGGTCTTGTATGAGTTGATATTTCTCGTATTCTCCATATGCCTTGGCTCTCGCTTCGTCTTGTGACACTTTTCCGGCTCCAGAATTCGCCTCATAATCAACGGCTTCAAGAAATTTGGCAAGGCGCGTTCGCCAGTCTTCCATAGTGGTTATAATATGCCGTTGAGCACGTGTTTCTGCAAAGTCGAGAAAGGACGACGTAATGCTGTTGAGCTGGGAAAGTTCCGTTTCCGACAAATAGTTCTTGGCAACAACCGTATCAGATTTTTGCACACGGCCGTCGGGAGCCTTTTTCCATGAGGTAAGCCCCATATGCGGCTTACCTGCATCTGCCCTGTGATAAACAATCTCTGCCGCGGTATGGCGGGTCACGGCAAAGTGCATCATGTTTTGCACCATTTTGAAAAACAACTTGGTGCTTTCCGACCCTGCATCGTAGTCGGAACTGCATTCAGCATATATGTCGGTTATCTTTTGATAGTAGCGACGTTCGGACGTACGTATTTCACGAATACGCTCAAGCAAGTCATCAAAGTAGTCTTTGCCGAAATGTTTGCCTTGCTTCAACCGCTCGTCGTCAAGCACATATCCCTTGATGATAAACTCTTTCAATACGGATGTTGCCCAAATTCTGAACTGCGTGGCTTGGTAACTGTTCACGCGATAGCCTACGGCAATGATGGCATCGAGATTGTAGAACAAGGGCGTACGTTCCACATTGCGGTCACCTTCAAGTTGAACCTGTTGAATTTTTCTACAAGTTGCCTCTTTTGCAAGTTCTCCGCTTTCGTAAATTTGGGAAAGATGATAGGCTATGGTCGCACGGTCCACGCCAAACAATACGGCCATGCGTTTCTGCGACATCCAAAATGTTTCGTTGTTGAAAATCACCTCCACACGTGTTTCGCCCTGTGAGGTTTTATACAGTAATATGTTGGATTCCAGAGATTTTTCTATAAGCTCCGTTGATGAAACGGTTTGTAAAAAATAGGCCCTTGCCAGCTTTACCGACTCTTTTTTCCCGTCAGCATTTTCTGCCACAATCATACAAGCCATACGTGACAGACGGAACATATTCACCTTGCGGAACGAACCGCTTCCAATCTTTACCATATCAACCGCTTGGTTGAAATGGTCGTCTATTTTCATACCCTTGGCATTGGCAACCTCAATGGCCTTGTCTATCACACGCTGAAACTTCCAATACGCTGAGTAGCCCATTGCTGTGCACAGGTCGCGGGAACTCCAATATTCGTTTCCTTTCTCCCCGACTCTACGTATTTCGTCAAACGTGGGACGCATTTCTTGCACGTCATCTTTTTCTGCCATATCACTTATTTTGCATGTGTTATAACGACAAAGTTAATGGTTACTTTCAAAACCTACAACAAAGGGATAGAATTCGTACAACCTCTCCCCCCTCCCCATTTCACAAAAAAATCCCCGAGCCCACAGCATAGGCGGGTTCGGGGACAACATTTTTAAACAAAAAAAGATTTTTGCCGGCGGGGTTTAGAATTCCGCCGTTTTGGGAGTGCGGGGGAAGGGGATGACGTCGCGGATGTTCTGCATGCCCGTTACGAAAAGGATGAGGCGCTCGAAGCCGAGGCCAAAGCCTGAATGGGGGCAGGTGCCGAACTTGCGGGTGTCGAGATACCACCACATGTCCTTCATGGGGATGTTGAGTTCCTTGATGCGGGCCATGAGCTTGTCGTAGCTCTCTTCGCGCTCAGAACCGCCGATGATTTCGCCAATCTGGGGGAAGAGGACGTCCATGGCGCGGACGGTCTTGCCGTCGTCGTTCATCTTCATGTAGAAGGCCTTGATTTCCTTCGGATAGTCGGTGAGAATGACGGGCTTCTTGAAGTGCTCTTCCACGAGGTAGCGCTCGTGTTCGCTGGCAAGGTCGACACCCCAATATACGGGGAACTCGAACTTGTGGCCGTTCTTCACGGCTTCTTCGAGGATGGCGATACCGTCGGTGTACTTGAGGCGTACGAAGTCGTGTTCCACCACGAAGTTGAGACGGTCGAGGAGCGTCTTGTCGATCATCTTGTTGAGGAACTCGAGGTCGTCCTTGCAGTTGTCGAGCGCCCAACGCACGCAGTACTTGATGAAGTCCTCTGCGAGGTCCATATTGTCGGTGATGTCGTTGAAGGCCACTTCGGGCTCAATCATCCAGAACTCTGCCAAGTGGCGGGGCGTGTTGGAGTTTTCGGCACGGAAGGTGGGGCCGAAGGTGTAGATGGCACCAAGGGCCGTGGCACCGAGTTCGCCTTCGAGCTGACCGCTCACGGTGAGCGAAGTGGTCTTGCCGAAGAAGTCGTCGGAGTAGTCGATCTTTCCGTTCTCGTCCTTCTTGAGGTCGTAGAGGTTCTTCGTGGTCACCTGGAACATCTGGCCGGCGCCTTCGCAGTCGGAGGCGGTGATGATGGGGGTGTGGAAATAGAAGAAACCGTGGTCGTGGAAATACTTGTGGATGGCGATGGCCATGTTGTGGCGGATGCGGAATACGGCGCCGAAGGTGTTGGTGCGCAGACGCATGTGGGCGTGCTGGCGCATGTATTCGAAGCTCTGGCCTTTCTTCTGCATGGGATAGTCGGCACCGCAGGTTCCGAGCACTTCAAGGCTCTTGGCGGAAACTTCCACGCTCTGGCCTGCGCCCTGGCTCTCCACGAGCGTACCGCAAACGGAGAGGCAAGCACCCGTGGTGCAGAGTTTGAGCACTTCGGGGTCGATGGTTCCGGCTTCTACCACCACCTGGATGTTCTTGATGGTGCTGCCGTCGTTGAGGGCAATGAATTCCACCACTTTGCTGCTGCGGTGGGTACGTACCCATCCTTTCACGCAGACGTCGCTGCCGTAGGCGGTAGAGGCAAGGAGGTCTGCTATTTTGGTTCGTTGCATATGTTGACTGTTTGGAGGTGGTTCTGCCCGGCTGCGTTGATACAGCCGGCAGAACCGCCTTTATGGTGTTGAGGTTTATTCAAAGGCACCCATGCGGAGCATGTTGACTTCTTTTTCGGTGAGGAAACGCCAGTCGCCGCGTCGCACGTTCTTCTTCGTGAGACCGGCGAAGTATACGCGGTCGAGTTTCACCACGTGGTAACCGAGGCTTTCGAAGATACGGCGCACGATGCGGTTCTTGCCGCTGTGGATTTCAATGCCCACCTGCTTCTTGTCGGTGTCGCTGGCATAGTCGACGGCGTCGGCCTTTATTTCGCCGTCGTCGAGGGTAATGCCTTCGGCAATCTGACGGAGGTCGGCTGCCGTGACGTTCTGGTCGGTGGTGACGTGGTAGATTTTCTTCTTCAGGAACTTGGGGTGAGTGAGCTTGGAAGCGAGTTCACCGTCGTTGGTGAGAAGGAGCACACCGGTGGTGTTGCGGTCGAGACGGCCTACGGGATAGATGCGCTCGGGGCAAGCTCTCTCCACGAGGTCCATCACCGTCTTGCGGTTCTGGGGGTCTTCGCTCGTGGTGACGTAGCCCTTGGGCTTGTTGAGCAGCACGTATACTTTCTTCTCTATCTTGACGAGGTTGTCGTGGAACTTCACTTCATCGGAACGGAGCACCTTGGTGCCGAGTTCGGTGACGATTTCGCCGTTTACGCTGACTACGCCAGCCTGGATATACTTGTCGGCATCGCGACGCGAGCATACGCCGGCATTGGCGAGGAACTTGTTGAGACGCAGGGGCTGATTGGGGTCGAGGTTGACTTCCTGTACGTCGACGCGCTTCTTGGGAGCGAACTTGGGACGCTGCTGGTAGCCGCCGCGCTGGCCGCCGAACGAATTGCGCTGGCCGTAGCCGCCGCGCTGGTTGTAGCCGCCGCGGTTCTGATAGCCGCCCTGACGGGGCTGGTAGCCGCCTTCGCGTGAGTAGCCGCCTTCGCGGGGAGTGTAGTTGTCGTTTGAACGGTAGCCGCCCTGACGGGGCTGGTAGCCGCCTTCGCGTGAATAGCCGCCTTCGCGGGGCGAGTAGCCGTCGTTGTTGTTGTAACGGGGACGGTAGCCGCCTTCGTTGTTGTTGGAGCGGTAGCCGCCTTCGTTATTGTAGCGGTCCTGGTTGCCGTAGCGCTGCTTGCCCCAACGGTTTTCACGGGGCTGGTAGCCGCCCTGGCGGTTGTAGCCTCCGCCCTGGCGCGACTGGTAGCCGCCCTGACGCTGGGAGTAGCCTTCGCTGTTGTTGGAGCGGTAGCCGCCTTCGTTGTTGTTGTAACGGGGACGGTAGCCGCCTTCGTTGTTGTAACGGGAGCTGTAGCCACCCTCGTTGCCTGCGGACTGCGAACCGTAGCCGTTGCTGCCGCCTACTTTCGTGCCGCGGCTGAAACGCTGACGGGGTGCGTGGCCGCCGTTTTCGTTGTTGTCGTTGCGGGGTGTGTAACCGTCACGGCCACCTCCGCCTTCATTGTTGAAATACTCTTCGCTCATGATGTGTAAGTTTGTTTGTGTGATTAGAGCTGTGTTGCATTGTTGACATTCTCACGAATGCCATTTTCCTTCTCTTAAGTTGCTTGCTAAAGCCTGTAAAGGTAAGGATGCAGCAAGATGTGTGATTGATGTTTGCGATTAAGGTTGCAATGAGTAAAACGAGTCACTCAATTTTAAGCAGTGGGTTTTGCGCAAGGAGCGGGCTGAAAGCCCAACATAACATAGCCCAGGGCAAGCGAAGCGACACCCTGGGTAGGGATGTTTATAATGTACATGCGCCCTGAAGGGGCAGCATAATGTCTATTCCATATAAAATGCCGCACGATGTAGCCATTGTGTTGCCCTTTCAGGGCGTGCATTAGGGATGGACACTACAACCCAGGGTGTCGCTTCGCTTGCCCTGGGCTATGTTATGTTGGGCTTTCAGCCCGTTTGCCGCGCTTTATAAATTGGGTAAGTTATTTTTTGAACATTACTATTAGGTGTATGGGAATTCAAATTGGCGCTGTCCTTATTATTTCAAAGACGTTGCCGACTTGTCTTTTTACATTCCCGTGTAGTTGTGGGGCGTGATGGCGCGGAGCTCGTTCTTCACGCTGTCGCTCACGTCGAGGCCGTCGATGAAGTTGTGGATGCGTTCTTCGGTGATGGCTTCGTTGGTGCGGGTGAGGGCCTTGAGGGCTTCGTAGGGATGAGGGTAAGCCTCGCGGCGGAGGATGGTCTGGATGGCTTCTGCCACAACGGCCCAGCAGTTGTCGAGGTCGCGGCGGATGGACTCTTCGTGGAGGAGGAGTTTGCGCAAGCCCTTGAGGGTGCTTTGGAAGGCGATGAGCGCATGGCCCATGGGCACGCCGATGTTGCGGATGACGGTGGAGTCGGTGAGGTCGCGCTGCAAGCGGCTGATGGGCAGCTTGCGGCTGAGGTGCTCAAGGATGGCGTTGGCCAGGCCGAGGTTGCCCTCGGAGTTTTCGAAGTCGATGGGGTTGACCTTGTGGGGCATGGCGCTCGAACCTACCTCACCCTTCTTGATGCGCTGCTTGAAGTACTCCATGGAAACGTACTGCCAGAAGTCGCGGTCGAGGTCGATGACAATGGTGTGGATACGCTTCATGGCGTCGAAGATGGCAGCCATGTTGTCGTAGTTGGAAATCTGCGTGGTGTACTCTTCGCGTTCGAGACCGAGCTTCTCGCTTACGAAACGGCTGCCGAAGGCGCGCCAGTCGTAGGAGGGATAGGCCACGTGGTGGGCATTGTAGTTGCCGGTGGCACCGCCGAACTTGGCGGTGAAGGGAAGGGCGAGCAGAAGTTGGAGCTGCTTTTCAAGGCGGTAGGCGAAGACCTTCACTTCCTTTCCGAGACGCGTGGGGGAAGCGGGCTGGCCGTGGGTCTTGGCGAGCATGGGGATGTCCTTCCACTCTTCGGCATAGGCGTTGAGCTGGTCGATGAGTTCTTTTACCAAAGGTACGTAAACGTCGGTTACGGACTCTTTTAGCATGAGGGGGAAGGAGGTGTTGTTGATGTCCTGTGAGGTGAGTCCGAAGTGGATGAATTCCTTGTAGGCATCGAGGCCGCCTACCTTGTCGAACTGTTCCTTGATGAAATATTCGATGGCTTTTACATCGTGGTTCGTCACGCTCTCAATTTCCTTCACGCGTGCAGCATCGGCTTCGGAGAAGTTCTGGTAGAAACCGCGGAGCGTGGGGAAGAGGTCGTGGGGGAAACTTGCGAGCTGCGGAAGGGGGAGTTCACAAAGGGTGATGAAGTACTCTATCTCTACACGCACACGGTATTTCATGAGTGCATATTCGGAGAAATAGGGTGCGAGGGGTTCCGTTTTTTGTCTGTAGCGACCGTCAATGGGGGAAACGGCCGTAAGGATGTCAAGTTCCATCGTGTATTTGTATTGTGTTAGAGTTTCGTTTTATGCCGCAAAATTAAGGCTTTTGCGGTTATGGAGCAAATGGAGATGCGCATGATTGCGCGTCAATGCGCATATAAGGTTTGCGCCCTCTATGGGGCCTACCTTCCCAGCGCGCGGAAGAACTCTTCGCGCTGCTCGCGGCTTTCAAAGCAGCCGCAGTAGTCGACGGTGGTGGTGAGGGAGTCGTCTTTCTCCACACCGCGCATTTGCATGCACATGTGGTGTGCTTCAAGCATTACTATAACGCCCTTCGGCTCAAGCGCCTCGTTTACAGCCTGGCAGATTTGCTGCGTCATGCGTTCCTGCACCTGCAGGCGGTGGGAGAAGATGTCTACCACACGGGCCAGTTTGGACAGGCCGGTGATGGTGCCGTGGGGAATGTAGGCCACGTGGGCGGTGCCGTAGAAGGGGAGCATGTGGTGCTCGCAAAGGGAGTAGAACTTGATGTCGCGCACAAGCACCATCCGCTGGCAGTTTTCTTCAAACCGGGCCGAACGGAGCGTGGCCACAGGGTCCATGGCATAGCCGCGGAGAAGGGTCTGCATGGCTTTGGCCACGCGCAAGGGGGTTTTCACCAGTCCTTCACGCGTAGGGTCCTCGCCGAGGAGTTTGATGATTTCGGTGTAGTGGTTTTGCAGTTCTTGTGTGGTGTCCATCATTTATGGGGTTCGTGCATAAACAAGACGGCCGTTGTTTTTTTATTGTCAAGAATTAGAGAATTGGAGAATTCTTTCTCGGCCCTGAAGGAAAAGAATTGCAGGAATGCTTGACGGCGTCAAGCTAAAGTTTCCATAAATTCTCGCCAATTCAATGGATTGCATACACAACCATTCTTTAATTCTCTAATTCTTGACTTAAACTAACATATCGCCAAGTCGTTTTCTGCTTCTTGTTATGCTTACGTTGGATATTCTGGGGATAAGGGATAATGTTGCCGGTTAATACGGCAAATTGACTTCGCTCTTCACGATGCGCACTTCGTAGCTGATGTTGGCACGCCGGATGCGGGTGACGTATTTCTGCGCTTCTTCACGGGTGCGGAAGTCGCCGACGTAAGTGACCCATCGCGGGGCGATGAAGTTGGGATAGGAAGCGAGTTCGCTGAATTTTGCGCGGCACTTGTTGCCCATCGCCACGGCCTTTTCGCGGTCGGCTCGCGAATTGCCGCCGGTGTAGATGCATATGCGGTAGCCCTGTGTCTTGCGGCGGGCGCGTTCGGTGTAGTGTTTCGAACTTGCGGTACCGTTATGCTCGGTGGTTTCGGAGGTGTGCCCTACCCTTTCCGATTCGGTATGGGACTTATGGGCGGTATCGGGAGTCTGGTGTTTCTCCGCAGTTTTGGTTTGGTGTTCCGTGGAGGCATTGGCATGCTTCACGGGCGTCTGCGTACCGTTTGTCTTGGCGTCTTTGGCAGAGGAGACTGCGGTTTTGGTGCTCTTGCGGTTGACGGCCTGCTCTATTTCGTCGCTCTGAATGACAACCACCACGCCTTTTCCCTGCCCAGCGGCACGGAGGTGGCCCGTAAAGGTCGTTTGGGCGCCGAGCGAAAGCGATGCGAAGAAGAGGAGAAGAACGGAAAGGTGTTTCATTCTATATTGTAGAGTTGGTGAAAGGGGAAGTGGGCCGAAGCCGGATGTGGGAATATAGTCAAATAAGATATAGTTATAAAATCAAGAATTAGAGAATTATAGAAATCTTTCCCGGTTTTGAAGGAAAAGAATTAAAGGAAGGCTTGACATCGTCAAGCTGCATATTCCTTACATTCTCAACAATTCAATGGATTGAATCGAGAATTCTCAAATTCTCTAATTCTTGACAATAAAACCTTACCGATTTGATAAAAACAAACTTGAAACTGCATGCCCGCTCCGTTTGTCAACGTTACATGGCATACAGCTTCAAGCTACTTGAAGATTTAGGCCTTCCAAGCGTCGATGATACCCTTGAAGTCGGCTGCCTTGAGGGCTGCGCCGCCAATGAGACCACCGTCTACGTCGGGCTTGGAGAAGAGTTCCTTGGCGTTGCTGGGCTTGCAGCTGCCACCGTAGAGGATGGTGACGTTCTCGGCTGCTTCAGCACCGAACTTCTCGGCGATGGTAGCGCGGATGAAGGCGTGCATGTCCTGAGCCTGGTCGGAAGTGGCGGTCTTGCCGGTACCGATAGCCCATACGGGTTCGTAGGCGAGGATTACGTGGGAGAACTGCTCGGCGGTGAGGTCGAAGAGTGAGCCTTCGAGCTGTGCCTTTACCACTTCGTTCTGCTTGCCGGCTTCGCGTTCTTCGAGAACTTCACCGATGCAGAAGATGACGTCGAGGTTGTTGGCGAGGGCGAGGTTGACCTTCTCCTTGAGGATTTCGGCAGTTTCGTGATAGTAAGCACGACGCTCGCTGTGACCGAGGATTACATAGTTGGCACCGGTGCTCTTGACCATTTCTGCGGAAACTTCGCCCGTGTAGGCGCCCTTTTCCTTGTCGGCGCAGTTTTCAGCACCAAGACCGATGATATTGCTGTCGATGATGCCTGCCACGCTGGCGAGGTGGATGAAGGGAGTGCAGATGATGACGCCGCAATTGGGCTTGTCGGCAGAGAGCACTTCGTTGAGTTCCTTTGCCAAGCTGATGCCTTCCTGCAGGTTCTTGTTCATTTTCCAGTTGCCTGCTACGATTTTCTTTCTCATTTTGATTTGAGTTAAACGTTTTTTGTATATGTGGTGTTTGAAATATTTGCTGCCAATCCAAAGGGAGTCTGCCACGACCACAAGGAACGCGGGGATGAGGAACCACAGGATGAGCGCGAGGAGCGGACTCACCTTTTGCGAGGGTATCCACCGGGCTGCATCGCTGCCCATGACGTCGGGTTCGGGAAGCGAGTTGTTGCTCCATTTGGCCACTACGCGTCCGTCTTTCAAAAGGAGCAGACCGGGATTGGAACGCACCATGGTCTGGAGTTCGGTATCCTCGGCCATCAGGGCGGGATAGGCGGCTCCTGTGCGGTCGCGCCATTCGGCAATGTCGGCTTCGTTGGAGGCGGTGGCCATGTAGAACGCGTAGTTCATATCCTGGCAGACATCGTAAATGTCGTTGATGCGGTCGCTGCATCCGTCGTCGGCGCGGCGGGCGTCGGGCACGACGAGAAGGAACGTGTATCCGCTGTCGGCCACTATCGGGAGCGTCATATCGTCGCCGGTGCGCATGTCAGCCAAGAAGAAGTTGGCCAAACGGGCTTCGCCTTCACTTGCTCCGCCGTCCTCTCCCATAAGGGCTGCCCGTATGTTTCCGCCTACGCGGTAGGGGGTGAAGTCGATGGCGGGCAGATAGTGAAGGGTGTAGAGGCAGAGCGCTGCGGCATATACCCAAGAGTAGATGGACACCACCCATGCGTTGCGCTGGGAGATGACGCGATGAAGGGGCATGGGGTAGAACTGCAGCATGGAGGCGCAGAGGAGGAGCACCACGTTCTTCGCCAGCGTCTGTCCGTTGGTGAGACGGACGGCGTCGCCGAAACATCCGCAGTCGGCCACGGGATTGTCTTTGTAAATCCACACGGTGACGGCCGTAAAGGCGAGCATGAGAAGGAAAGCTATCCTTACGGCAAGCTTGCGCCGCACACCGAGGAGGAGATAGATGCCCAACACAAACTCCACGCAACCGGCGGCCGAGGCCATGAACTGCAGGAGGACGGAGTCGGGCTGGAGATGAACGCCAAGCACCACGGCATAGGCATGGAGCTTGTGGGTCATGCCCATCGGGTCGGCTATCTTCACGAATCCCGAGAAGATGAACGTGCAGGCGAGCACCATCCGGCAGAGCAGATGGACCACGAGGACAAGGCGTTTGAGAGGGCTATTCGTTTTCAAGTGTCAACTTGATTAGGGCGAACACGGCGTAGTTCATCATGTCCATGTAGTTGGCGGCTATGCCTTCCGACACGAGGGTCTGTCCGCCGAGGTTTTCTATCTGCTTGGTGCGGAAAAGTTTCATGAAGATGAGGTCGGCATAGGACGACACGCGCATTCCACGCCAGGCTTCGTCGTAGTCGTGGTTCTTGCGGAGCATGAGGTCAAGGGCGGCCTGCGCCTTGGCGTCGTAGAGTTCTACGGCCTGTTCGGGCGTGATGTCTTCATCGTTGGCCGCACCGAGTTCGAGCTGGATGAGGGCGATGAGACTGTAGTTGACGATTCCCACGAATTCGGGCACGATGCCTTCTTCCACCATGGCGCGGCCTTTCATCTGGAGCGAACGTATGCGCGAGGCTTTGATGAAGAGCTGGTCGGTCATGGTTTGCGGACGCATAATGCGCCAAGCGGCTCCGTAGTCGTGAAGTTTCTTGATGTAGAGCTCACGGCAAGCGGCAAGTACTTGGATAAATTCTTCCTGGGTGGTCATTTCTATAAGTTTGGGCATGGTTGACGGGCCGCAAACGCGCCCATGTGCATGCAGATACGCTGCAAAATTACAAACTTTTATCGTTTCGGCAAGAAACGCGTGCTATTCGTCTTCGTCGAGGAGCATGAAATCGGACATTACGCCGTCGGACACGAAGAGTCCCTCGCGGGTCAGACGGAGTCCGTTTGGGGTTGTTTCCACCGCGCCGGTGGTGAGTTCGAGCACGGATTTCCGCAGCAACTGGTCGCACCATTCTTCAGGGAAACGTTGGCGGAGCTGCTTGAGGTTGATGCCATCGCAGGTACGCAGGGCGGTGAAGACGGTTTCGTTGAACTGTTCCCGGAGGGTGAGATGCTCGAGTTCGTGGGCGGGACGGCCGTCGCTTTGGAGGTATGCGGCAAGGTCTTCTGTGTTCATGCGGCGGGTTTTGTTGCCGTCGAAGGAGTGGGCGCCGGGACCGATGCCGACGTAGGGCGTTTCGTTCCAATAACCGGAATTGTGGCGCGACTCAAAGCCGGGCCGTGCGAAGTTTGATATTTCGTAATGCTTAAAGCTGTGCTTCAGGCATTCATTCATAAGAAGCTGGTATTGCGCAAGATACGTTTCTTCATCTATAGGCGTTATCTTGCCTTCGTCTACAAGTCGCGCCAGAGGAGCTCCGTCTTCTATGCTGAGGGCGTAGGACGAGAGATGGGTGACGGGAAGACTGAAGGCTTTGCGTAGATTGTCGGCCCACACTTCGGTGGACTGGCCGGGCAAACCGAAGATGAGGTCTATGCTCACGTTGTGGATACCGCCCTCTACGATGGTCTCCACAGCCCGCACGGCCTGGCGGGCATCGTGGCGACGGCGGAGAAAGCGGAGTGTTTCGTCGTTGAAACTCTGCACGCCCAAGCTCATGCGGTTTACGCCGAGACGGGCCATGCGGCTGACAAACTCGGGCGTGATGTCGTCGGGATTGGCTTCGAGGGTGATTTCTGCCTGTGGGGAAAGGTTGTAACGGTCACGGACAGTTTGTAGGATTTGGCCTGTTTCCTCGGGAAGGAGGAGCGAAGGGGTGCCGCCGCCGAAATAGACGCTCTGCACTTCTTTTCCGGCGAGTTCATCGGCCCTTTGCCCGAGTTCGGCACATGCTGCACGGACATAAGCCTGCCTCTCGTTGCCGCCGCACACGTTGGAATAGAAGTCGCAATAGATGCAACGGGTTTTGCAAAAAGGCACGTGGATGTAGACCATTCCTTTCATCAGTCTTCGGCTTTGAGTACGGGAAGGTGAAGCTTGTAGCGCACGGCAAGGACGCGGGTGAGGAAGACCACACCGCCGCACACGAGTCCGGCCACCACATTGTCGGCGCCGAACTTGAGGCATATGTAGTAGAACACGCCGCCTACCACACAGGCGAGGGCATAGATTTCCTTGCGGAAGATGAGGGGCACTTCGTTGATGAACACGTCGCGGAACACGCCGCCTCCAGCTCCGGTGAGTGCGCCCATGATGATGGCGGTCCAGAACGGAAAACCAGCCACGAGGGTTTTCTCTATGCCGGTGACCGTGAAGAGGGCGAGACCGATGCTGTCGAAGATGAACCATGTGGGGTTTTGGCGTACGAGGTATTTGCGGAAGCAGATGACCCACACGAGGGCAAGGGCGGAGCATATGAGGTAGAACGGATTGGCCATCCAGAAGGGCGACTGCGAAAGGAGGAGGTCGCGGACTGTTCCGCCGCCGATGGCGGTGGTCACTCCCACGACGTAGGCTCCGAAGAGGTCGAAGTGTTTGGCGGACGCCAGGCGGATGCCGGATATGGCAAAGGCGAAGGTGCCGAGGAAGTCGAATACTTGGACTAAAGTTATCACTTTATTAGGTTAGATTACTTAGGATTAAGTGGTTAGCACATACAATAATCATTCTACAAATGCCATCGATTGGGCGAACGATGGAGCGAACGATGGGGGCGAGCTCTCCCGAGCTCGCATGAGCGAGCAAGGCATTTTTGATAATTATTGCCATTCATGTTTCTTCTTTTAAACATGAATTCCCATGAATGAACCATGAATTTTCCATGAATTCTATTTGAACATAAATGTTCTTGAATTCTCAGAAATTCTTGTTCGGGGGCGAAGCACGATAAATCGTCTGTGACGGCGCGCAAGCGAAGTCAGGAAACTTCGCCCCATCGTTCGCCCCCATCGTTCGTTCAATTCACGCAATTGCTTGGCTGCCCGTTGTAGAAGTTGCGCACGTTTGCAACGAGAATGTCGATGATGCGCATACGGGCTTCGGGAGTGTCCCATCCGATGTGGGGCGTGACGAAGGCGCGGGGAGCGGAGAGCAACGGGCAGTTGACGCTGGCGGGCTCGGACGTGAGCACGTCGGTGCAATAGGCGGCAAGGCGGCCTTCGCGCAAGGCTTCCGCCACGTCGTGCTCGTTGACGAGTCCTCCACGGGCGGTGTTGATCAATATGAGATTGGGGTTAGCGTTTTGC
>CAVCAV010000010.1:0-6953 GCA_963600165.1 Christensenella sp. UBA1685 | reverse complement strand
GTGTTGATTAACACGAGATTGTGGTTAGCGTTTCGCAACAACTCACTGTTTACAAATTGCTTATTGTCAGCCGTTAGCGGGCAATTCAAACTTACAAAACGGCAAGTACGGAAGGCATCGGCGAGCGATATTTTTTCCACATCGGCGGGAAGTGCGTCCTGACTCTTTGAGGTGATGGCGAAGAGTTTTACGCAAAACGGACGCATCACGTCGGCCACAGCGCGGCCTATGTTTCCGAAGCCTACGATGGCCATGGGTTTGTCCACGAGTTCTATGCGGTCGCGGAGGGTGTAGCAGAAGTCGGGACTTTTGCTCCATCGACCGTTGTGGTTTTCATGGGTGTATTCGGCCACCGAGTCGGCCACTTCGAGGATGAACGAGGCCACCAGCTGGGCTACGGAACGGCTGCTGTAGCCGGCGCAGTTGCACACGGTGACGCCGTGGCGGCGGGCTGCGGCGATGTCAATCTTGTCGTAGCCTGTGGCTGCCACGCAAACGAGGCGAAGGTCGGGGAGTTGGAAGAAATGGCTTTCGTTGAGTGCCGTTTTGTTCACGATGACCACTTCCGCACCTTGGGCGCGTGCCACTACGTCGGAATCGTTTGTGCGGTCGTAAAGTGAAAGGTTACCGAGGGCTTCAAGCTTTTGGCGCCCCTCGTCGTCGGTAACGACGGTGTATCCGTCGAGGAATGATATGTTCATGGGTATATGAAGTTCAACGTTTTCTGTACTTGAGGGAGAGGTTGCCCACCATTTGCCAATAGCGGTCGCCCGTGGCCCGGTAGTAAGAGAGGAACGTATATTCGTTTTCGGTCTGATAGTAGTCGCCTTCAATGGGGGAGGTCTTCCCCACCCTATTGCCGCCGCTGTTGTCCACGGCGAGGTACTGGTAGTTGTAGTAACCCTGCTTGAGGAGCACCATGGCTTCGTACTGCCCCGATGCGGCATCGTAGTGCATCTGCGTAGCGGGTTGAAAACCGCCTGAAGCCCAGCGGCCGTCCACATAGAGCGTAGCGTCGGGAAGTTCTTCGCTTTGCAGTGTGAAATGCACGAGGGCATAGTCGGCGTCGGTTTCGGGAGAGGATGAGTTCTCGGTTCTTACTACGCTGATACCGTTCTGGTCCTCGTCGTAGAGATAGTTGCGGCGGGGAATATCGGGGAAGAGGATGTAGTGGTAATACGGGTCGAACCACTTCATGCTCTCGCCGTGCATGCCGGGATAGCGGTGGGAGAGAAATTCGAGTTTGCGGTATTCGTTGCCGGCACTGAAGATGAGTTCGCGCGAATGGTCCCAGATGAGTTGCTGTCCGCTTTGCGAGGTGGGACGCGGTGCCACCACGCGGTTGTCGTAGCGTCCGTTTTGCAGAATGACGAGTTTGTACTCTTCCCCGGCATCGCGCACCACGAGCGACCCCATGTCGACGTTCACGCTGAGTTGCTGGTGGGCATTGTTCCAGTCGACGTCGGTGTTAGTGCTGCACGTGGCGGTAAGGCGTATTTGGGTGTCGACCACGCCGAAGTAGGTTTGGATGACGGGCACGTACTCGCCGTCCTCGTTCTCGGCGCTGACGGTGAGGCGGTAGTTGCCGGACTTGAGAATGCGCATTCGCGAGGAAGGCAGCGTCAGACTGTAGTGGTTGTAGAGAACGGAGGTGTTCTGGCTGGGCTGGTAGTCGTCTATCACTTCCTCGTCGTCGCCGCTTGTGACGTAGTCCGACGAGAAGAGGTCCTCCGTGGGGTTGCCCTCATAGTCGCAGTGCTCCACGCGGTAGGTATAGCGCCGGTATTCATGGGTGAAGTCGTCGAAGGAATACTCCAGCGTTTCGCTTCCGCCGAGTTTCACCACGGGCACGGAGCTGTCCTCGCCGTCGACGGTGGCACGGAGCGTGTGGATGTGCTCGGCAAGGAGCGTGGTGCGTCCGGGCTGCGCCTGAAGGGCGAGCGGTGCGGTGCAAGCTGCGAGAAGAAGCGTGTAGAATATCTTGGGCATAAGCGGGATGTGTTTCGCTTGCGAATTTACAAATGTGCAAATTGGGCTGCGCTTTGAACCGCGTATGGAGGCGACGTTTAAAACGTCGCGCTCTACACGGCGCTTACGAATGTAAAAATGTATTGAGGACTCATCCCCCAACATTTTATCTCACCACCTTGATGACATAGTCGGCCTCGCCGGCTTTCATGTCGGGGATGGTGAACGTGACGTTGCCAGTCTTCTTGTCAAAGCGCGTGGCAATGCGGGTGCCTGAGGAGAGGGAGGTGGCGCTCTTCACCTTTTTGCCGAGAGGAAGGGTGACGGAGGCCTGCGCACTGTCGGTAAGTACGTGAACGTAGACGGCGCCGTTTTCGCGGCCTTGGGTTGTGACGATGGAGTCGCCCTGGGCACAGGGACCTGCCACAGTAGAATAGACGCTCTCGCCACGGGCCGAACGGAGCCATTCGCCCATTCCGGCCAAACGCTCAAGGGCGGCATCGGGCAAGTTGCCGTCGGGCTGCGGACCGATGTTGATGAGGAGATTGGCGCCCTTCGCTGCCGAGCGGACGAGAAGACGAAGGAGTTCGGCGGTGGACTTGTAGTTCTGGTCCTTCACCTTATACCCCCACATGCCGTTCATGGTCTGGCACGTTTCGAGGGGAAGTTTGCTGATGTCCTGGCCGGAGAGTCCGCTCTTGTTCTCGCCGGGCACGTCGCGCTCAAACATCTGCATGTCCTCGCCGTCGAAAGGCGTCTGGTGGTGGTTGTTGCCGATGATGCAGGCGGGCTGGAGTTTGTGGATGAGGGCATACTGTTCGGGGAGTTGCCAGTCGAAGGGCTGTTTGTCCTCGTCGTGGTCCCACCATCCGTCGAACCATATGCCGTCCACCTTGCCATAGTTGGTGAGCAGCTCGGTGAGCTGGGCGTTCATGAAGGCATAGTACTGCGGCCAGTTTTCCTTCTTGGGGTCTTTGCCGGTGTGCTTTCCCGTGCGTCCCGTGGGGTAGTCGTCGCGCGTCCAGTCGATGTGGGAGTAGTAGAGATGGAGTCCGAGTCCCTGCTTGTGGCACTCGTCGGCGAGCTGGCGCACGATGTCACGCCCGTAGGGGGTGTGCATGATGTTGTAGTCGCTCTGCTTGGTGTCCCACATGGAGAAGCCTTCGTGGTGGCGCGTGGTGAAGCAGATGTACTTGGCACCGGCGGCCTTGAAGGCACTGACCCATTTGGCGGCGTCGAACGAATGGGGATAGAAGGCGTTCATGGCCTTGGCATACTCGTCGCGGTTGATGTCCTCGTTCTGCATGTACCATTCGCCTTGGGCGAACATACTGTAGAGTCCCCAATGGAGGAAGATGCCGAACTTGCTGTCGGAGAAAGCCTGGCGCGCCGCGATGTTTTCGGGTGCGGGAACGTATTTCTCCGCTGATGCAGCAGTTTGGGCACCGGAAGCGAGGAACGAAGAGGAAAGGAGTGCGGTGAAGAGTAGACGTTTCATGGCGTACGGAATCGACGTATTTGAATAATTACTGACTGGCTGGGCGGACATTATATATATAATATGGTATGGGAATGGCCACAGAATGGCCGCCGATGCGCTGTTTTTATAGAGCAAAAGTACAATTTTTCCCCAAGTGGCCGGACTGCGTCTTTTCTTTTTTCCTAATTTTGCGTCCACAAAGAATCAGCCGGACGGCTTGCCGCGTGTGTCGGGGTGCGCTTTGCGCGCTGCGGCGCAGGAGGAAAGTCCGGGCAGCACAGAGCGTCCCGCTTCTTAACGGGAAGTCGTCCGCGAGGGCGAATCAGTGCAGAAGAAAACAACCGCCTTCCGCTTTGGGAGGTAAGGGTGAGAAGGTGGGGCAAGAGCCCACCAGCCGTATGGTGACATACGGGCTGTGCACATCGGGAGCTGAAAGTTCGCGTATACCGGCGGCAGAGGGTTGCTCGCCCGATTCCGTTTCCTTCGGGAGCGGAACGCCGGAGGGTAGAACGATAGAGCGTGTCGGCAACGGCACGTGCGGATAAATGGCAGGCACCGCCTTCACCGGCGGTACAGAACCCGGCTTACAGTCTGACTGATTCTTTTTTCATTTGTCCTTAAATCAGCAACCTTTTTCGTTACCGAAATCCGATTGGAAAAGTAAGAATCCCCTCTTTCGTATACAGCTTTATTACAATCTACAACAATCCAACCTTAAAATTAATAGCAATATGATGATCAGAAAAGACAATGGCGAACTGGTGTTTCACACGCACGAGTGCTCAGAAGACCGCAAAGGCAAGGTGATGACAGCAGACGAACTGCACGAATTTGCCGTACAATGCCTTATGCAAGACTATGAAGAGACGAATACCGAGGTGGTGAGGTATGAAAAGATTCATGCGTCACAGCCTGACTTCTATTTTGTGAACAGCGGCAAGCGCCAAAACTTCTCTACAAACAGGGAGAAAACGGTGAACGTGTTGGTGGTATACAAGGATGACATAGACGGTGACATATCAGACATCGACACCTCATGGCTGGTGGAAGACTACCGCCGCAAGGGCATTATCCCACGCATCACATTTGCCACAGCTTACTGCATTGCCGACGAAAGCGAAGACGGACAGCCTGCTGTCTGCGGAGGCGATTTCTGCTTTAAATATTATTCTGTCAGCGTATTGCCTGACGAAGAGAACCACGAACTGGAAAAGGAACTTTCTCCCGTAGAACTGGCGGTCAAGTATGCCGAAGCCTGGAGGCAGTTTGACGCTTCCATCGTGGAGCCCTATCTCGACAAAGACTTCCACTACGCCTCCGACTGGGTGTTTGACGAAATGCCCTGCCGCGCAGAGTTTATGGAGTATTTCAAAGAAAAGCTCGACGCTTTCCGCAATAGCAACAATCTGGATTTTTCCATCACACGCAACCATCAGACAGGACAAGTGTGCGTGCTTATAAAGCACGGAACCGTACTGTCGGCCTTGGTGTTGGAAACGAGAGACGGACGTATCACCTCTGCCCGTATGCAGGAGTATAGCCACAAATTCAGACCTTTCGACCCCGACGATGAGCTCTATATGAACCATGGCGACCATAACGACGCCATTATGCCGGCAGAGGAGTTGATACACAACAGGCTCGGAGATATTCTCAAGAATTCCGGCCTCTGGAGGAAGACCCGCACTCAGGTAACCACCGACGACATGTATGAAGAGAAGACGTTTGTGTACACTTTGGCTTTTGGAGATGGCGACCTGAAATTGCTGACAACCATAGCCTGCAACGAGAAAGACAATGTCAACATGTTTATGTCCATCTATCCCTTCTGCAAGGGCGTGCCTGTTGAAGTGAAGATAGACAAGGTCATGGAATGGGACAACCAGTTGGAAGCAACCGTCCGCTGCTCTGTGGGCGAGAGGGAGTTTGCCTTTTTCGCCGTTGACTACTACTGCAACAAACGCAAGTATGCGGTCGGCAAGACCATGACCATCGACCTGGCAGCTTTGGCGATGAGAGCCCGAGAGGCCCGCCGCAGCTTTAGTTTTGAAGGCCAGCAGGCTATCGACTGGTTGGCAAAGATAGGACAAGAACCTACATACGACGAAAGCGGGAACGTAGCGCCTGTCACATTCAGCATGGAGAATATGGTTGCATTTTTGAGCCACGACCCCAAATGCCCCGATGAAGCCGAGTTCCAATCGCCTGTCGGACGAATCGAAAGCACATCGATCCTTGGCGTTGACTTCTACAAGACTATGATTACGATAGTCCGAAGCAACACTGACGAGGGCGAGCTGGAGGTTTTCGTACCGCTGTATTTCCGCCAGGAGTTCTTCCCCAATGTAAAAGAAGGCGACCCCGTAAGCGGAATGCTATGGCTCACTGGCTCCATTGCCGGGGAGCACGAGAAAGGACAAGAAGCTGCAGAAGAAGAGGTGGACAACCACTTGGGCAAGATGGCAGCCTATTTTGAAGCCTCGATAGATGAATACAACTTCGAGCACTTCTACAACATCATGTTCGTACTGAAAGACCTTCCGCTCTTGAAGATACGCGAAGGCTATGAATTGGATGCTTTTCAGAGAGGTGACACGCTTGGTTATGTTTTCCAACCGTATTGCTGCAAAGCCGGTTCTGACATTCAATACAAACCTTCCGAAAACGCCGAATACGATGACAGCATGTATATCGATGGCCGCATCAGTTACAAAGAGGCTGAGGTCGTGCCAGATTATATGCCTTATTTTCAGGTTCCTTTCACGAAGGATGGCATTATGCAAGCATGGATGCTGAGAAACCTGACGGATTTCATGCCGCGTGGCTGGCACGCCTGCTATGGTTCGAAGACGTTTGTCTTTGACACAGGAAGACTGGAAGATATGTTCTCGCCCGAGAATACCACCGAAAGAATGCAGGTAAGCGAACAGGTCCTGTCGCTCAACCTTGAAGACCTGCTGCCACGAATCACCATATCTGGCAACCACGCAACAGTAGAATACACCTATTGGAACGATTGGCGCGGACTGGTGAAGGTGTCTGTCGAAGTAGAAAAGGACGGCGAAAGTGTAATATTCGGCGAGCCCCAGGATGAGGTTATCGTAGCCTTCAAAACGAGCCTCAGATTCTGATGCGTAGGTTCAAATTATAAATGAAAGCACCAGTATAAGAACAGAAAGGCAAAGCCTGAGCAACGCAGCGTTGCTCAGGCTTTTGTAATTAAGAAACATGTAAAAAGCAAGTTGCCCAGTTTCCATTAGAGTATATTGCGCGGCGAGCGGCCTGAAAGGCCACTCGCCGCGCTTTACGAAATCGGGTGAATATTTTTTGAACATTACTTTTTGAACATAACCAAATCCGTTTATTGGTTGTCGGTTTAGGCGTCCCTCCTTATAAAAGCGCAAGCGAGGTCGGGAGACCTCGCCTCCATGATTCATGAGGGCTATAAACAAAAAAATTGATTGTCTCCCGACAACCAATCTTTACTAACCTTAAATCTAATACC
>CAVCAV010000009.1:0-26698 GCA_963600165.1 Christensenella sp. UBA1685 | reverse complement strand
GATTGAAAAGAGAGTAAAAAACCAAGCCGAATGGTTCGACGGCAGTTGGGATTTGTATAACGAGCGTGACATCATCTACCGCGATGAGAATGGAAAGCTTTGCACGGCCCGCCCCGACCGCGTGATGAAGAAAGGCACGGATATCGTAATTGTAGATTTCAAATTCGGCAAGCCAAACCCCGAGAAATACAGAGAACAATTACAAAAATACGGATCGCTTGTCTACGGATTGAGCCAAGGCTCTATAATAAAGGAATATATCTGGTACGTTTTACAAGACAAAGTCGAATACGTTAGCAGAGGATGCTGAATTATAACGTAAACGGAGTAGATAGAACCAATGCAGCCTTGCAGACTTCTCTCCCACCCTTCCCACTTCTCAAAACACATTGTATAAATGAAGCACTTTCTTGAATACATAGCCCACGACATACAAGCATACGGCAGAGATTTGAGCCGAGTACTGGTCATCTTCCCTAACAAACGCGCCGGACTCTTTCTCAACGAATATCTTGTTCCCAAAGACGGGGAACACAGTTTGTGGGCACCGACCTACAAAGCCGTAGACGAATTCATAAAAGGCCTCTCGCCTTTGGAGACGGCCGACCCCATTGAAACCATATGCCGCCTCTACCGCCACTACGTCCGCCACACAGGTAGCACCGAAACGCTCGATGCCTTCTACTGCTGGGGCGAACGTATCCTTGCCGACTTCGACGACCTCGACAAAAGCATGGCACCAGCCAACGAACTCTTCAAGAACCTCTGCGACTACGAAGAGATAGGTGCCGACATGGACGACCTCGACTCAGAAGAAATTGAACAGTTCCAACGTTTCGTGGGCGGTTTCAAGAAAGGAGAAAACACCGAAATACGCAGCCGCTTCCTCCGCTTATGGAATGCATTGCCCCAAATCTATACCGACCTGCGCAACGAACTTGCCGAGGAGGGTTTGGCCTATGAAGGGCAACTCTACCGAGAGGTGGCAGAGCAAATGGAAAGCGGCGAGCTGCACTCGCCAAACGACTACTCCCACATCGTAGTAGTAGGACTCAACGTGTTGAACAAAGCGGAACGCACCATTCTCAAAGCTTTGGAACGTGAAGGCAAAGCGCTCTTCTATTGGGACTATGACACCTATTATGCCCACTACAACGGAAATACCAAAAACGAAGCAGGCATCTTCATAGAGCAGGACTTGCTGGAATTTCCTAATTCACTAAAGCGCGAAGACGAGTACTTCAACAACTTCCTCAAAGACCGCACCGACGGCAAACGTACCGTCGAATACATTGAAGCGCCTACAGAGGCGGCACAGGCCGAGTACGTAGCCAAGTGGCTGTCCGACCCAAGGAATTTCAATCCCGACGAACCGCGCGAAACCGCCGTCGTGCTCTGCAACGAAGCCTTGCTCCAACCTGTGCTCTACGCATTGCCTTCGTGTGTACGTGAAGTGAACGTAACGAAAGGTTTCCCGCTTGGGCACACACCGGCATATGCTTCGCTGGTGAAGCATGCCGAAGAACTTTCTGCAAAGCAAAAGGGAAAGCCCGAACTCACCGGCGCCGAGTTTATAGCCCGACTGCAGGAAATCATCATGCAGGAGTCTGCGCAGTTCTGCAAAGAGAGCGAAACGGGCGACAAATTCATGCACATGCTCTGCATTGAGTCTTACTACAAGGTCTACACCACCCTCTCGCGCTTTGCCAACCTCATAGAGAAGAACTTGCTCACGGTAAGCGCCTACACGCTTTTCCGTCTGCTCCGTCAGACTATGAGCCAGATGAGCATTCCCTTCCATGGAGAACCCGCCTCGGGACTGCAAATTATGGGTGTGCTCGAAACGCGCTGCCTCGATTTCAAACACGTGCTCATGCTTTCCGTAGGCGAAGGATACCTACCGCAGAAAGCCACGGAGAACTCCTTCATTCCGTACTTGCTACGCCGTCACTTCGGTCTCACCACGTCCGAGCACAAGACTTCCGTCTACGCCTACTACTTCTACCGTCTGCTGCAGCGCGCCGAACACGTCACCCTCACCTACAACACGTCTACCGAAGGCATGCGCAAGGGAGAAATGTCGCGCTTCATGCTCGCCTTGCTCATTGATGGGAAGGTACCCATCGAGCGCTACCGGCTCAACTCCACACCACATCCCGAAACTCACGGCATTGCGCTCGCATGGAAGCCGAAGAACTTTGCGGAAAAGGTGATGAAGAAGGTTTCCCCCTCCAAGATCAATGCTTACATGCGTTGCCAAATGGCTTTCTACTTCAAGTACGTGCTCGGCATTCCCGAGGAAACGGCAGAAGAGGCCATCATCTCGCGCACCGACTTCGGAACGGTTGTTCACAAAGCAGCCGAACTCTTCTACGGCGACCTGCAAGCCGCCACTGAAGGCCCCATCCTTCCTTCTGCACTCAAGGAATATGTCGGAAAGGAAGGCAGCGTCACGCTCCTAAGCTACGTACGCAAAGCCTATGAAGACGTCAACGAAGAAAGGACGAAAGAGAACGAGAAAATAGCAAGGGGCGAATCGTCTCGCAGTCCCCAGCCGCTTCTCGTACGCACGTCCATATCCGAACAGGCCATACTACGCTACCTGAAGCTCATCGTGCGCTTCGAAAGCGGCGCGAACGAAGGACAGACGCTTCCTGCACAAGCTTTCAAAGTGTTAGCCCGTGAAGTGACCAAACACGTGGACCTTGACGTGCCTTATGGCGATGGCACGTTCCGTGTACGCTTGGAAGGCAACATTGACCGCCTCGACAAAGCCTTGCTCAACGACGGCCAGTGGCATTTGCGCATCGTCGACTACAAGACGGGCGGTCATATGGAAGACGTAAAATACATGGACCAACTCTTCGAACCAGGAACGAACCATCCGCACTACGCTTTCCAAACCTTCCTCTATGCCCTCACGCTTATGGACGAAAGCGAGGGATTGCCGATAGCCCCGTCCTTGATTTATGCCGGAAAGAGCATGAACAAGGACTACACGCCCTACATCAAATTTGAGGATGAACCGATGCTCGACTTCGCCACCATAGCCAACGAGTTCAGAGACAAATTTGTGGAACTCCTCCAGAATATGCTCGACGCCTCCAAACCCTTCCGTTGCGCCGACAGCAACGACCCTTGCCGCACCTGTGCATTCACCGCCATTTGCGCAAGATCGTAGTACTCGCATTCCATACACATTACTAATCTATACGACTAAAACATCTCCTGCACATGAACATCACGCTTTCACCCCGATTCAAATCGCTTTGTCCGCAGTTCCGCGGCATTGCCATCACGGCCGACATTGCAAACTGCCCCACAAGCGAAGCCCTTTGGAAAGAAATAGAAGAACAGACGGCCTACTTCCGCTCACGCTATACGACCGACGACATCAAACTCCTTTCCGGCATTGAAGCCACACGCACGGCCTACAAAGCTGCGGGCAAGGACCCCAGCCGTTACCGTCCGTCCAACGAGCAGTTGGCCCGTCGCATTGTACAGGGCAAGGACCTCTATTCTATAAATGCCATTGTGGACTTGGGCAATCTCATTTCGCTCGTTTGCCACTATTCCGTAGGTGCCATTGACGCCTCAAAGGTGGTGGGCGAGAACATCTGTCTCGACTTTGGCCAGGCGGGCGAACCCTATGAAGGCATCGGTCGCGGAACGCTCAACATAGAGAACCTGCCCGTCTACCGCGACGAAGCCGGTGCCTTTGCCACACCCACCAGCGACAGTACACGCACCATGACGCAACCCGACACGCAGCAGCTCCTGCTCCTCATCAATGCCTACGACGGCAACGAAGAGGAGATGGAAAGCATCACCGAATTTGCCATAAAGAAACTCACCGAATACGTTGAGGCCAAGAACATCAACCATTGGGTATTTGGAAATGAATGATTGCCTTCTATGGGCGAACTAAGGAGATTTCGCCCATAAAGACGCAAGCCGCGCAACGACCTAACCTTACACTACCATGGAACAGACCTCTCTCCAACCTACCACCAAGCGCATATTCCTTCGCGACACACCATTTGCCGCCTTGATGAACAAGCGCATATACAACGTGCTGCTCATTGCCACGAAATACGATGCCTTCATTCTTGAAGACGACGGACGCGTTGACGAACAGATTTTCAATGAATACACGGCGCTCAATCTGCGTTATCCTCCGCGCTTTACGCAAGTAAGCACGGCGGAGGAAGCGTTGGCCGCCCTGGCCGACCGCAACTTCGAACTCGTCATTGTGATGCCCAACATGGCCGACCGCGACATCTTTGCCGTAGCCGGTGACATCAAGCAGCTCCATCCCCACATCCCCATCGTGGTGCTCACGCCTTTTTCCAAGGAAGTAAGCCGGAGGGTTGGCGAAGAGGACCTTTCGCACATCGACTATGTGTTCTCATGGTTGGGAAACACGGAACTGCTCCTTGCCATCATCAAGCTCATCGAAGACAAGCTCAACGCACCGGAGGACATGGCTTCCGTGGGCGTACAGACCATTCTTCTTGTGGAGGATTCCATCCGCTTCTATTCCTCCGCCCTTCCCCACATCTACCACATCGTGCTGGAGCAAAGCCGCATCTTTGCCGAAGAAGCGCTCAACGACCACCTGAAAATGTTGCGTATGCGCGGACGTCCCAAGGTGATGCTGGCACGAAGTTTTGAAGAGGCGGTTGACATTCTCCACACCTATCCCGACAACATTCTCGGCGTAATCAGCGACATGAGTTTTTCACGTGGAGGGGAAAAAGATGCGCTCTGCGGCTATCGGCTCGGACAGTACATCAGACAACTCGACCCTCACATCCCCGTGATTCTGGAATCGAGCGAACTCGACAACAAAAGCTACGCCGATGAACTGCGCATGCCGTTTCTTGCCAAAAAGTCGAAGAGCTATCCGCAGGACCTCCAAAGCGCCATTATGGCCCACTTCGGTTTTGGCGACTTCGTCATCAGCGACCCGAAAACGCACGAGGAACTCTTCCGCATCAAGGACCTCAAGGACCTTCAGAAAAAGATATTCCAGATTCCCGACGACGCGCTGCGCTACCATCTGCAGCACAACCACTTCTCGCGTTTCTTCTACTCGCGTGCCATGTTTCCCCCCGCAGAAATACTCAAAGCACACGATGTGGGACAATACACAGACATGGACGAAGCGCGCCAAAACATCTTCGACCTCATCGTGAGCTACCGCCGCATGAAGAATGAGGGCGTCGTGGCCATCTACCGCAAGGACCGTTTCGACGAGTACAGCAACTTTGCACGCATCGGCAACGGTTCGCTCGGAGGGAAGGGGCGCGGTCTGGCTTTTATGGGAAATATGGCCAAACAGTCTGCCCTTAACGCCGACGAGCACTTGCACGTGGACATTCCCCGCACCGTGGTCATCTGTACGGACGTATTCGACAAGTTCATGGAGGCGAACGACCTTTACCCCTTGGCGCTGAGCAACGCAACGGACGACGAGATACTCCAGGCATTTGAGCGCGCCTCATTGCCCGACGACGTGCTCGACGACCTCATGAGCCTGTTCGACGTGGTGAAAGGTCCCATTGCCGTACGCTCGTCGAGTCTGCTCGAGGACTCCCACTACCAGCCCTTTGCCGGAGTATATTCCACCTACATGATACCTCATGTGGACGACCGCTCGGAGATGGTGCATTTGCTGCGTTCGGCAGTGAAGGCCGTCTATGCTTCTGTGTTCTATGCCGACAGCAAAGCGTACCTTACCGCCACGCAAAACCTCATTGACCAGGAGAAAATGGCCGTGGTACTTCAGGAAGTGGTAGGGGAAGCTCACGAAGGCCTCTTCTACCCCATCCTATCCGGCGTAGCACGTTCGCTCAACTTCTATCCCGTAGGTTCGGAGAAAGCGGAAGAGGGCATTGCCACGGTGGCACTGGGCTTGGGCAAACACATTGTGGACGGAGCGCCCTCGCTGCGTTTTTCTCCTTCCCATCCACGCCACATTCTCCAGCTCGGCAATCCGCAGACGGCCTTGCGCGACACACAGCGCGACTTCCTTGCGCTCGACCTCGACAATCTTCCCACGTCATTCATGACCAACGATGCGTTTAATCTGCGCAAAGTGAGTCTGACTGATGCTCCCGCCTCGGACGTTTCGCTGCGCAAGGTGTTCTCAACCTACGACCTTCAGAACGACCGCCTTGTGCCGGGCATGCCGATGGGTGTACGCGGACGGCGCATTGTATCGTTCAGCGGCATTCTCCCTGCCGACGGTTACCTGTTGCCAAAGACCATAAGCCGTGTGCTGGAGAGCGGAACGAAAGAGATGGGCCGACCGGTGGAAATAGAGTTTGCCTTACATACGGAAGGAGAGGAAACAACCTTCTTCCTGCTGCAGATACGTCCTATCGTAGACGTCGGCGAGGACACGTCGGCCCACTTCGAACCTTCTTCGGACGACAAGGTGATTCTCCGCAGCAATTCGGTGCTCGGCAACGGCATGGTGGAGGGGGTACACGACATTATATATATAAAGGAGGGAGTGTTTGGCATGGAGAACAACCGGCGCATTGCCGAAGAACTCCGCGAACTCAACGCTAAGATGTCGGAAGCCGGCCGTGCTTACGTACTTCTGGGGCCTGGCCGTTGGGGAAGTTCGGACGTTTGCCTGGGCATACCGGTCAGTTGGCCGCAAATCAGCATGGCAAGTGTCATTGCTGAGGCTTCGCTGCCGGGCCACGACATCGAACCGAGCCAAGGCACGCATTTCTTCCAAAACGTCACGTCGCTCGGCATCGGCTACTTCACGCTGCCTGCCAACGACGCTTCGACCGTGCTTGCACAGGATTGGCTCAATGCACAAACGGCCTTCCATGAAACGTCTTTTCTTCGTGCCGTGCACTTTGCGAAGCCGCTGCGCATATGTCTTGACGGGCGACACCATCGCGGAATTGTTTCTATCTATGGGGGCGAAGTCTCCTGACTTCGCATGAGCGAAAGAGGTAGCTAAAAGATATGGTTTGCATCTTGCGCAAGCGAGCTCGGGAGTGGAACTGCCGTGTAGAATGCGACGATTTAATCGTCGCCCCCATGGAAGGCGAAGCTGCGCAAAAGCGTCCGTGACGCCGCGCAAGCGAGCTCGGGAGAGCTCGCCCCCATCGTTCGCCCCCATCGTTCGCCCCCATCGCTCGCCCCTTATCTCATCAACGCCAAAAGCCGTTGCTTCCCACTTGGGAAAGCAACGGCTTTTGTTGTATGTCTATGGCCTGACGTATCAGAATTCGCTGGTGAAGTGGAACTTGATATGCTCGAAGTCCTGCTGCGCCATTTGCAGCACGTAGTTGGAATCGGCAAGGAAGACGTCGCGTCCTTCGCGGTCCTTGGCCATGTATTGGTACTTGCGCTTCTTGAAGTTTTCGAGTTCTTCATCGTTGTCGCTCTCTATCCAGCAGGCCTTGTAGAGGTGCACGGGTTCCCAACGGCACTTGGCGTTGTACTCGTTCTCCAAGCGGTACTGGATAACCTCAAACTGAAGCTGCCCCACCGTACCGATAATCTTGCGACCGTTGAACTGGTTGACGAAGAGCTGTGCCACACCTTCGTCCATGAGTTGTTCGATGCCTTTGTTGAGCTGCTTGGTCTTCATGGGGTCGGCGTTCTCGATGTATTTGAACATCTCGGGCGAGAAGGAAGGAAGGCCGCGGAAATGAAGCTGTTCGCCTTCGGTGAGCGTGTCGCCAATCTTGAATATGCCGTTGTCGGGCAAACCCACAATGTCACCTGCCCATGCTTCGTCGATGGTGCTCTTGCGCTGCGCCATAAACTGGGTAGGCGAACTGAAGCGCACCGTCTTGCCGTTGCGCACGTGGAGATAGGGCTGGTTGCGGACGAACTTTCCGGAGCATACCTTGCAGAAAGCGATGCAGGAGCGGTGGTTGGGGTCGATGTTGGCCGTGATTTTGAAGATGAAGCCGGTAAACTTCTCTTCTTCGGGACTTACCATACGTTCCTCGGCTTTCGTGGGACGCGGATTGGGAGCTATCTTCACGAAGCAGTCGAGCAGTTCCTTCACACCGAAGTTGTTGAGTGCCGAACCGAAGAACACGGGGGCCACATCGGCATTGAGGTAGTCCTCGTGGCTGAAGGCGGGATACACGCCGTCCACGAGCTCAAGGTCGTCGCGGAGCTGCTGCGCATCGGTGGCACCTACGTGGGTCTCGAGTTCATCGCTATGGATGTCTACCGCCACTTTCTCGGTGACTTTCTGTTTGTCGGCGGCGAAAAGATTGAGTTGTTCTTCGTAGATGTTGTACACGCCTTTGAAGCGGGCGCCCTGGTTGATAGGCCATGAAAGGGGACGCACTTTAATCTGGAGTTCCTGTTCCAATTCATCAAGAAGGTCGAAGGGATCCTTGCCTTCGCGGTCCATCTTGTTGATGAAAATGATGACGGGCGTCTTGCGCATACGGCAAACGGTCATGAGTTTGCGCGTCTGTGCTTCCACACCTTTCGCACCGTCCACCACGATGATGGCGGAGTCTACGGCGGTAAGCGTGCGGAACGTGTCCTCGGCAAAGTCCTGGTGACCCGGGGTGTCGAGAATGTTCACTTTGTAACCCTCGTAGTCGAACTCCATGACGGAGGTGGTGACGGAAATACCGCGCTGCTTTTCAATCTCCATCCAGTCGGACGTGGCGGTCTTCTTTATCTTGTTGTTCTTGACAGCTCCTGCCACCTGAATCTGACCACCGAAGAGAAGGAGTTTCTCGGTAAGGGTGGTCTTACCGGCGTCAGGATGGGAAATAATGGCAAAGGTGCGTCTGCGTGCTATTTCTTGGTTCATTATTGTGGGATGTGTCTGAGTATAGTTATCTAACGGGATGGGGTGACAAAATCGTGGACGGCATAGCCCTCTATGGGGCCAAGCTCTTCTGAGCTCGCATAAGCGAATGTGCATTTACGACAATTCATGGCTCATTCATGAGAATTCATGTTTTTACAAGAAGAACACGAATGACCATAAATTGGACCATGAATTATTCTGAAAATATTATCGCCATAGGAATCTTTTGCGATTGTTGTGGTGGCCTTTCAGGCCGTTCGCCGCTTAACAAGATATGGCAATTCTTTCAAACATCACTAAAGCTCCTTGATGCACTCCTTAAGGGCGTCTTCCCACCAGCGGATTTCCATGCCGAAGGTTTCCTTGATCTTCGTCTTGTCGAGCACGGAGAAATGGGGACGTTTGGCGGGCACGGGGTAGTCCTCGGTATGGATGGGACGTACGCGGCAGTCGTCGATGCCTTCGAGGCGATGGATGGCACGGGTGAAGTCGTACCACGAGCAAACGCCCTCGTTGGTGAAGTGGTACACGCCGGGCACAACGCCCTGGCAGATGATGTGCATGATGGCACGTGCAAGGTCGCGGGCATAGGTGGGCGAACCGAGTTGGTCGAACACCACGCCGAGCTCGTCGCGCTCACGGCCAAGACGTATCATGGTCTTCACGAAGTTGTTGCCGAAGGTGCTGTAGAGCCATGCCGTGCGGATGACAACCGACCCGGCGCAGCTGCGAATCACTTCTTCTTCGCCTGCAAGCTTGGTGCGTCCGTAGACGGTCTGGGGATTGGTGGCGTCGTCTTCCTTGTAGGGCACACAACCCGTGCCGTCGAACACGTAGTCGGTGGAAACCTGTATCATGGTGCCGCCTACCGAGGCCACGGCTTCGGCGAGGTAGCCGGGAGCCACGTGGTTGAGCAGGTCACAGAGTTCGGCGTTGCTTTCGGCCTTGTCTACTGCGGTGAATGCGGCGCAGTTGACTACCACGCTGATGTGGTGCTGCTCTATGAAGTTGTACACGGCCTTGCGGTCGGTAATGTCGAGTTCGTCTTTGTCGGTGAAATGAAACTCGCACTGGTCGTCGTATTTTGGAGCGAGTTGCTGAATTTCGTTGCCGAGCTGACCGTTGCATCCGGTCACGAGTATTTGTTTCATTTTGAAGGGTTGGTTTGGGATAGTCTATATATAATATGGAGCGAAGGCTCAGAACTTGAGTCCTTCCTTCTTGTCGAGGAAATAGTAGTCGGAGAGTTGTCCGAGGAATTTGGAGATGTCAGTAACGGCCTGTGCGGTCTGTTCGGATATTTCCTTCTTCTGCAAACGAAGCATCACTACACCGTAGAGGAAGTCGAAACAAGTGGTGAGTTCGGACTCTTCCACTTCTTCGCCTTTGGGCACATAGTGGCGGCGCAGACGTTCGCGCAGTTCCACTATATAGGGGAGCACGCGGTAGTAGAGCTGCTTATAATAGTAGTATGCCGGAGAGGCGAGCAATTTTGCATTGAGTTCCTCAAGTTCCTGCAGGATGTTTTGGCAAATCTGAAGGTGCCCGGTCTTGCGAAGGCCCTCCATACGCATCATCTCGCAAAGATTGGCATACCAGTTCGACATTCTGCGGCGCTCGCGCTCGTCGAGGTTGAAGGTCGACACGTATTTTTCCGCGATGAGGTCCTCGTCGCAATGGAACGAACGGATGAGGTCTTCCACTTGCCACATGTAGAGCAAGTACTCGGCGCGGTTCGTATTTTTGAGTTTGTCGGCTACTATCATAATATGGTATTAATATAGCGAGAGATTGAAAAGTGTGGTGATGGCGTAGATTACGGACGCCACCAGCACGATGGAACCAATCGTTTGGTTGAGTCGTTTGATGCCGCGTTCGCCGAAGTTCGTGCGCATACGGTCTATCACGTAAGTTAACCCGAGCCACCAAAGCATGGCGCCGCCCACGATGGACAGATAGCCCAAGCAACGGCTGTACCAGTTGCCGGGAATCACGAAGGTGAGCATGTTGAAGAGGGCGATGAAGAGGAAGATGATAAGCGGATTGGAGAGGGTAACAAGGAAGGCCGTAGTAAAGTTGTGAACGAGCGAACCTTTGCTGTTACCCGACTTTTGCTGGCGTACACGGGGGTCGGTGCGGAACATGTAGATGCCGAAGATGAAGAGCATCACGCTTCCCACAAGCTTGAGCCAAAAGATATTTTCCTTCTGGCTGATGAAGTCCATGACGAACGACATGCCGAAGCCGGTTATCAAAGCGTAAATGATGTCGCTGAGCGCCGCACCTGCACCGGTAACGAGTCCATATGCCCTGCCTTTCTTGATGGTACGCTGAATGCACAGCACACCTACAGGCCCCATTGGCGCTGACGCGATGATGCCTATCAACAAGCCTTTCAGCACAATTTGGAAAGGACCGGCAAATTCGAGGAATATATTGTTCATGAACGGGTATTCAATCTAAAACGGAGCAAAGTTAATTCATTATTGCTGATGTGCCAAATAAAAAGGAGTGCAAATGGGAATGAATGCGGAGAGTCGCCGCCGCCATAAGTGGTCGCGCAAAAGAACCTTTCATTTGTTAAAACAGAGGCGTTCGTTTTGTTCGTAGATTGAAGCGAAATAGAAATGGGAACGCGCATTTTCAAGTCTACATGCACACACAGATTTCACTCCAAGGCATCTCGTAAAAATTCCAAAGCACCCCGTAAAAATTCCAAGGCAGCAAATTTTGATTAGATGCCGACTATTTTCGTCTGAAAAGCAGCGAATTTGGCTTGTAACGATGGCGTTTATGCAAGGCCATACATAAAATATGCGCATAACGCATACATAACGAAATAAACTTACCGTTTTTATGCATTCCATAGCTGGCTTATTTTCGGAAAACTGGCCGGCGAAAAATTCTACGCGATTCTCAGTGTTAAAATTTAGGCGGTACACACACGAACGATGGGGGTGTAGCGCATGGGGCGAACGATGGGGGCGAGCTCGGGAGAGCTCGCCCCCATCGTTCGCTCAATCGTTCGCCCCCATCGTTCGCTTCATTGCTCGCCCCATCGTTCGCCCCTCCCATTCAACAGAAAAGCGTAAATTTGCAGTCGTTCAATCATCTACCATCCGCATGAAAACCCTACATTCCATCGCACGAAATGCAGCACTAAGCATCGTATTCAGCACCGTTTGCATCTCATGCAACGGCAAATCCCCGAACTCACAAATGCCCAAAGCCGACAATGAAATGTCTGCCGTCACTGCCACTGAAACCGCAGACCGCAACACAGAGCACGACCGCTCCATTTTACAGAGCGCCGTCTACACCGCAGCAGACTCTGCAAAAGTGGAGCAACTCCTCGCCATGACGCCAACCGGCAGCAGCGACGTGCTCTTCTACGCACGCCAGTTCAAAGGCATTCCCTACGTTGCATCAACGCTTGAAGTGAAAGACCCCGAGCAACTGATAGTCAACACACGCGAACTCGACTGTACCACACTTGTTGAGACCGCACTCGCTCTTGCGCTCACCCACAGGGAAGGCGGCACGTCGTTCGCCAACTATTGCCGGAATCTCACGAAAATACGCTACCGCCACGGCGAAATGAACGGATACCTTTCCCGTCTGCACTATTTCACCTGGTGGATGCACGACAACATGGAGAAAGGATTGCTTGAAGAAGTTAAAGATTCGGTACACTTCAATGCTCCTATCACAGTGAACAACAATTACATGAGTCAGCACCCGGACAAATACCCCATGCTCGTAAAACATCCCGAATGGGTAGATTCCATCCGCACGATGGAACGCGCACAGAACGGGCCGGACGGCACCTACCTTCCCGAGTCCGCCACCGGTCTGAACCGCCAGCGACTCTCCGCCATCCACGACGGAGACCTCGTGGCCATCGTAACCCGAAAAGCCGGCATCGACTACTCGCACCTCGGCTTTGCCGTGTGGGGCCGTGACGGCCGCCTGCATCTGCTCAACGCTTCGAGCATTCACCATAAAGTGGTGGAAGAACCCAAGACGCTTAAGAAATATCTCAGCGAGCACCCCTCGAGCATCGGCATCAGGCTGTTCAGACTGAAATAAGGCGCGCAAGCGAAAAGAGAAAGCACTCTGCTTTCAACATAGTATATTGTGCTATATTGTGCTGTTTGTGCGGCGAGCGGCCTGAAAGGCCACCACTCGTAAGCCCGGGTCACGGCACGAAGTGACGCGGCCTGGGTATATGTCATCTGCGACGTCGCGGGCTGTAAGCCCACCACATCAACCGCTATAGCGTCATTTGCGTATGCGGTAGCCTTTCTGACCTCTCGCAGCGCAATATACCCTCATTGAAACCGCGAAACTCGCTCTTTTCATATCACTTTTAATCATTACTTACCTTTTTTATAGTCGGCATGTGGTCAAAAGGACTAATTTTGCACGCAAAACAAACAATTTAGAACCGAAAATATTATGTCAGAAAGGATAGATATCCGCGAACTCAACGCACGCATCGAAGCTGAGAGCGGATTTGTCACCGACCTGGTGACCGGCATGAACCAGACCATCGTAGGCCAAAAACATCTTGTAGACACCCTCCTCATCGGACTCCTCGCCGACGGACACATCCTCCTCGAAGGTGTGCCCGGCCTGGCCAAGACGCTTGCCATCAAAACGCTCTCTTCGCTCATCGATGCCAAGTTCGGCCGCATACAGTTCACCCCCGACCTCCTTCCTGCCGACGTCATCGGCACGCTCATCTACAGCCAGAAGGAAGAGTCGTTCAAGGTAAAGAAAGGTCCTGTCTTCGCCAACCTCGTGCTGGCCGACGAAATAAACCGTGCCCCTGCCAAAGTGCAGAGTGCACTGCTCGAAGCCATGCAGGAACGTCAGGTGACCATCGGCGAACAAACGTTCGACCTCCCCGCCCCGTTCCTCGTGCTCGCCACGCAGAACCCCATCGAACAGGAAGGCACATACGAACTCCCCGAAGCACAGGTGGACCGTTTCATGCTGAAAGTGGTAATCGGTTATCCAACGCTCGAAGAGGAGAAGAAAATTGTGCGCGCACATATCAACGACTCTTTCGTAAAGCCCTCGCCCGTGACCGACGTGAAGCGCATTGTGGAAGCCCGCAAACTCGTGAAGGACGTATACATTGACGAACGCATCGAGCAGTACATTGCCGACATCGTATTCGCCACGCGTTACCCCGCCGAATATAAGCTCAACGACATAAAAGATTACATTGCCTTCGGCGGTTCGCCCCGTGCCAGCATCAACATGGCGCTTGCCGCCCGTGCCTGCGCCTTCCTCAAGCGCCGCGGTTATGTAGTGCCCGAGGACGTGCGCGACGTGGCAGCCGACGTGCTCCGCCACCGCATCGGTCTGACCTACGAAGCCGAAGCCGCCGAGGTCAACACCGAGGACATCATCGTACGCATTCTGAACAAGGTCGAAGTGCCCTGACAAACGGCCGCACGCCGTTACGGAAGAATGGAGTCCCGTGCTCCATTCTACAAATGTGTTACCCACTCATTTGCAGCCAATTGAATCATGGACACTAACGAATTGCTCAAACAAGTACGCCGACTTGAAATAAAGACCCGCGCACTCACCAACAACATCTTCGCCGGAGAGTACCACTCTGCCTTCAAAGGCCGCGGTATGTCGTTTGCCGAAGTGCGCGAATACCAGCCGGGCGACGACATACGCGACATTGACTGGAACGTCACGGCGCGCATGAACCGTCCCTATGTGAAGGTCTTTGAGGAAGAACGCGAACTGACGCTCATGCTGGTCATCGACCTCTCTGCCAGCCAGGCGTTCGGCACGAGGGAACGTACCCAGCGCGAACTTGCGGCAGAAATAGCCGCCACGCTCTCGTTCTCGGCCATTCAGAACAACGACAAGGTGGGCGTCATCTTCTTCACCGACCGCGTGGAGAAGTTCATTCCGCCCAAAAAAGGACGCAAGCACATCCTCTACATCATACGCGAACTGCTCAGTTTCCAGCCCAAAGGCCAACGAACCGATATCGGTTCGGCCCTGGAATACCTCATGCGCGTCATGACAAAGCGCACCATCACTTTCGTGCTCAGCGACTTCCTCAACACGAACGACTATTCGCGCCCCTTGCTCGTAGCATCAAGGAAGCACGACCTCATCGGTCTGCAACTCTACGACCGTTGGATGGCCGACCTGCCCGACGTGGGACTCCTCAAGCTCACCGATGCCGAAACGGGACACGAACAGATCGTGGACACCTCGTCCTCCAAAGTGCGCCTTCACCAAAAGAGATGGTGGAACCTCCATCAGGCCCAGTTGCGCCAGCAATTCCAATCGCACGGCGTGGACCTCGTCTCCATCTCCACCCAAGGCGACTACGTACGCCCGCTCATGAGCCTCTTCGCAAGAAGATAAACGGCTATGCGAACGATGGAGCGAACGATGGGGGCGAGCTCTCCTGAGCTCGCTTGCGCGATACAATCATTATAAAATGTTACCTTTATAGGCTTATGCGAAGTCAGGAGACTTCGCCCCCATCGTTCGCCCTCCTCTTTAACAAGTAATTTTCTGAAATATATAATGAAACGTTTACTCCTGCTTTTCACCCTTGCGCTGACGGCTTTGCTCCTGCCCACCACGGCAACGGCGCAAACCATCGTAGAAGCCTCTATGGACACCGCGTCCATTCTGGTCGGTGAACAGGTGCAGGTAAAACTCAAGTGTTGCGCCAACAAGGGGCAGCGCATAGCATTCCCCAACTTCAGCGAGCAGCAGGAACTCACTCCTGGTGTGGAGGTGGTCAGCAGCAGCAAGGTGGACACTACCGTCACCAACGACGGAAAGCGCCTGGAACTCGTGCGACGCTATACCGTCACGTCGTTCGACTCCGCACTCTACACCCTCCCCCCCTTCTACGTGGAAGTGGACGGCAAGCGCGTGGCATCGCGCGGATCGCTCGGCCTGAAGGTTAGCACCATCGAGGTCGACACGGTACACGTAGACAAGTTTCGCGACGCACACGACGTGGTGGACGAGCCCTTCCAATGGCGTTCCACGCTCCTCATACTCGCCCTCCTGGCCTGGCTCTGTGCGGCATTGGCATTCGCCCTTTGGACGCGTCTCACCAGCCCCAAACACATCTCGCGCCGCATCGTGGTACATCCGCCCACCCCGCCCCACCAGACTGCCGTTGAGCACATCAGCCAAATCAGACAACAGGCCGCAACGACCGACCCCAAGACCTATTATATGGCGCTCACCGACACGTTGCGCACCTACATCGAGGAACGCTTCGGGTTCAACGCCAACGAGATGACTACCTCCGAAATCATCAACCGCCTCACGGCAAACAACGACTATGCGGCGCTCGCCGAACTCCGCAGCGTGCTCGAAATGGCCGACCTCGTGAAGTTTGCCAAGCAGAGGCCGTCGCTCGAAGAACAGGACAAGGACCTCATGCAGGCGCTGAGCTATGTGCAAGCCACCAAACTGGTGCCCGCCGTTGCGCCCAAGCCCCATGTGGAGTACGTGTCGCTCTCCGACAAGAAGCAGTCGCGCCTGCGCCTTGCCATGCTCTTCGGAGGAATGACACTCACGCTGGCCGCCGTTGCGCTCACCTTCTACATCCTCTTCGAACTCTACCAGTGCTACGCATAGGCCGCACACAAAACCCAACTCGCAATGTACTTTGCATCCCCTGCATATTTTCTGCTACTCCTTTTACTGTTGCCCTACATCGTTTGGCACTACCTCTTCCGGAGTAAACACGAAGCCAAGTTCACCGTGGCTTCCGCAGAAGCTTTCCGCCACGGCCCCGTTTCGTGGCGCACCCGACTTGTGCATATGCCCTTCTGGCTCCATGCCGTGTCCTTCACGCTCCTCGTTGTCATTCTCGCCCGTCCGCAAACACGCACGGCATTTCGCCACGGAGAGTCGGAAGGCATCGACATCATGATGGCCATGGACATCTCCACCAGTATGCTCACCCCCGACATACGCCCCACCCGACTCAATGCAGCAAAGGACGTAGCGCTCAGTTTCATCTCCAACCGCCCGTCGGACAACATCGGTCTCACGCTCTTCGGCGGCGAAGCCTTCACGCAGTGTCCGCTCACCACGGACCACAACGTGCTGCTCAACATGTTCCGCAACGTCAACTGCGACCTGCAGGCCAACGGCGTCATCCAACCGGGTACGGCCATCGGCATGGGCATTGCCAGTGCCGTGGCACACCTATCGGAGAGCAAAGCCAAGAGCAAGGTGATCATCCTTCTCACCGACGGCGAGAACAACACGGGCGAAATATCGCCGCTCATGGCAGCCGACATGGCGAAGAACTGCGGCATACGCGTCTACACCATCCTCCTCGGCACCGACGGCAAAGTGAGCGTGCCCGTAGCGCAACTCCCCAACGGAGAAGTCTACCAGGCACAGGTCGACAACAGTGCCGACCCCACGACGCTTCAGCAGATTGCCCGCACCACAGGCGGCATATTCTACAAAGCCACCTCCAAAAGTTCGCTCAAGGAAGTGTACAACGACATCGACAAACTTGAAAAGTCGAAACTCAAAGTCATCAACTTCGACCAGCGCTACGAAGCCTACCAGCCCTTTGCCCTCGCTCTCGTGGTTTGTCTGCTTCTCGAAATTCTGTTGAATGTCACACTGCTCAAACGCGTACCCTAACGCACAGCGCCAGCGCCAAACGACATTTCACGCACTCAGGTCCACAACCGAGCGCACCCGATATACGGCAGTGGCTTAGTGCCACAATTAAAACACTCAGTATGTTTGAATTCCGCAACCCACAATATCTCTATCTGCTCATCCTCATTCCCGTCGCCATACTCCTATATATATGGAGTGCATGGCGCACACGGCGCAAACTGGCCAAACTGGGCGACAAACGCCTCGTGGCGGCACTCACCCCTTTGCGCTCCACGGCCCGTCCGCATGTGAAGTTCACCCTCTATATGCTCATTCTGGCGCTCGCCGTTGTGATGCTTGCGCGTCCGCAGTACGGACTCAAGCAAGGGCAGGAAACCAGCAGCGGCATAGAAGTGGCCGTCATGATGGACGTGTCCAACTCCATGCTCGCCCAGGACGTCACGCCGAGCCGCCTCGACCGCGCAAAACTTCTCGTGTCCAACATGATAGACCGAATGAAGAACGACAAGGTGGCCATGGGCGTGTTTGCAGGAGAAGCCTATCCGCAACTCCCCATTACGGCAGACTTTGCCGCCGCCAAACTCTTCCTCGATGCGCTCAACCCTTCCATGGTGACCATGCAGGGCACCAATCTCGGCGCCGCCATTGAACTGGCAGAAAAGAGTTTTACCGACAACAAGAACGTGGGCAAAGCCATCATCCTCATCACCGACGGCGAAGACCACGAAGAAGGTGCACTCGAAGCCGCACAGCAAGCCGCCAAGGACGGCATGAACATATTCGTCATCGGCGTAGGTTCGCCCGAAGGTGCGGAAATACCCACGTCCAACGGCCCGCTACGCGACAACGACGGAGAAGTTGTGCACACCGCCCTCAACGAGAAAATGTGCCGCGAAGTGGCCCAGGCCGGCAAGGGTATCTACCTCCATCTCGACCAGACCAACCACGCACAGGAAGAGCTTCGCAACCAGCTTTCCCGTCTCAAGCAAAGCCAGTCCACCACCACGTTCACCGAACGCGACGAGCAGTTCCAGGCCGTGGCGCTCATCGTGCTCCTGCTCATGATTGCAGAAGCCTGCATCATGGAAACGCAAAACGCATGGTTCAAACGATTCAAACTTTTCAAGAAATGAAATCCTTATGCAAGTGGCTCATGCTCTGCCTTCTGCTTGCGGTGACACCAGCCCGCACCGTCGCACAGAGCTATGAATGGCGCGTCATGCACCAGGGGAACACCGCCTTCCGCGCCCGTCAGTACGACAAGGCACAAAGCCTGTACATGAAAGCCCTGAAGCACAACCCTTCTAATACACGCGCCATGTTCAACCTTGCCGACACCTACCTGGCAAAAGGCGACGCACATATGGCCGACAGTCTCTACGACAAAGTGGCACACAACGACCGCAACACACAGATACGTGCCATGGCCTGCCACAACCGCGGATACATTCGCCAGAAACAGGCACTCACCAACCAACAGGACCAGCAGCAACTTCTGCGTCAGGCCATAGAGATGTACAAGCAGGCGCTTCGCCTCAATCCGCACGACAACGACACGCGTTACAACCTCGTGCTCTGCCAGCGCCAGCTCAAGGAAGACCAGAACAAGCAGAACCAGCAACAGAAACAACAACAGCAGCAACAACAGCAACAGCAAAAGCAGGACAAGCAAGACAAGCAGCAGAAGCCCAACCAGCCGCAGCAGCAAAAAACCAATCCGCAAGAGCAGCAACAGACGCAGCAGTACATCAACCTCATGAAACAGGCCGAAAAGCAAACGCGCCAGCGCGTCAACGCCGCCCAGCCCCGCCAGCGCTCGCTCGACAAGAACTGGTAACGCACTCCCTATGAAGCGAACGATGGAAGCGAACGATGGAGGCGAAGTCAGGAGACTTCGCACGAGCGTCATCACAAACTTAAATCCACACATCCTCCTTCTATCGAAGCGACGTTTGAAATGTCGCGTTCTACACGAACACAACTCCACAAATCCCGCAAATCGCAATCTGCCCATATTATTATTCCCCTATCATGCACACCCTAAAACGCCTGACCTGCCTTGTGCTCTTCCTTGTATGCACCAGCACACAATGGATACACGCACAAAGCATGAATGCGCAAATAGAAAATCAGGGCGATTTTCTCCGACTTACCTTCACCGTCAACAGCAGCGACGCCACATCGTTCACGCCGCCTTCGCTCGCCGATTTCGACATGCTCAGCAACGTGTCGGAGGCTACGATGAGCAACATACAGATTATCAACGGACACACCTCGCGCTCGTCCAGCAAATCGTACACCTACATCCTCGCCCCCCGCAAGTCAGGCCGTCTCACCATCGGCTCCGCCAGCGTGAGAGTGGGAAACAAAATCGTAAAGTCGCGCCCCATCAGTTTCGAAGCACACGCTTCAAGCGGCAAGTCCTCAGCCAAACAGCACCAGCAGAGTTCATCATCGTCGTACAACTCCGGCGTACAGCAAACGGGCTCTCCCGTCACCGAACGCGACCTTTTCATCGACGTCACGCCGAGCCGCACCAAAGTGCATGAGCAGGAAGCCGTACTCCTCACCTACCGCGTACATGCCAAAGTGGGAGTAGCACTCGCCAATACCCAACTCACCACAAAGCCTGACTTCAAAGGTCTCATCTCGCAGGAAATTCCCCTCCCCAACAACCAGATTGAGACACGCATAGAACATCGTGCAAACGCTACGTACAAGACCGGCACGCTGCTGCAGTATGTAGTCTTCCCCCAGCAAAGCGGTAAGATTACCATCCCCAGCATCACTTTCGACTGCACCGTGATGCAGCAGGACCACGACATGGACTTCGCCGAAGCGTTCTTCAACGGCGGCGGAACCATAGGCGTCAGCGTAAAGCGCAAAGTGGCACCTCTCACCCTCGACGTGGAAGCACTCCCCCAACCCAAACCGGCCGGTTATGCCGGCGCCGTGGGCAAATTCAGCATCAAAGGACAACTCCTCACCCAAGGTGTCCGCACCAACGACGTGGCTACCTACCGCATCACCCTCAGCGGAACGGGCAACACCAAACTCATCACTGCGCCGAACGTCACATTCCCCAAAGACTTCGACACCTTCGATGCCAAGACCAACGACAAGACGAAAGTCACACCCAACGGCATGAGCGGCGACGTCACGTTCGACTATACGTTCGTACCACGCAACGTAGGCAAATACACCATCCCTGCCACCGACTTCATCTACTACGACACCGATGCAAAGGCTTACCGCACCCTCACCATTCCCGCTCTCACCATCGACGTGAAGAAAGGCGACAAGTCGCGCAGCGACGTGGACAAGCAGTTGGCGTTGCTACAGAGCGACATCCGCGCACCGCACAAAGCAGACGGCGGCCATAGCCTTACGCTCCTTCCCCTGTGGAACACTTGGACGTATTGGTCGCTTACTGCAGCATTGCTCATCGTCTTTGCCGTAGTGCTGAAACTCCTCTCAGCCTATGCGGGCAACAAAGCCGACACCGTAGGACGCAAACGCCGCGGTGCCGCCAAACAGGCCCAGCGTCTGCTCGCCGAAGCAGAGAAACAAATCAATGCTCCCGACGGACGCGCTTTCTACGCCACCATCGCACGCGCTATCCAGCAATATGTGGCCGACACGTTCAATGTGGGCACCGCCGAACTCACCAAAGAGCACATGGCCGAACTCCTTGCCGGGAAAGACGTCCAAGCCAACGACATTGAAGCTTTCGTGAAACTCCTTGACGAATGCGAAATGGCACAATATGCTCCCAACAGCGACGCCGAGCGCCAAGCCACGCTCAGCGAAGCAAAACGCATAATTGATACGATAATACGATGAAACGTCATATTTTCACCCTTCTCCTCACACTCGCGTTCGCGGTTGCAGCCCATTTCACCGAAGGTTCTCACGCCAACGCGCAAAGTGCGGCCAAACCCGCCGATGCCCCCGCCCTCATAAGCCATGCACAAAAGGCATATGATGCAAAGGACTACGCACAGGCCGCGCAACTCTACGAGAACGTTCTGAAACAAGACAAGGTTGAATTGTCTGAATCTGAAAGAGCAGAACTTTGCTACAACCTCGGCAACTGTTTCTATCGGATGAAAGAGTATCCGCGCGCCGTGCTCAACTATCAGCGTGCACTGAAGTTCCAGCCCGACAACGAGGATGCCGCTTTCAATCTGCAGTTGACACAGGCCAAACTCACCGACCGCTTCGAGTCGCCCTCGGAGATGTTCTTCGTCACATGGTTCCGCAACCTGCTCACCACACGCAGCGCCGACTCGTGGGGCCACATTGCCTTGGTTACGCTCATTGTAGCGTTGCTGCTCTTCGTGCTCTACCGAGTGGGCAGCCGTACCGCCATACGTAAAGCAGGATTCTTCGGTTCCATCGCGTTTTTTGTCCTCACTTTGGCCTTCTACGCCTTTGCAGCAGTGCAACAACAACGAAAGAGCGGCGAAACGCTCTTCGTAGTCATGGGCGAGACACAGGCATACACCACGCCCTCCGCTTCTGCCCCCAAGGCACGCAAGCTCAACGAGGGCACCACCCTCAAACTGACCGACACCGCCAACGAACGATGGATTCAAGTGGAAATGCCCGACGGAAAGACCGTATGGATTGACAAATCTACCGTAGAACAGGTGTAACCTCCCCAACCAACCGCCCCATGAACTCCATAGACCAGCACCTCACGCTTATGCTCAACGGAAGCCAGTCCGTCTACCTCGACCAACTGGCGCTTACAGCCACGCAAACCGCCACGTGGCTACCCCTCGCATTGGTGTTGATCTACGTGCTCGTCCGTCACAACAATCTCGTCACGTTGGCTTGGACCATCCTCGCCATAGCCCTCGCTATACTCTTGGCCGACCAAGTGGCATCGAGCATATTCAAGCCCCTTGTGGCACGCTACAGACCCGCACAAAATCCGGCGTTCATGTACACCGTAGACGTCGTCAACGGCTACCGTGGCGGACTCTACGGGTTCTTCTCCAGCCATGCCGCAAACACATTCGCCGTGGCCACCTTCGTTTCGCTCCTCATACGCAACCGCATACTCACCGTATGGCTCTACTCGTGGAGTCTTGTAAACTGCTGGTCGCGCGTCTACCTAGGCGTACATTATATAGGAGACCTCCTTACGGGTGCGGTGTGGGGACTCTTCGTAGGATGGGCCGTCTATACACTTTGGAAGAAATACGCCCATCACACCACGCTTTGGACACAATGTCAACAACGCCGCAACACCGACTGCCCGCCGACGTCGGGCACGCTCACGGCAAGCGGCTTCAGCATGAGTTCGGTGCATTTGCTCATCATTGCCCTGGCACTGACCTATCTATACATCACACTGCGCGCACTCATAGCCTGACCCCGTCGCCAAAAACCGCGCTTTCACCGAAAAACCAGCATGATGCGCATCTATACAAGAATAAATGCTTAACTTTGCCACAAATTCCGACTATGAACAAAATTCTGCCCGCCATACTCTGCAGCGCGTTGCTGCTCGTAGTTTCATGTGCTGACTACAACCGCATCGTAAAGACCTCGGACTACGAGTACAAATACGAGGCGGCTAAACAATATTACGCAGAAGGACAGTACAACCGTGCAGCTACGGTGTTGGGCGACTTGCTCACTACGCTCAAAGGTACTGACCAGGGCGAAGAGTCAATGTATCTCTCCGGCATGTGCAACCTCAAAGCACACTCCTACGACGCTGCCGCCAAGATTTTCAAGAAATACTATCAGACCTATCCCCGCGGACGCTACGCCGAACAGGCACGTTTCAACACGGGATATGCGCTCTACATGAATACGCCAGAACCCCGTTTGGACCAAACACCTACGTACGAAGCGGTAACGGAATTCCAGAATTTCATTGAAAACTATCCCAGCAGTTCCCTTCGCCCCCAGGCCCAGGACTACATCTTCAAGTTGCAGGACAAACTTGTGGAAAAGGAATACCTCTCCGCCAAGCTCTACTACGACTTGGGTGCCTACATCGGCAACGGAACGAACGGCAACTACGGAGCTTGCATCCTCACCGCCGAGAATGCCATCAAGGACTATCCCTACACCACTCGCCGTGAAGATTTCTCCCTTCTTATCCTCCGCGCCAAGTTTGCCCTCGCACGCATGAGCGTAGAAAGCAAGAAGGAAGAGCGCTACCACGCTGCCATTGACGAGTACTACGGCTTCGTCACGGAATATCCCGAGTCGAAGAACATGCCCGAAGCCAAGCGCCTCTTCGCTTCTGCAAAGAAATACGTGCCGAAGGACAGTCAGACTGACGATGCCGAAAGCACTAGCACAACAGGCGAAACTTCCGCCACAGCACAGTAAGGCCGCAAGTTATGCTACGGCAAGAAAGGGTTCACACAACTTACAACAACACGCAACAACGAACACCAAATAAAGCAATGGATTACAAAAAAAGCAAAGCACCTACAAACACGGTCACTCACAACATCTTGGACTTCTGCAAAGGAACGGACAACATCTACGAAAGCGTGGCTATCATTGCTAAACGCGCCAACCAGATTTCCGTCAAGATGAAGGAGGACCTCTCCAAAAAGCTCAAGGAATTTGCTTCCAGCACCGACAACTTGGAAGAAACTTTCGAGAACCGCGAACAGATTGAAATCTCACGCTACTACGAAAAGCTTCCCAAGCCCACCCTCATCGCAGCAGACGACTTCCTCAACGGACGCATCTATTTCCGTAATCCCGCCAAGGACAAAGAAAACATCGGCAACGAATTATGATACAGCGCGTACAGACCATCTATCTGTTTCTCGCCGCAGTATTCGCCGTACTCACGCTTTTTCTGCCGATAGTCGGCTTTACCGATGCGAAAGGCATGGAAGTAGCCACGGCAGCAGGCCTTGGAGTTACAAGCACACTCAACGAACTGGCAGGACGCCATACGTGCGGAGTGTTGTGCTCTGCAGCAGCGATAGTTCCCCTCGTAGCCATCTTCCTCTTCAAAAAGCGCAAGCGCCAGATGAGTTTCTGCACTGCTACGGTAGAACTTAACGTACTCGCAATGGTTTGCCTTGCAATCAGCGCATACCGCATACACGAGATTGTGTCGCTCAGCCCCATGCCCAAAGTCGGCATCGTGTGCCCCGTCTTGGCTATCGTAGCCGCCCTCTTGGCACGCCGCGGCATCAAGCGTGACGACGACATGGTACGCTCAGAATATCGTATCCGATAAACGAGAAACAAATCTATCCAATGCGGGACATGAACAAAGCTGGCGCATAAGTCGCCATCTTTCATGTCCCGCATTCGCCATTCTTATTTCTAACCTTTTACAAACCCATTGAATTATGTCACTCAACAAAGTAATGCTCATTGGCAACGTCGGAGCAGACCCCGAAATCCGCTACATAGAAAACGGCACATGCACTGCACGTATCAATTTGGCCACCTCCACGCCAGGCTACACCCTACCCAACGGAACAACGGTCCCCGAACGAACAGAGTGGCACAAACTCCAACTTTGGGGAAGACTGGCTTCCGTGGCAGAGAATTATGTCCACAAAGGTGACAAGCTCTATGTAGAAGGTTCCCTTCGCACCCGCAACTATACGGACCGTCAGGGTGCTCAACACTACGTGACTGAGATTTGGGTAAACAGCATGGAAATGCTCACGCCAAAAAGTCAATCGGCAACCAATGCGCCCCAAACACCCCAAGCCAACACAGCCGCTCAAACCGCTGCGGCACCCCAACCACAAGAAAAGACGGACGCTAAAAAAGCCGACGCATTCTTCAACCCCAGCAAGGATGAGGAACTGCCTTTCTAATTTGCAGCGCCTATCGGGATGAACACTAAAAAGTTTGTTTTATAATGCTTTGACCGCGCAAGCGAAGTCAGGAGACTTCGCCTCCATCGTGCGCCCCCACAGTTTGCCCCCGCAGTTCGCCTAAACTCTCACGCATGACTATCCAGCTTTACGAATTTAATCCCCAAGATACCGAACCGATAAACGCGGCCGAAGTCCACGACTCCTGTCGCGTTTATTTATGGGCGCACCAGCATGAACTGACAAAGCTGCATGACATCATGTCAGAGCTGTGTCAGTCACAACTGTCCGAAAGCCATGCGAACGGCGAACAAAACAAGCGTCCGCAATCCGTCAAGAGACAAATAGAAACGTTGTCGCTGAATATCATGTGCCGCACAATATTCGGAGGAGAAGTCAACATCGTCCACACGGTAGAGGGGAAGCCCAAACTGGCAGGCAGCGTAAAAGACGACTTTTACATTAGCATCAGCCACACCAAAGAACTTTATACTCTGAGTGTAGCAACGCGTCCTCACGGCATTGACATAGAGCACAAAAGTGGAAGAGCGCTCCGTATAAAAGACAAGTTTCTCTCTGCAAAAGAGGAAGAAATAGAGTTGAATCTGTTCCCTGCCGCAGAGGACAAGGCCACGGCACTATGGTGCGCAAAGGAAGCCGCATTCAAGACCTTCAGTTCCCCCACCCTTACCCTGCTCAACCAAGTAGTTTTGACAGAAGAAAGCGACGGTAAAATCGTAGCATACCCTCTTGAGAAAAAGGGAAGCAAAGCCCGCGTGAGCTTCTATCAAACAGGCGATTGCATACTCGCCGTAAGCATACAAGGCACAAACTGAGTTTTTTTCGTAATTTTGCACTTGCTTTTCGTGAGCACAGGCGAGCACTCCTTATTATATATAGGATGTTCTCGTACCGACACCACATAAGAACCACAAACCACACTGACAACATAAAATGATCACAGTATCCAACTTGGCCATCCAGTTTGGCAAACGCATCCTTTACCAGGATGTCAACATGAAGTTCACTAACGGAAACATCTACGGCATCATCGGTGCCAACGGCGCCGGTAAGTCCACACTGCTGAAGGCCATCTCTGGAGAACTCGAGCCTACCAAAGGTTCCGTAGAACTCGGACCGGGCGAACGTCTCTCCGTGCTGAGCCAGGACCACTTCAAGTTCGACGACCAAACTGTTCTCGACACCGTGCTCCAGGGCCATACCGTCATGTGGCAAATCATGCAGGAACGCAACGAGCTCTACTCCAAGGCCGACTTCACCGATGAAGACGGCATAAAGGTAGCCGAACTCGAAGACAAGTTTGCACAAATGGGCGGCTACACTGCCGAAAACGATGCCGCCACCCTCCTCAGCGGACTCGGCATAAAAG